>JBNKWI010000033.1:0-30000 GCA_050299695.1 Paracoccaceae bacterium
AGCCGATACACCGCCAACGGCATCCTCAAGGACGCCGGTTCGGACCTTAGGCTTTGATCCGAACCCGCCCCCACGCCTCACCAGCCCCCGAGCGTGGCCCCAAAGACCTGGGCCTCTTGCCGTGTGCAACTCCCGAGGGCTTCCAGAACATTCGCGCCGTGGAGCCCTTGCGCGGAAAGATGACGGCGCCGGTTCGCGCCGGGGCGCCGGAGGGCCTACTCTTTTGGCGCGTCGTCGTAATCGCCGGTGAGGATCCGCCGGCTGTCGCCCTCGGGGTCCTCGAACTGCCGCGACCGGAGCGCCCAGTAGAACGCGCCGAGGCCGAGCCCGCCGAGGATCAGCGAGATCGGGATCAGGTAGACCAGCACGTCCATCAGCGCACCCGCATCGCGTTCAGCGTGACCGAGATCGACGAGGCCGACATCGCCAGCGCCGCCATCAGGGGCGTGGCGAGGCCGAGGAGCGCCACCGGCACGGCGATGAGGTTGTAGGCCGCGGAGATCGCGAAATTCTCGCGGATCCGCCGGGTCGCCGAGTGCGCGGTGTCGAGCATGCCGGGCAAGGCGGCGAAGCCCTCGCCGAGGAGCACGATGTCCGAGGCCACCCGCGCGGCGTCCACCGCCGAGGCGGGCGAGACCGAGACATGGGCGGCGGCGAGCGCGGCGGTGTCGTTCAGGCCGTCGCCGATCATCAGGACGCGGTGGCCATCGGCGGCGAGCCGGGTCACGAAATCCGCCTTCTCCTCGGGCGTCATGCCAGCGTGGAACTCAGGCAGACCGATCCGTCCGGCCAGCGCCGCCACCGGCCCCGCGACGTCGCCGGAGAGAAGCACCTGCCGGAGCCCGCGCCCGGCAAAGCCCGCCACCACCGCCTCGGCGCCGGGCCGGATACGGTCGGCGAAGCCGAAACCCACCGGCGCGCGGTCCGGGCGCGCCAGCCATGTGGCGGTCTCCGCCCCGGCCTCGGCCCCGACCCAGCCGGCCCTGCCGAGCCGCACTGTCTGGCCGTCCAGCACCGCCTCGACGCCGTAACCCGGCACCTCGCGCAGGTCGGAAACTGGGGCAGGGGTCACGCCCCGTGCCTCGAGCGCGCGGGCCAACGCTGTGGCCAGCGGATGCGCCGAGGCCCGCGCCAGTGCCAGCGCGAGCGGCAGGTCGCCGGGGTCGGCCGCGTCGAGCCCGAGGGGCTCGGGCGCGCCGAGGGTCAGGGTGCCGGTCTTGTCGTAGACCACCGTGTCGACGGCGGCGAGCCGCTCCAGCGCGGTGGCCGACTTGATCAGGAAGCCGCGCCGGTAGAGCCGCCCCGAGGCGGTGCTGGTCACCGCCGGTACCGCGAGACCCAGCGCGCAGGGGCAGGTGATGATGAGGACCGCCACCGCGATGTTGAGCGCGAGGCGCGCCTCGCCGGTGGCCCAGAACCAGCCGAGGAAGGCCCCCAGGGCCAGAAGATGCACCATGGGCGCATAGGCCCGCGCGGCCCGGTCGGCGAGGGCGGAATAGTTCGCCCGCCCGCTCTCGGCCACCGCCACCAGCGCGGCGATCCGCGAAAGCGCCGTGTCCTGCCCCGCCGCGGCGACGCGGACCGTGAGCGGTCCGGTGAGGTTGACCTCGCCGGCCAGCACGGCGTCGCCCGGGCCGGCGAAGGCGGGCAGCGTCTCGCCGGTCATCGCCGAGCGGTCGATCTCGCTGGTGCCCTCGGTCACCGCGCCGTCCACCGGCACCCGGCCGCCGGGGCGCACCCGCACGAGGTCGCCCGGGGCGAGATCGGCCGTCCGCACCACCTCCTCGGCGCCGTCGCGGAGCCGCACCGCGCGCGGCACTTCCAGCGCGGCGAGCTCCTGCGCGGCGGAGCGCGCGGCCGAGCGGCTCCGGTGGTCGAGATAGCGCCCGCCGAGGAGGAAGAAGGTCAGCGACAGCGCCGCGTCGAAATAGGCGTGCGCGCCCGAGAGCGCCGTCTCCCAGATCGACACGCCCACCGCGAGCAGGATGGCGAGCGAGATCGGCACGTCCATGTTGAGCCGGCGGCCCTTGAGCGCCGCCAGCGCCGAGGCATAGAACGGCCGCCCCGCGAAACCGACGGCGGGCACGGCGATGGCGGCGGAAATCCAGTGGAACAGGTCGCGCGTGGCGTCCTCGGCGCCGGACCAGACCGCGACGGAGAGGAGCATCACGTTCATCTGCGCGAAGCCCGCCACCGCGAGCCGCATCAGGAGCTCGCGCCCCGCCGGGTCGCCCTCGGTCGCGGCCAGCATGTCGCCGTCGAGCTCGTGCGCCTCGTAGCCGAGCCGGTCGAGCGCGGCGATGGCGTCGGCCGCGGTGAACCCGGGCGCCGCCTCGATCGCCACGCGTTTGAGCGTCAGGTTGACCCGGGCCGCGCGCACGCCGGGAAGCGTGGACAGCCCGCGCTCGACCGTCGAGATGCAGCCCGCGCAATGGATGCCCGGCAGGGACAGGCGGAGCGCCGCCGCCTCATCCGCCGGGGGTGCAGGCGCCGCCGGGGCCGCCGCGCAGCCCGGGCAGGCGAAACCGCCGGGATACTCGGCGGCGCTCATCCGTGCCGGTCGACATGGAGCGACAGGCGCTGGTGGAAGCGCGTGCCGTCAGCGGCCTCCGCCTCGATCCGGAGCGTCCAGAGCCCCGGCCCGAGCGTCACCGGCCCGACGAAGGCCGTTCCGTCGAAGGTGAGATCGGGCCACTCGTCATCGGCGGCCGAGGTGGTCCGCCCGACCAGCACCGACAGCGCGGCGGGCTCCACCGGGCGGCCTTGCGGATCGGTGATCGCCAGCCGCATCTCGCCATGCGCGGCCTCGGCCTCGACGGTCCAGCCCAGCGCCTCCTGCGCGGCGCGTTCGCGGTCGAAGCTCTGGCTCGCGACATAGGAGTTCTGCACCTCGAGCCCCGGGAAGGTCCGCACCGCGCTGACCGCGAGCGTGATGTTGACCCCGATGATCACCGCGAAGGCGCCGGCGGTGATGAGAAACACGTGCCGGCCGGTCAGTTCCTTGCTCATTTCGCGTCTCCGTTGAAGACCGTGTCCTTGTGGACCCGCTCGCCGTTCAGAAGATCCTCGACCCAGAACCGGAAGCCGGTGCGGTCGCTGGTGGCGGGCGGGGAGTTCGGCGGCGCGATCACGTAGACGCGCTGCAGGAGCTGTTCGTTGGCCGGGACCGTGATCGACTCGTAGGGCGTGCCCTCGAGCTGGATCCGGAGCGTCGGCGGGCCCTTCAGGGAGATCCGGAACGGCCGCGCCTCGCCATGCTTGTTGCGCAGCCGCACGTCATAGGTGTTGCGGATCGAGCCGTCCGACAGGAGGACAAAGGTCGGGTTCCGCACCGGCGCGACGGTCACGTCGATATCGGCGCGGATGAACAGCGCGACGAGGAGCCCGACCCCCACCAGCGACCAGAGCGTGGTGTAGAGGATCGTCCGCGGCCGGAACACGTGCCGCCAGATCTTGCGCGGTGCCTCGCCCTTGCGCTCGCGGCGCTCGTCGGTGAGCGCGATATAGTCGATCAGCCCGCGTGGCTTGCCGATCTTGGCCATCACGTCGTCGCAGGCGTCGATGCAGAGCGCGCAGGTGATGCAGGCCAGCTGTTGCCCGTCGCGGATGTCGATCCCCATCGGGCAGACGTTGACGCAGGCATTGCAGTCGATGCAGTCGCCCAGCCCCTCCTTGGCCGGGATCGCCCCGCCCACGCCCCAGCGCATCCCGGGCATCGGCACGTTCGGCGACCGGCCGCCGATCCGGGGGCCGGCCGCCTGGGTGCCGGCAAGGGTACTCTCGGCGATCTCGCGCCGCCGTTTCCCCTTGCCGCGCGGCTCGCCGCGCCATTCGCGATAGGCGACGGTGATGGTCTCTTCGTCCATCATCGCCGCCTGGATGCGCGGCCAGGGGCAAGCGTAGATGCAGATCTGCTCGCGGGCGAACCCGCCGAACAGGAAGGTCGTCAGCGTCAGGACCGCGATGGTCGTGTAGGCGATCGCCGGGGCCTGGAACGTCACGAGCGCCCGCGCCAGATCCGGCGCGTCGGTGAAATAGAACACCCACGCCCCCCCGGTCGCGACCGAGATCAGCAGCCAGAGCGCCCATTTCGTCAGCCGGAGCCGGATCTTGCGCGCGTCCCAGCCGGCCTTCCAGAGCCGCATCCGCGCGTTGCGGTCGCCCTCGACCCAGCGCTCGACCAGCACGAAGAGGTCGGTCCAGACCGTCTGCGGGCAGGCATAGCCGCACCAGACCCGGCCCAGCGCCGAGGTGAACAGGAAGAGGCCGAGACCGGCCATGATGAGGAGCCCGGCCACGAAATAGAACTCGTGCGGCCAGATCTCGATCCAGAAGAAGAAGAACCGCCGGCCGGCCATGTCGACCAGCACCGCCTGGTCGGGCAGCTCCGGCCCCCGGTCCCAACGCAGCCAGGGCGTGAGGTAGTAGATCCCGAGCGTCACCGCCATGATCCACCATTTCAGGGTGCGGAACCGGCCCTTCACCCGGCGCGGAAAGATCGGCTCGCGGGCCGCGTAGAGAGGCTGGTCGTCTGTGCTGGACATGGGAAACCCGGGATACCTGTTCGCATTCGGGTTCTGGCATGCGACCGGTGGCCCGGCCTTGATCGAGGTCAAGCTTTTCGCGTCAGCCGATCAGGAGCCGGAGGCCCTGGGTCACGTCGGTCCGGATCGCCAGCCTGAGCCCCGGCTCGTCGCCCGCGCGCAAGGCCGCGAGAATCAGCCGGTGATGCGGCGGCACGTCGGTCCGGCTGCGCTTTTCGTAGATCTTCCGCATCGTCGGGCCGAGCTGCAGCCAGACAGTCTCGATCATCGCCAGCATCGCCGGCGCCTGGGCGCGCAGGTAGAGCGTGCGGTGGAACTCCAGATTGGTGCGGATATAGCCCACCGCGTCGCCCCGCAGGATGGTCTCGGGCAGCGCCGCGTTGATCGCCTGGAGCCGCTCGATCAGCGCGATATGGGCGCGCGGCAGGGCGCGGCTGGCGAGCTCCGTCTCGATCAGCGCGCGCACCGCCGAAAGCTCCTCGATCCGCTCGCTCGACAGCTCCGGCGTGGTGACCCGGCCCGAGGGCGACAGCACCAGCGCGCCTTCGGCGGCCAGTCGCCGCACGGCCTCGCGCGCCGGGGTCATCGAGACGCCGAACTGCGCGCCGATGCCGCGGATCGTCAGCGGCGCCCCGGGCGGCAGCTCGCCATGCAGGATCCGCCCGCGCAGGGCGCGGTAGACCCGTTCATGGGCCGAAACTGGCGCGGGTTTTTCCTGCGGGCGGGCGGTGGCGTTCAGCATTTCCGATCCTGTGATCACAAACCGGCCGGCGTCAATCCTCGAAGCGGTACGCGTGGAGCCGGGCGCCCTCCTCGTGCAGCCAGCGGCGGTGCCTGCGCCAGTCCGGGTCGAGCCGCGCCACCACCCGCCAGAAGGCCGGCGAATGGTCCATCCGCACGAGATGCGCCACCTCGTGCGCCGCGACATAGGCCAGGATCTCGGGCGGCGCCATCGCCAGTCGCCAGGAGAACATCAGCCGGCCCTGGTGGCTGCACGAGCCCCAGCGCGATCGGGTGTCGCGCAGCGCGAGCTCGGCATAGGTCACGTCCAGCGCCCGGGCGGCGGTATCGCAGGACGCCGCCAGCCGGTCGCGGGCCAGGCATTTCAGGAACGCCGCCGCCGCCCGCGCCGGACGGGCCCGGGGCAGGGTCAGGACGTCTTCGGTGAGCGCGGGCGCCCGGGCCGGGGCGAGGGCGATGCGGCGGAGGCGGCCCTCCACCGGCAGGCGCGCGCCCTCGGCGATGGCCACGGGCGCCCGCGGGCCGCTCCCGCCCCGGCCGCCCCCGGATCCAGTCGCGCCGGTCGCCGGCGAAGGCGATGGCCTCGGCCACCGACAGCCGCGCCGGCACCGTCATCGTCACCTGCCCGTCCAGGGCCGAGACCCTGAGCGACAGCCGCCGCGCCCGCGCCGAGCGCCGGAGACGGATCTCCACCGGCGCCTCGCCCTCGAGCCGGATGATCTTCATGGCACACCCCTTGCCGCCGTTGAACTTTCCCGCCGGCGCCCCAGATAGGGGGCGGGCGGGGCAAAAGGCTTTGACAGCCCCCCGGCAGTATGGCAGGAGCCACCGGGTTTCCGCCAGAGTCGACGAGAGGTAAGACAATGCCCAAGGAAGAATGGGGCACGAAACGGATCTGTCCGACCACGGGCAAGCGGTTCTACGACCTGAACAAGAATCCGATCGTGAGCCCGTACACGGGCGAGATCGTCACGCTGGACACCGGCAAACATTCGCGGGTGATGGTCGCCGACAAGGCCGACAAGGATTCGGTCACCGAGGACGAAGACGATCTGATCGACGACGATGATGTCGTGCTCGAGGACGACGACGACGATTCGAGCGACATGGACCTCGGCGACGACGTGCTCGAGGAAGAGGACGACGACAACGTGTCGCTCGACGACATCGCCGACGTTTCCGGCGACGACGACGACTGACGCGATTTTCGCTTGAACCGGCAGGCCCGCTGTCCTAGAGAGCCTGCCACGGGCGCCCAGGCGCCCACCCGGTCGGGGCCATAGCTCAGTTGGGAGAGCGCTTGCATGGCATGCAAGAGGTCAGGGGTTCGACTCCCCTTGGCTCCACCAGAACCTTCCCGTGAGATGAGACAAGCTCGCGCCGGTGCCGTTTGCGGCCTGGGTGCGGATCCGGGGCGCCCTTAGAGCAGGAGCGCCGTCAGCGGCATCGCCGCGGCGCCCAGCGAGGCCGGTTCGCGCAGCTTGGAGACGACCAGCTTCGGTTCCGCCGGCGAAATGCCGTAGCGCGGATAGCGGAAGAACTCCGCGCGTGCGATCAGCTCCTCCGCGAGCGGCCCGGGAATTACGCCGCCGAAGACGATCGCTTCGGGATCGGCGATCGCAAAGACTGCGTTCAGGATCTGCTGGTAGGCCGGCGCCACGCGCTCGAGCCACTCCGCGACGCCGGGCCACGCCAGGTCGAACTTGCCTTGCAGGGCCCAGATCGACGAAACCGGCACATCCCTGCTGCGGAGTTCCTCCAGAAGCGAACTCAGCGTCGGCCGCTGGTAGTGCTCCACCGGGCCCAGCATGTTGCTGACCTCGCCGGCATTGCCGTGCCCGCCACGAAGGAGCTTGCCGTCGACAACGATGGCGCCGCCCAGCCCGTAGTTGAACGAGAGGTAGGAAAAGTTCTTCACGTGGTGCCCGATCCCGAACATCAGCTCGGCCAGGGCGGCCGCGTTCGCGATGTTCTCGGTCCAGACCGGTGCCTGGAAACGCTGGGACAGGAGTGGCCCGAGTTCGATCAGCGACCATTCGTGGAGCGGTAACGGGGCATTGTACTGGGTGCCCGAGACGCTGAACCCGGCAATGCAGAAGCCGACGCCCAGGAGACGGTCGCGCGACCGTCCCTCGGCGGCGATCATCTCGTCGATGCAGGTTTCGATCTGCTCGAGCGCCCGCTCCATCGACAGGCCCTCGATCTTGAGGAAGCGGATCTTGTGCGTGCCGTCGAGATGCATCAGCGCGACACCCGCGCGGTCGGTATTCACCGATATCCCGATGGTGAAGCACCAGTCCTTCCTGAGATGCAGGACCGGGCTCGGCTGGCCGCGCCCGACGGCGGGCTTCATTTCGCCCAGATAGATCAGACCCCGCGCCTCGAGTTGCTCTATGATCCGGTGCACGGATTGCTGAGTCAGGTCCAACCGGCCGACGATCTCAGCCCGTGAAGGTAGCGAGCGATGCCAGATCTCGGACAACACGTCACGTTCGTTGCGGCTAGCAACGGGATTGTTCCGCCCTCCGCGGCGGAACTCCGCGGTGACGAGGTTGTGCGGATCATAGCGAGGCAATTCCACACTCTAAGTGATGTTTTACTGGTATGGTCTCACAGTTTTTGTTAGAAGCAAAGCGAAAGACACCAGCATAGTATCAACGTAAGTCCGCGTTTATACACAGATAGTGTGGAATTTTCCTGAGTCGCTCAACTTTGAGAGGAGAGAGATAAATGACCAGGATACGAGAGGTTGCCCTCTTCACCGCACTTGCGGCCGCGTCGCATCCCGCATGCGCGGCGGATATCGAGTTTTGGCACGGCAATTCCGGCACGGTCGCCGAAGCCATCGCCGGCGCCTGCGACGCGTTCAATTCCGCGCAGGACAGCCACCGGGTGACCTGTATCGCGGAAGGCGGCTACGAGGCCGTCATGCAGAAGGCGATCGCCGCCTATCGCACCGGCGATCACCCCGCGCTGATACAGTTCTTCGACGTGGGCACGCTCGACCTTATGGTGTCGGACGCGGCGCTTCCGGTGGAAGACCTCATGCCCGAGGTCGACTGGTCCGACTATATCGGCGGGGTCCGCTCCTACTACGCAACCGAGGACGGCAAGCTGCTCTCGCAGCCCTACAACAGCTCGACGCTTGTTTTTTACGGAAACATGGAGAGCCTGGCCGGCGTCGGCGTTTCGGAACTGCCCGAGACCTGGGAAGCGGTCGTCGAGACGAGCCGAAAGCTCAAGGACGCCGGCCAGGATTGCCCGTTCGGAACCGACGAGCATCCCTGGCTGATGCTGGAGCAGTTCGCCGCTCGTCACGGTGTGCCCATCGCGACGGAACAGAACGGATACGAGGGGCTCGGCGCGGTCTACACCTTCAACGAAGGACTGATCGCCGATCATCTCAAGAACCTCCAGGCCTGGCACGACGAGGGGCTCGTCCGGTTGAACCGGGACCTCGCGACGGGCAAGTACTTTCCCGCCTTCCTTGCCGGCGATTGCGCGATGGTCGAAGCGTCGTCGGGGGGCTATGCCGATGCGGCAGCGGCGCTGGGCGACAAGCTCGGTCTCGGACTGGCCCCGGTCTACGAGGGGGTGGAACGGCACAACACCCTGGTCGGCGGCGCGTCGATCTGGGTGATGAAGAACCACGACCCCGAAGAGATCGAGGCCGCAAAGGCCTTTCTGAACTTTCTACGCAGCAACGAGCAGCAGATCGAGTTCACACGCCGGACGGGCTACCTGCCTGTCACACAATCGGCGATGGACAAGATCGACGAACTGGGCCTGTCGGACGATCCCGCGTTTGCAACCGTCGGTGTCGGCGTCAGATCGCTCGGCCAGCCGGGAGACGAGAACAGCCGGGGCATTCGTCTCGGATTCTACCTCCAGTTCCGGAACGTCTTCCGGGAAGAAACCCAAAAAGCCTTCAATGGCGAGCAGAGCATGCAGGCAGCGCTCGACAACAGCGTGGAGCGCGGCAACGCGCTTCTGCGCCGTTTCGAGCAGACATACGCGGGCGCCCAAGCGCAATAGCCACCACCACGGGGCATCCGCGTCCGTCGGGCGGGCTTGGGACAACCCGCCCGACGGCCTAACCCAAGAGGGCCCGTTATGGGACACGCTCATTTTGTCGGACAGTGGAGCTACGCGGCGCTTCTCATGCCGCTGCTGGCGTTGCTCGGCCTGTTCTTCTATGTGCCGATGGCGCTGGCCGTGTTCTGGTCCTTCTTTCTCGAGCGCCCCTTCGGAGGGTCCTCCGAATATGTCGGGCTGGGGAACTTCGCGCGGGTCCTGAACGAACCCGAGTTCTGGAACGCGCTCCGCCGCACGATCGTCTTCATGGCCATCGAACCGGGGATCTCGGTCGCTTCGTCGCTGGCACTCGCGCTCGCGGCGGAGCGGCGCCTTGTCCTGTCATCGCTGGCACGGAACGTGATCGTCTGGCCGGCCGCGGTCGCCGGCGCCTCGATCGGAGCGGTCTTCCTCTTCATCTTCAACCCCCATATCGGCATTCTTTCCCCGCTCAACGGGCTGTTTCCCGGTCTATGGAATCCCGGCGCCGATGGTCGGGACGCGTTCACCGCGGTGCTCGTCGCCCAGACCTGGAAGAGCCTGCCGTTCAATTTCCTGATCCTGCTGGCAGGGCTGCGGACGATCCCCGAGCCGCTGATCCGCGCGGCCTCCATCGACGGAGCCGGGCCCTGGCGCCGCGTTCGCGATATCCAGATCCCGCTCCTGACGCCCTATCTGTTTCTGGCTTTCCTGGTGGAAAGCGTCGAGAGCGCCGTCCAGATCTTCGGCCTCGTCGACACGATGACCGAGGGCGGTCCGGGCGGCGCGACCACGTTCCTGATCTACAAGATCTACCGCGACGGTTTCCAGGCCTTCGACCTGTCCGGTGCGGCGACCCAGACCACGCTGCTTCTGCTGTTCGTCGGTGTGATCCTGCTGCTGCTGTTCCGCATCGACAAATACGTCAAGTATGAGCGGTGAGCGCGATGCCGGAGAACACACGCTCGATTGACCGAATGGCGAAGCTGGTGCTGATCCTTGGCATGGCCTTCGTCCTCGCCCCGATCGCCATCGCCGTTCTGACGGCGACGCAGTCCCTGCCGGCGTTCATCGCGGCCGGCGGCATCGGCCTCCGGCTCGGCGACGATTTCCTCGAGAACCTGCGCCGCGTCCTGACCGAAACGCTCCTGCCGAGGCAGCTCTGGAACTCCTTCCTGATCGCGCTCCTGGTCGCGGGCCTCAAATGCGGTTTCGCGTTCCTTGCGACCTTCGCGCTCGTCTTCTACCGCAACCGCACCGGATCGCTGGTGTTCGCGCTTGCCATGATCACGGTCATGCTGCCGCTCGAACTGCTGGTCATCACGACCTACCGGACGGTGGCCAACGTCGCGGAGCCGCTCAACTGGTTCATGGCGGCCAGCGGTATCGGCCCGCTGTGGGAGTGGCTCGAAGGTGCGCGTCCGGAATTCCGGCTCAACCTTCTCGGAACCCCCATCGGGATCGCCGCGCCGATCGCCACGTCGAGCGTCGCGGTCTTCATCTTCCGGCAGTTCTTCCTGAGCCTGCCCAGGGACCTGGCGAAGGCTGCGGTCATGGATGGCGCCGGGCCCATCCGGTTCATGCTGGACGTCCTGCTGCCGCTGTCCCGGGCGCCGCTTGCGACCACGTTCCTGATCGGTTTCGTCAACGCGTGGACCTATTATCTCTGGCCCCTCGTCGCCGCCTTCGCGCCCGAAACGCAGACCGCGACGGTCGGGCTCGCCATGCTGATCGACAACGACCCGGCGCGGATGCCCGACGTGCCGCTCCTGATGACGGGCGCGCTTGTCGTATCCTTCTTCCCTGTCCTCCTCATCGCGCTCGTGCAGCCGCAGATCCTGCGCGGGTTCCCGGCGGCGGAGGAATGACCGTGACAGGGCAGGCCGAAGATATCCGCCTTCACAATGTCTCGAAGTCCTTCGGCCGCGGCCAGGTGATCGACGGGCTGAGCGCCACCCTCCGGGCCGGCGAATTCACGGTGATCCTGGGGCCGTCCGGTTCGGGAAAGACCACGCTTCTGAACATGATCGCCGGGCTCGAGACGGTCGATGACGGGCGCATCCATTTCGGCGAGGTCGAGGTGCAGGACCTGCCGGCCACGAAACGCGGCTGCGCGATGGTGTTCCAGTCCTACGCGCTCTATCCGCACATGACCGTCGGCCGGAATATCGGCTACCCGCTCGAAGTTGCTGGGGTCAAGAAGCCTCTCCGCGTGCGCCGGGTCGAAGCGGCCGCGCAGCAGGTCGGGCTGGAGGATTGCCTCGACCGTCGTCCGTCCGAGCTGTCGGGCGGCCAGAGGCAGCGCGTGGCGCTCGCCCGCGCGATCGTGCGCGAGCCGAAAGTCCTGCTGCTCGACGAGCCGCTGTCGAATCTCGACGCGAGGCTCCGGCGGGCCATGCGCCGCGAGCTGCGCGAGCTTCACACGCGCATCGGCGCCACCACTGTTCTCGTGACCCACGATCAGACCGAAGCGATGACACTGGCAGACCGGATCATGATCCTGAACAACGGGCATATCGAGCAATTCGATACGCCCGCCGCCGTCTATGCCCGTCCGGCAACGACCTTCGCCGCGGAGTTCCTCGGCGCGCCGCCGATGAACCTGATCGAGGTCTCTGGCGTCGCCGGCCAGTTGCGCATCGCGTCCGGGGAGTCGCTCGGCCCCAGCGACTACATCGGCCCGATGCTGCTCGGGATCCGCCCCGAGCGGATCGTTCTCGATCCGGCGGGGGCCCGGGCGAAGGTGCTGTACCGCGAGGACCTCGGGTCGCATTCGGTGATCGTGGCCCGGCTTTCCGACGGCCAACTCGTCCATGTCGCGCTCCACTACGCCCGCGCCGAGGCGCCCGGAGATGTCGTCGGTCTGTCCTGGCCGGACACGGCCTGCCAGTACTTCTCGCTGGAGGCCGGCCGGTCGCTGCCGCCGACCTCGATGGAAGGCAGGGAACAGGTGGCCGAAGCGATCGTGACCGCGCTCAACCCGGGCGAGCAAGCAGGCAAGAGGTCTCCCAAATGACGCGGTCGAAACCGAATGAATCCCTTCCGCCCCGTGCGGATGCCGCCGCGGCAGATGGCGACCTCCCGATGCGGGGCACGACAGAGCAAACAACTTCAGCGCGGCAAAGGAATATTCAGATGAGAAAGGTGCGCCTGCTGTTCTTCGGCGACAGCATAACCGCCGGAAGCAATGACGAGACGTTTCGGGGCTGGCCATCGCGCTTGTGCGAGATGGCGGCATCGACGGTCTCGCCGGATCGGTTCGATTTCTACCAGCTCGGCCTGGGCGGAGACACGAGCCTGGACACCGTCCAGCGCATCGCCTTCGAGGCCCCGCCGCGCATCAAGGACAGGATCGCCGGCATCGTGGTGATGACGGGGGTCAACGATGCGGCGCGCGCCGGTTCCAGTTTCGACAGCACGCGATACCTGCATCAGCTGAAGAACTTCGTGGAGATCCTGAGTTGCATTCGGGAGCTCAAGGGCGTTCCGCAGCTCTGGATCGAGCCGACGCCCGTGCATCCCCGGCTGGACTGGAAGGGCGGCGCGACCGGAACGATGGTCAACAACGCCCTGAAGAGCATCTCCCTCGCACAGGCGGCGGTTACCGGCCGGCAGGGGTGGACATACCTGCCGATGGCCGAGGCCCTGTCGTCGTCCCAGGTGTTCCTGAAGAGCCTGTCGGACTCCGACGGCGTGCATCCGACCGCGTCCGGCTACCAGCTGATCGCGCGGCAGATCCAGGGGTCCGATACGTGGAATTCCTGGCTGAACACCCTGCTTCTGCGTCAGATGCGGCGCCGGAACTGGAGCGGCGTTTCTGCGGAGCCGGCCATCCGACCGGCGGACGCGTGATGCGCCATCGCCGGAAGAGGAGCCCGGCCCTCTCGGTTGGCCGATCGTCGGCCGTCCACGGCGATGGATCGCGGGATCCTGTCGTGCAGGGGGCTCGATGGCGCGTGCGAGGTGCCGGGAACCCCGATCATCCGACCCTAGTGCCGCCGGGGCCGCCTGGATCCTCGCGATCCCTTTAGCCCACCGGGGTCGCAGCCGGAGTTCCGCGGGCCTTCGCGGTGGCCCGGAAGACTCCCGCCAACCCGCGTCGATGGCAGGGCCGCCCTCCGCTAGAGCCCGCTTCGGAAACGATCGGCCTGGTTCATGGTGCTCAGGCAACGGTCGAAATGTTCGAGCAGGCGCGGGCCATAATGCGTCTGCAGAACCCTGCGGATCCTGGCGACCTGGGAACCAGGCAGAGGCGTGCGCAGGGACCACGGCAGCTTGAGGGATCTGATCGCGATGTCCTCGATCTCTTCGCGCGACATGTCGAGGTCGAGGCAGAAGATGTTGCCCTTGTTGGCCGCCGAGACGTGCCGCCTGTCATGCGGAAACTGGTCGTGGAGGTATTTCGGCCCGATCCCGAACATAATGTCCTGCCGCATGTAGAGGTCGAGATCGTGATGGATCACGCATTTCGTGCCGGACATGTGCGGTGCGATGGCGAGCGTGTCGAGCGTTGGCCAGGGGTGCGCGTGATTGGCGTCGATGAAGGCCATGTCCCATGGCCCTCCCAGATCGTCCGCATCGAGCGCGGTCTTGAACTTGAGCAGTTTCGCGTCGAGCTTTCCGCCCGGGTAGATCGCGTCGAACAGAAACCCGTTGGGCTTCGTCGCGTCGCCGAAGAACGTGTCGTCATGGTCGATCGAGGTGATCGCTTCGCCGCCCGCCGCATCGAGGAAACGGGCGATGAAGCCCGTCGACAGTCCGGAGGCCATGCCGATTTCCAGAAACCGGGCGGGGCGATGGCGGTCGATGAGGTCGCGAATGAAGCCGAGTTCGTCTATCGAGACGCTGCCGTAACCGGGTTTCCAGTGACGGCGAAACGTCGTCGCGATCTCCTCGCTCAGCATCGCCCCGGTTCGTTCTGTCAAAGCGTTTTGCATGCGAGCCTGGTCTTCGAGCAAGATCCTGGAGGCGGGCTGGAACGCCCGAGTATCCGGGAATTTCCGCGGTTGTCGCCTGGCCAAGGTCGCCGTCCGGCGGGTCAGGGATCTGTGTCACATGAAATCATTAACCAAGTGCGAACTCCTGAGCGACGGTGTCCGCCCGCGCTCAAACCGCCGGCCTGAAATAGTCCGGGAACTCCGCGCGGAGGCTTTCGATCTGGCCGATGGTTCCGGACAGGTGCGCCCGGACCGCCTCGGCGGCCTGTTCGGGGTCTCCGCCGGAGATGCGGTCGAGGATCTTTCGGTGCGCCTCGACGATCGACTGCATCTTGCCCGACCGCGGCAGTTCGAGGCGCTGGCAGCGGTAGAGATGGCCGAGGCGCCGCTGGAGCATTGCGTGCAGCGCCTCCATGCCGACGCCGGCGAAGAGCGTGAGGTGGAAATCCCGGTCTAGCGCCGCGAACATCGCCATCTCGCCTTCGCTCTCCAAGAGCACGCTCTGCATCCTCACGATCGTCTGCGCCCGGCCGATCGTGTCGCCGGAGGGCTTCAGCGCCAGGCGGCGGACCACCTCGGTCTCGACCGCCACGCGCAGGAAATGCGTCTCGAAGAGCTGGCGGATGTCGATATGCGACACCTCGGTCCTGGATTGCGGGTAGATCAGCACCAGCCCGTCCTGCTCGAGGCGCTGCAGGGCCTCTCGCACCGGGGTCTGGCTCACCCCGTAGGCCCGGGCCAGTTCCACGCGCCCGAGCGCCGCCCCGGGCGGCAGCTCGAGGCTGACGATCCTCTCCCGGAGGCCGCCATATACGCGATCCGTCGCCGTGCCGGGGGCGACGGGCGTGCCCGCCATGACTGCATCCTTGCCGGTAGCCGTACCGCTCATCTGGCCCTCCGAGGCTTGCCTCCTCCGGGTTCGAACGGCCGCGAGTAGAGACATATTGCCTCCACTAGTCAACTAATATATCAATTTCAGGATCCGCCTCCGTTCCATTTCGCCCATTCGATTTCCTGAGGAGTGCCGCCCGTGAAGAAACCCGAAGATCTCCGCTCCGCGCGCTGGTTCGCGCCCGACGACCTGCGCTCGATGGGGCACCGGAGCCGGGCGATGCAGATGGGCCTCGACGACGAGGACTGGGCGGGCAAGCCGGTCATCGCCATCGTCAACACCTGGTCCGACCTCTCGCCCTGCCACCACCACCTGCGCGACCGGGCCGAGTGCGTCCGCCGGGGCATCCTGCAGGCCGGCGGCATGCCGGCCGAACTGCCGGTGCACGACTTCTCCGAGCAGTTCCTGAAACCCACCTCGATGCTCTATCGCAACATGGGCGCGATGGAGGTGGAGGAGACGCTTCGCTCGCACCCCGTCGACGGCGTCGTGCTCCTGGGCGGCTGCGACAAGTCGACCCCGGCGCTCATCATGGGCGCGCTCTCGATGGGGCTGCCGTTCATCTTCCTGCCGGCGGGCGCGATGCTGCGCGGCCATTACGCGGGGCGGAAGCTCGGCTCGGGCACCGACATCTGGAAGTACTGGGACGAACGCCGCGCCGGCACCATCGGCAAGGAGGAATGGATGGGCGTGCAGGGCGGCATCGCGCGTTCCTACGGCACCTGCATGACCATGGGCACGGCCTCGACGATGATGTCGATCGCCGAGGGCTTCGGCCTGACCCTGCCCGGGGCCTCGTCGATCCCGGCGCCGGACGCGGGCCACAAGCGGATGGCGGCGGCCTGCGGGCGGCGGATCGTCGAGATGGTTTGGGAGGACATGACGCCCGACAAGATCGTCACCCGCGCGGCCACGGCGAACGCCACGGCGGTGGCAATGGCCACGGGATGCTCGACCAACGCGATCATCCACCTGATCGCCATGGCCCGGCGCGCGGGCGTGGATTGGGGGCTCGACGATCTCGACGCCATCGGTCACCGGGTGCCGGTGCTGGCGAATATCCGGCCTTCGGGCAAGGAATACCTGATGGAGGATTTCTTCTACGCGGGCGGCCTGCCGGCCCTGATGAAGGAGATGGGCGACCTCCTCGACACCTCGGCGATGACGGTGAACGGCAGGACGCTGGGCGAGAACATCGCGGGCGCGGAAAACTACAACGACGACGTGATCCGGCCGCTCGCCAACCCGGTCTACCACGAAGGCTCGCTCGCGGTCCTGCGGGGCAACCTCGCGCCCGACGGCGCGGTCATCAAGCCCGCCGCGATGGACCCGCGGTTCCAGGTGCATTCCGGCCCCGCCATCGTCGCCGACAGCTATCCCGACCTGAAGAAGATCATCAACGATCCCGACTACCCGATGACGCCGGACCACGTGCTGGTGCTCCGCAACGCCGGGCCGCAGGGCGGCCCGGGGATGCCGGAATGGGGCATGATCCCGATGCCGCAGGCGCTTCTGAAACAGGGGCACCGCGACATGCTCCGGCTCTCGGATGCGCGGATGTCGGGCACCTCCTACGGCGCCTGCGTGCTGCATGTCGCGCCCGAATCCTTCATCGGCGGGCCGCTGGCGCTGATCCTGACCGGCGATATCGTCGAGGTCGACGTGCCGAACCGGAAGTTGAACGTGCGGCTCACCGAGGAGGAACTCGCCGAACGCCGCGTCGCCTGGAGCGCGCCGCCGCCCCGCTACGCGCGCGGCTACGGCTGGATGTTCTCGAAACATGTCGAGCAGGCGGACAAGGGTTGCGACTTCGATTTCCTCCGGACCGAATTCGGCGCCGCGGTGCCGGAACCGGACATCTTCTGATGCGGCTCGACTACCTGGCCGGACGCGACCCATGACAGCCGATCTACGCACCGCCCTGGCCGGCATCTCCGGCATCCTCGTGACCCCCTTCGACGAAGACGGCCGCATCGCGCCCGCCCTTCAGAAACCCATAGTCGACCGGGCCATCGCCGCCGGGGTCGGGATCCTGACCGCGAACGGCAACACCGGCGAGTTCTACGGGCTTACCACCGAGGAGGCGGTGGCGATGGTCGAGGCCGCGGCGGCGCATGTCGCCGGCCGCTGCCCCCTGGTCGCGGGCGTCGGCCGCGCGCTCCCCGACGCCTGCCGCCTGGCCGCGGCCTCGGCGAGGGCGGGCGCGGCGGCGCTGATGCTGCACCAGCCGCCCGACCCGTTCGTGGCGCCGCGCGGGCTTGTCGACTACGCCCGGGCCGTCGCCGAGGCGGGGCAGGGGCTGCCGCTGATCCTCTACCTCAGGAACGACGCCATCGGCACGCCCGCCATCGCGGCGCTCTGCGCGCTGCCGGGCGTCGTCGGCGTCAAATGGGCCACGCCGAACCCGATGAAGCTGAAGGCCGCGATGGAGGCCTCGCCCAAGCGTATCGTCTGGGTCGGCGGTCTCGCCGAGACCTGGGCGCCGGCCTTCTACGCCGTGGGCGCGCGGGGCTTCACGAGCGGGCTCATCAATGTCTGGCCCGAACGCTCGGTAGCGATCTCGGCCGCGCTCGAGGCGGGCAACTATGCGGGCGCCCGCACATTGATCGCGGGGATGCAGGTCTTCGAGGATATCCGCGCCGAAGAGCAGGGCGGCGCCAACGTGCCGGGCGTGAAGGCGGCGCTCCGGCTGATGGGCGAGGATTGCGGCGGCGCGCGGCCGCCGGCGGCCTGGCCGCTGACCGACGCGCAATCGGCGCGGCTGAAGCGGTTCATGCAGGAGAACGGGCTCCTGGCCCGGGAAGCGGGTTGAGGAGCGGGACATGGCGGACGTCAAGCAGGAGAGTCTCGAGCAACTGCGCCATGCCAGCGTCGCGACGCTGGCGACGGCGCTGTTCACGCGCGGGTTCCGGAACTAGGTGATCCACGATGTCCGGCCGGTGGCGCGCAAGGGCCGGAACATGGTCGGCCCCGCCTTCATGCCGGCCCGCGAGGATCGCAACACCCTCACCGAGTTCCGCAATCCGAAGCATCCGCAGCGCCACGCCATCGAGACCTGCCCGCCGGGCCACGTCCTCGTCATCGACAGCCGCAAGGACGCGCGGGCGGCCTCGGCCGGCGATATCCTCATCACCCGGCTGATGGTCCGGAGCGGGGGCGGGGGTCGTCACCGATGGCGGGTTCCGGGATTCGATGCGGATCGGAGCGCAGGACATGCCCGCCTATCACCGGCACCCCGCCCGAGAAGACGATACGCAACCGCATGCCCGCCAATCCAGCCCGGAGCCGGGGATCGTTCCCGATTTTGCAACCGCGCCCTTTGAAACGTTGACGAATCGCGGCGGATTACCGCCTACTTTCGCGCAAACGGGGTTTTCGGGGCGGCTGTGCGGCCAATGTCTGTTGGTATCAAGAGTTTTTCGATTTCCTGCCTGATCGTGTTCATTCTCGGCTTTCAGGCCTATGTCGGGTTCACCCGGATCAACGGCACCACCTGGCCATTCGTCTCCTACCCGATGTACGCCTGGTCCAAACAGGAGGGCGAGCGGCTCGAGGACTACTCGGTGACCGCGGTCTTCGCCGACGGCACCAGCGTCCCCGGATACGAAAAGCAGCTCGACGCCCCGTTCTGGATCCTCAGGGAGAACTTCGCCCTGCCGCTCGCCCGGCATGAGCTCGACGCCGACGCGGCCCGCGAGGCGGCACGGGTGTTCTGCGCCCAGGGCGATCCCGGCCTCGTCCGGGTGGATCTGATCGACAACGGCGTGTCGGTGGGCCTCCATGGCGCCGTCTACGGCGACCCGCAGACGGTCGGTACCGTCGATCTCGCGTGCAGGTGAGGGGAGACCGGACATGAGCTTCTGGACCCGCTACTGGTTCGACCCCCGCCCGGTGCTCGACATCGCCATCGTCCGCATCGTCTGCTGCGTGACGACCCTCTATTTCTGCGTGTTCTTCCAGCACTACCACGCCCAGATCCTCGACCGGGCGCTCCTCGACGACACGCTCTACCGCCCGTTCCTCCTGTTCCGGCTCGTCCACCTGCCGTTCGGCTGGGGCTATTCCGGCAGCGGCGGCGCCGACGGGCTCGGCGTCTGGGCGTTCCGGCCACCGGGCGATTTCGTGCTCCTCGTCTACAGCGTCTTCATCGTCTCGGGCGTTCTGGCGGCGATCGGCCTCTTCACCCGGCCCAGCCTCCTCGTCTTCGCGGCGAGCTATTTCTACGTCGAAAGCTACATTTTCGCCTATGGCGACTTCCACCACCCCTCGGCGGCGATGGTGATCATGCTCGGCCTCCTGGCGCTCAGCCCCGCCGGACAGGTCCTCTCGGCCGACAACGCGCTCCGCGCCCGCCGCGGTACGGCCATCGACTTCTACTCGGACGCTCCCTTCGCGGGCTGGGCGATCCGGGTGATGCAGTGGTTCTTCGCGCTGATGTACCTTTCCGCCTTCTATTCGAAGCTGCATTTCGGCGGCCTCGACTGGATGAACGGCTACACGCTGCAATACTACCTGATCCAGGACGGGCTTCGCTGGGGCGGCGGGCTCGCCGTGTGGCTGGCGCAGTTCCACTGGCTGATCCTCCTGGGCCAGATCGGCGTGATGATCTTCCAGGGCACGTTTTTCCTCGAGGTCCTGTTCCCGAGGCTCCGCTGGATCTATATTCCCATCGGACTTTGCCTTCACACCTCGATCTACATCCTGCTCCATGCCCCGTTCTTCACCTGGATCGCGCTCTATTCGATCTTCATCCCCTGGCGGGACGTGGTGGATTATTTCGGCCATCGCAGCGGGCGGATGTCGCAGGCCGGCGAGCTGTGAGCCGGGGAGGGGCGTGAGATGACCGACAGTCCCGGCGCCATCGTGATCTATGACGGCGAATGCCCGTTCTGCAGCCGCTACGTCCGGATGCTGCGGCTGCGCGAGACCGTCGGCCGGGTCCAGCTCCTCAACGCCCGCGACGGCGGCCCCGAGGTGGAGGCGGCGCTGGCCCGGGGGCTCGACCTCGACGAGGGCATGGTGCTCCTGATGGACGGCAAGTATTTCCACGGCGACGACTGCATCCATCGCCTCGCGCTGCTCAGCACCGGCTCGGGTGCCTTCAACCGCCTGAACGCCGCGATCTTCCGTTCCGAACGCCTCTCGCGCCTGCTCTACCCGGTGCTGCGCGCCGGCCGGAACTCCGTCCTCGCGCTCCTCGGCCGCCAGAAGATCAATTCCTGACCCCGACGCCCGGCCGGTGGGCCGATCCTTTCGGGAGTGCCGTGAGTCCGCTTCGCGGACCTTGGCGACATTCACCGAAGCAATGTCTGGTGGTCCCTAAGTTCGTTGTGTGGCACAGTTTCCGCGAAGGGATCGTGATCTGGTTGTTCGTGATCGCTCCTCCAATCATGCGCAATCTGCGGGACCCCTGGTCAAGAAGCTGTAGGATCAGCCTGGATCGAAGCGCGAACAGCGAGATACAAGCGATGAAGGACCGGACTCTTCCGAAAACCCGACGACCCGGCGTCGAGGGTGCTTTCGAGCATTTCATGGCGCTGGGAGCGCGGCTGCCGGGCAACCTGGGCTTCATAGCTCGGCGCAAGCTCAAACGCCGACAATGCAAGCGCTCAGCCGACACCTTCAGCGCAGTTCTGGCCGAGACGCGTCCGGGAGAGCTATGTATCGACCTCGGCGCCAATGTCGGCGCAATCACTCGGCGGATGGCGGCCACCGGGGCCGACGTGATCAGTTTTGAGCCGGACCCGGGCGCATTTGCTGCGCTGGAGGCGGCAACTGCCGATCTGCAGAACGTGACCTGCGTGCCGAAGGCGGCAGGCCACCAAGCAGACAGGCTGATGCTCCGCCGAAGCAAGAAGTGGTCAGCCGACGATCCCGCCGGCCACACCCAAGGCTCGTCCATCGTGCACAGCGATGCGGGCATGGATGACGAAAACGCTGTCGAAGTCGAGGTCGTGGACATCCTTGCATTCCTTGCCGACCTCGATCGCGATATCCGCATTCTCAAGATGGACATCGAGGGCGCGGAATGGGAAATCCTGCGCCGCCTTTTCGATCACCCGGTATTGGATCGGATCGATGCGGTATTCGTGGAAACCCATGAACGGCAGAATCCCGCTCGTTACGTCCCCCTTTTCGACGAACTGCAAGTCCGGGCCGAAGCTCTCGCGCGCCCCTATGTCAACCTTTACTGGGTTTGAAGCTTTCCCGTGACCGGTGAGGCAATGCTCCGAAGCCCGCCCTCCCGGGCGGCGAGAGCATTCTCTTTTGAAGCTTGCCAAGACTTCAAGCGGGCCACCAGCGAGAGGGCAGCCTGTCCGGTTCGATCAGGCGTAAGCCCCGCACAGCGTTTTGCGCACTCGGTGTGACACCCTCGGTCTCGGATCCATTTCGAGTAGTGGTTGAAATTTCACGTATCCAGCCGACCGGTCTGGGCGCGGCGTAGCCATGCGGCGGCGCGGAAGACCTCCCGGATCCGATCGACTTCGCCGGCGTCGCTTCCGGCCCGATGCCGACCTTCGGCTCCGGCACAAGATGCTGCGGCGCGACCCGACGAGGCCGCCGTTCGCCGCGTCTGCGAAATTCGGTGGCAGCGGGAAGTCTGCTGTGCGGACAAAACGGATGACCGCCGAAGCGGCGGCCGTTTGCTTGTCAGGCAGAGCACGTAACGTCCCCGCGAGCAGGCGACTTCATCGACAAGAATTGGGCTGCGGCAAGGAATCCTTAAGCGGGCGTCCCTATCAGGGACACCGTTGTCGCCCTGCCTTCTGGAGTAGATGCATGAGATTCCTCAAGACCCTCGCCGCGCCGGTTGCCGCGCTGGCCCTTTCGCTTCCCGCCCTCGCCGCCGAGGGCATCGACGATACGGCCGTTCACTTCGCTCAGGTTGCCGCGCTCGAGGGGCCGGCGGGTGCGCTCGGTAGCGGGATGCGCGAGGGGATCCTCGCCGCGTTCGAGGAGGCGAACCGTGCCGGCGGGATCCATGGCCGCATGGTCGGGCTCGACAGCTTCGACGACGGATACGAACCGGACCGTTCGGTCGCCGGCGTGCGCTCGGTGATTGAGGGCGACGCCTATCTCGGCCTGATCGGCCCGGTCGGCACGCCGACAAGCCAGGCCACTCAGCCAGTGGCGACCGAGGCCGGCATGCCGTTCATCGGGGCGTTCACCGGTGCCGGCTTTCTGCGCGACCCGTCGCTCACCAACGTCGTCAACGTGCGCGCGACCTACGGCGCGGAAACCGAGGCCTGGATCGCCCACCTCGTCGATGACCTCGGCATGGACAACATTGCGATCCTCTACCAGGACGACGGGTTCGGCCGTGTCGGCCTCGCCGGCGTGACCGCTGCGCTCGAGAAGCGCGGGATGACCCTTGTCGCCGAAGGAACCTACACGCGGAACACGACCGCGGTGAAATCGGCGCTGCTCGAGATCCGGAAGGCCGAGCCGCAGGCCGTGGTGATGGTCGGCGCCTACAAGCCGATCGCGGAATTCATCCGGCTCTCGCACAAGCTGAAGTTCACGCCGACCTTCGTGAATATCTCCTTCGTCGGCTCCGATGCGCTCGCGGCCGAACTCGGGCCGGACGGCGAGGGCGTGATCATCAGCCAGGTGGTGCCGTTCCCTTGGGATGCCTCGCTGCCGGTCGTGGCGGAGTACCAGGCGGCGATCAAGGCGCATGACGCGAACGCGCATCCGAGCTTCGTGACGCTCGAAGGCTATCTGGTGGGCCGGGTCGCGCTCCGCGCGCTCGACGCCGCCGGAGCCGATGTGACCCGCGCGTCCTTCCTCGACGCCCTGAACCACCTCGGCGCCTTCGACATGGGCGGCCTCGCCTTCAGCTATGGAGCCGGTGACAACCAGGGGCTCGACACCGTCTTCATGACCCGCATCAAGGCCGACGGAACGTTCGAGACGGTCGAGACCGGCGAGCGCCAGGCCAGCAAGTAACACGCAACGGTGAAGCGTCGGCCGACCGGCCGGCGCTTCACGAGGATTTCGTCGGGCCGGTGCCGGCCTGGAAGCTGTTTCGGTGGAGTTTTCCCATGGCCAGGATCGCCCGGCGCAACCCATTCGGCAGCATTGCCCTGAAGATATCCGCGATTCTGCTTGCCATGGGGGCGAGCACCGCGGCCGCCGTGGCGATTGCGCTCGTCGTGTTCGGCACCCTGGCGGGCGCGGTCGGCGACCTGATGCACACGACGCTCCCTGAACTGCAGGCGAGCGTGGCGGTGATCGCCCGCAGCGGCACTGCGCGCGACGCGTTGGCGGAGATGGAGCAGGCCCGGACGGAACAGGAGCTTCCGCAGGGTCGCTCCCGGCTCGACGAAGCGACCGGGGCGCTTGCCGAGGCGGTCGGCCGTCTTCCCGCCGGAGACGCCGCGCGCATCCAGCCGATGATCGAGGGGCTGGTGAAGGCTGCCGACCGGATGCAGTCCGCCATGTCCGCGCAGTTCGACGCGGGCACGCGCATGGCCGCCGAGATCGGCGATTTCTCGGCCGTCGCGGATGAGGCGCGGAGCCTCCTCGCCCGGATGTCCGACGACGCCCAGCACGAGCTCACCCTGGGGGGCGAGAACACGGTGGACACCGTGCGCGGAACGCTTGCCACCCTGACCGACCGGGAGTTCGCGACGATGCAGGCGGTTCTCGACACGCGGGCGGAGATCAACCTCGTTTCCGGCATGGCGCTGGCGCTGATCCAGACCAAAGATCCCGCATTCGCGGCGATCCTGCGTGACGTGGCGAAGAGCGGGCTCGAGCACCTCGACCGTCTGCTTGGCAAGCTCGGCGAGGACGCGAGCCTCGCGGAGGATCTGGCGGCGATCCTTTCGGCACGCGACGAACTTCAGTCCCTTGCTGCCCGGAACTTCGCAGGACGCCCCGGGATCCAGGAGGACCTTCTGACCCTGCGCCAAAAGAGCGATGCGGCACTGAGCGAGCTCATCGATACGATGTCATTCGATCTCGCGATCATGGCCGAGGACACCGCAAGCCAGAACGAAAGCGCGATCCGCGACCTGCTCACGGCGCAGGTCGGAAAGATGCGCGGCGCCGCCGAACTGGATGCGGCCGTCAACAGGCTCTTCGTCACCGCGCTGCTCGGCGCGGCGGCCAGCGATCTCGAGGCCGTGGGCGCCCAACAGGTCCGCCTGAACGAAGCCGTAGACCAGCTCGCCGCGCTGTCCCGCACCGGTACGCTCGACAATGACCTGCTCGGACTCCTCGATCGCGTGATGGCGGCGTCCGACCCCGAAACGGGCCTTCTGCGTGCCCGCCGGGACTACCTCGAAGCCGCCGCGAACGCTACTGCGCGCGCGGACGACGCCAGCGCGAAGCTTGCCGGAATTGCCGAGGCCGCGCGCGACAACGGGGCTGCCGCCACGGCACAGATGGCCTCCGCCGGCGAAAGCGTGCTGGGTGAGACCGAGAAGGCCCGCCGGCAGATGCACATCATCGGTGCCGTCAGCCTCGCGATCCTGCTGGCGGCGCCGGTCCTGTCCTGGCTCCTGATTCTGCGCCCGATGGCGCGGGTCACGCGCGTGACCGAGCGTCTTGCGAAAGGCGACCTGGCGCCGGTGACCGGCTTCGAGCGGACCAGCGGCGAAGTCGGCCGCATGGCAGCGGCGCTCGCAGTGTTCCGGGACGGGCTGATAGAGCGCGAGGCGATGCAGGAACAGGAGAGAACGCGGGAAGCCGAGCGTGCCGCGGACGAACGCGCCGCTGCCGAGGAGAAGCATCGCCGCGAGGCCGAAGCGGCCGCGGAAAAGGCCCGACGGGCCCAGGAAGAGCGCGAACGTGAGGCGGAGATGGCCGCCCGCCAGGCGGAGGCTGACCGCACGGCCCAGGCGGAGCGCGACGCACGCTCGTCCGAGCAGGCCGCGGTGGTCGACACCCTGGCGGACGCGCTGAAGCGGCTGTCGTCCGGGGATCTGACCATTTCCATCGACACGGCATTCGCGGACGCCTACGAAGGTCTGCGGACGAACTTCAACCTCGCGGTCCGATCCATTTCGGACCTGATCCGCAGCCTGACGGAAGGCGCGTCCACCGTTCATTCCTCTTCGGCCGACATCGCCTCGGCGGCGACCGAACTGGCGCGCCGGACCGAGCAGAATGCCGCTTCGCTGGAGGAAACCGCCGCCGCGGTGGCCGAGCTCGACGCCACGGCCAAGCTGACATCGGACGCCGCCCAGAAGGCCGACAAGGTCATGAACGACGCACGGCAGCAGGCCGAGGACACGCGGGCGAGTGTCGATTCCGCGGTTTCGACGATGTCCGAGATCGAAACCTCTTCGGAAGCGGTCTCGAAGATCGTGGACCTGATAGAGAGCATCGCCTTCCAGACCAACCTGCTTGCGCTCAATGCCGGGGTCGAAGCCGCGCGGGCTGGCGAACAGGGGCGCGGCTTCGCTGTGGTAGCGACCGAGGTCCGGGGTCTCGCACAACGCGCGTCGGAGGCCGCAAGCGAGATCAACGCCCTGATTTCGGCGACCCGAGGCCAGATTTCGCAGGGCGTCACTCAAGTCAATGCGGCGGGCAGCGCGCTCACGGGGATCCTGTCGATGATCGGGGAAATCTCGGTCCAGGTCCAGAGCATCGCGAACGGGGCGAAGGAGCAGGCGTCGACGGTCTCCGACGTGAATTCCTCGGTTACGAGCCTCGACAGCTCGATGCAGAAGAACGCGGCCATGTTCGAAGAGTCGCTTGCCGCAAGCGAGCTTCTGCGCTCCAAGTCCGAGGAGTTGCTGGATCTGTCCATGAGGTTCCGCATCCCCAATTCGGACTCCGAACTGCCCTCAGCGGATCGCTCGGCGGCGTGACCTTTTCGTCCTGGAACTTTCCTGCCTTGAAGCGGCCATTCGCACGGGATGCATCATCGGTCGATAACGGCTCGTAGCAGACACCTGGCCGCGCCGCGACGGGCTGTCGACACGGGGAGCACAGGGGGCACTTGCCGCTCCTGCAGGCAGGCGGTTCCCCTGACCGGGAAGCGCGGGCTCCGTCAAAAATAGTTGACATTGTAAACTATTTTTCCCATATCCGCCCGGTACGAGGGAGGATCGTCATGAAGACACAAGTCGCCATCGTCGGGGGCGGGCCGTCGGGCCTGCTGTTGTCGCAGCTTCTGCACACGCGCGGGATCGACAGCGTCGTGCTCGAGCGCCGCACCCAGGACTATGTGCTGGGCCGGATCCGCGCGGGCGTGCTCGAGCAGGGGCTGGTGCGCCTTCTCGAGGAGGCGGGCTGCGCCGACAGGCTCCATGCCGAGGGGATCCCCCATGACGGCACCGCCATCGCCAGCGACGGCGAGATCTTCCGCATCGACTTCCGCGCGCTGACCGGCACGCCCGTGATGGTCTACGGCCAGACCGAGGTCACCCGCGACCTCTACGCCGCCCGCGAGGCCGCCGGCGGCCGCATCCTCTACGAGGTCGACGACGTCACGATCCTCGGCGCCGATACCGACTGGCCCGAAATCACCTTCACCCAGAACGGCGCGCCGCAGCGCATAGCGTGCGATTTCGTCGCCGGCTGCGACGGGTTCCACGGCGTCAGCCGCCGCACGATCCCCGAGGACGTGCGTCGCGACTACGAAAAGGTCTACCCGTTCGGCTGGCTCGGCATCCTCTCCGAAACCCCTCCCGTCGACCACGAGCTGATCTATTCCAGCTCCGAGCGCGGCTTCGCGCTCTGCTCGATGCGGAACGCCCATCTGAGCCGCTACTACATCCAGTGCCCGCTCGCCGACAGCCCCGAGGACTGGTCCGACGAGGCCTTCTGGGAGGAACTCCGCCGCCGCATCCCCGACGACGCGGCAAGAAACCTCGTCACCGGCCCGTCGATCGAGAAATCCATCGCCCCCCTGCGCTCCTTCGTCTCCGAACCGATGCGCTGGGGCCGGCTGTTCCTCTGCGGCGACGCCGCCCATATCGTGCCGCCCACCGGCGCGAAGGGGCTGAACACCGCCGCCTCCGACGTGCACTACCTGTTCGAGGGCCTCGCCCGCTACTACCGGACCGGCGACACCGTGGGGATCGACGGCTATTCCGAAAGAGCCCTCGCCCGGATCTGGAAGGCGGAACGCTTCTCCTGGTGGATGACCGCGCTGCTCCACCGCTTCCCCGAGCAGTCCGGCTTCGACCGCCGCCTGCAACGCGCCGAGATCGACTTCCTGCGCACCAACGCCTCCGCGCAGAAGGCGATGGCCGAGAACTACGTCGGCCTGCCCTATTAGGTTACACTCCCTGACGCCATCGTGAGAAAGCGTGGTTTGGCTCCGAGAGCGCTCCTGGCTTATGTAGGGGCGGGGCAAAGGAGACACGGGATATGGCAGGCCGGTTCAAGAGCGACCTGAAATGGAGCGACACGACGCCCGAGGCGGCGTTCCTCAACCGGCGCGCGCTCCTCGCGGGCGGCGCGGCGCTTGCGGCGGGCCTGGCGCTGCCGCGCGGCGCGGAGGCCGCCGCCCTCGAACCGAACACGTTCGAAGAGATCACCAGCTACAACAACTACTACGAATTCGGCACCGGCAAGACCGACCCGAAGGCCTATGCCGGCGCGCTCACCACCAAGCCCTGGTCGATCGAGGTGGGCGGCATGGTCGAGAAGCCGGGGAATTACGACCTCGCCGACATCCTCAAGGGCAAGTCCATCGAGGAGCGGATCTACCGCTTCCGCTGCGTCGAGGCCTGGTCGATGGTCGTCCCGTGGAACGGCTTCGAGCTGAAGGACCTGCTCGACCAGGTCGGCGTGCAGCCCGGCGCGAAATACGTCGCCTTCGAAACCCTGCTCCGCCCCGAGGAGATGCCCGGCACCCGCTACGCGGTGGTGCCCTGGCCCTATCGCGAGGGGCTCAGGCTCGACGAGGCGATGCATCCGCTCACGATCCTCGCGACCGGGATCTACGGCAAACCCATGCCGAACCAGAACGGCGCGCCGATCCGGCTCGTGGTGCCGTGGAAATACGGCTTCAAGTCGATCAAGTCGATCGTCAAGATCACCCTCACCGATAAGCAGCCCCCCACCAGCTGGAACACGATCCAGGCCCGCGAATACGGCTTCTATTCGAACGTGAACCCGAAGGTGGACCACCCGCGCTGGAGCCAGGCCACCGAGCGCCGGATCGGCGGCGGGTTGTTCTCGCCGCGCGTCGAGACCCTGATGTTCAACGGCTATGGCAACGAGGTCGCCTCGCTCTATGCCGGCATGGACCTCAAGAAGAACTACTGAGCCGATGGTCCAGAACATCAACGCGGCGCTCCGGCGCCTGCCGACCTGGCCGGTCTACCTGATCGGCCTCCTGGTGCCGTTCTGGTATCTCTGGCTCGGGATGACCGGCGGGCTCGGGGTCGAGCCGATCAAGGAGCTCGAGCACCGTCTGGGCGAGCTGGCCCTGCAGCTCCTGATCGCCACGCTGTGCGTGACGCCGCTGCGGCGCTTCGTCGGGCTGAACCTCCTGAAGTTCCGCCGGGCGCTCGGGCTCATCGGCTTCACCTACGTCGCGCTGCATCTCCTCGTCTGGCTGGTGCTCGACGTGCAGATCCTCTCGCAGATCTGGGCCGACATCCTGAAGCGCCCCTACATCACCATCGGCATGGCGGCCTTCCTGCTCCTGGTGCCCCTGGCGCTCACCTCGAACACCTGGTCGCTCCGCCGTCTCGGCGCCGCCCGCTGGCGGCGGCTGCACCAGCTCTCCTATCTCGCCGCCGTGCTCGGCGCGGTGCATTTCGTGATGCTGGTAAAGGGCTGGCAGCTCCAGCCGCTCGTCTATCTCGCGGTGGTCGTGGCGGTGCTCCTCACCCGTGTGAAGCTCCCCCGCCGCCGCCCGGCGACCGCCGGCGCCTGACCGGCCACGTCTGCTTGTCGTTTCCTGAACGGCAATTATTCAGGGGGGGCGGAAACCTGCTATTCTGAGTACCGGGTACGGCCCCGCCGCCGCGCCTCCTGCACGCCAAGTCCCGCGTGCAGGCGTCCTTACTCGGTACGAAGGGATTTGACATGAACATCAACGCTACCGCTTTCCTGTCCACCTTCTATTCCCTGCGCGACGGACACACGCGCTACGAAATCGGCGAGGGGCTGGGCAAGGTCCGCCAACTGTCGAATGCCCCGTCCACCGTGACCGGTCTCGATTGCTCGGGCTTCGTCCAGTACATGATCTACCAGTCCACCGACCCGCACGAGCGGGTCCCGGCCGGCAGCTGGTACCAGGAACGGTATTTCCGCAATAACCACTTCGCCGAAATCCCCTATGCCGATCACGCCTGGAGGAACGACGACGTGGTCCGCATCGGGTTCCGCGACCGCACCGCCGACTTGATCCGTCACGTCTGGTTCGTGATCAACGGGTTCACCTACGAGAGCACGACGCGCGCGGGGCGCAACGGGCCGACAAGTTTCCACTGGTCCGCGCGCACCGATCAGGCCGACAGTTTCTACACCGTCGGTCCGGCCACGAATTTCCTCTGGGCCGAGCTGTCGGGCGGCGTGCAGGCAGCCTGAATATTGACCGGGGTTTGCCCGGTCCGAACTTCCCGGACAGGAAATCCCGGTTCGAAGCTTTCGCGACAATAGGCGCCCGTTTCCCGCACCGTTTCCGCTCAACCGCGCTTTCGAGCCATGGGACCGGAATGTCTCCGTGGCCCGCCCGGAAGTTGTTAACCCCGTTGGGCAACTAACCGACCGAGGGATTCAATGCTGTTAGAGAATATGGCCGGGCGGGTCGCGATGGCCGCCGCCGCATTGGCGGTGGCGATGTCGATGTCCGCGGGGGCCTCCACGCTGAACAATGGCGACTTCGAAACGGGGTCGCTGAGCGGATGGACAATCA
>JBNKWI010000034.1:0-31903 GCA_050299695.1 Paracoccaceae bacterium
GTAGGACCCCAGTCTTGCCAGGTGTTGCTGCAATACGGGATTGGCGTGCGATCGGCTGCCGACCACGACCGCCGGGTCGGCACGGGGCGTTCGAACTGCAATTGCCCTGGCCTCACCGTCTGAATCCACGCGCATCGCACCCGACCCCCGCACGCCCCAGTAGGTGACGCCGCTGACCGGAACATGAACGACGCCCATCACCGGCTCGTGGCCACGCACCAGGGCGATGTTTACCGTGAACTCGCCGTTTCGTTTGATAAACTCCTTGGTGCCGTCCAGGGGATCGACGATCAGGAAGCTCTTGGCCTGCACCTCATGGCTCGCCGCCTGCTCCTCGGTGACCAGCGCCACATCGGGGAAAGCCTCGCGCAAGCCCTTGGAAATCAACGCATCCGCCGCCTCGTCCGCCGCCGTCACCGGGCTCTCGTCGGCCTTGGCGCGCACCGCGAAATCCTCGGTGCCGTAGATTTCGAGAATGGCTTCCCCGGCCTCGATGGCGAGGCGTCGCATCTCGCGCGCCAGACGGTCGAACTCCATGAACCTCACTCCACTTCAAAATGCCGCATTCGGGCGTTATGATCGCCGATGCATAAAACGGCAAGAACTCTGCCCCATTCTGGCGGCGGACGCGACCCGAGGCAGGAAGAATGTTCCAGACCCAGACCGACATGGGCCTGATCGGCGCGGCCGGGCGGCTGTCCGGCCTGATCTACCACAACACGGTCCGCACCGTGCGCAAGTCGCATGGCAACGCGATGATGGCGCTCGGGATCAGCATCTTCCAGTCGCTGCTGATGGTGGCGATCTTCTATGCCATGTTCCATATCCTGGGCATGCGCCGCTCGGCGCTCCGGGGGGATTACCTGCTCTACATCATGTCGGGCGTCTTCATGTTCATGACCCATGTGAAGACGCTGAGCGCCGTGGTCGGCTCCGAAGGGCCGACCTCGCCGATGATGAACCACCTGCCGATGACCACCACGGTCTCGGTCGCCGCGGCGGCCCTGGGCGCGCTCTACATCCAGGTCCTGTCGCTCTTCGCCATCCTCTTCGCCTACCACACCTTCAACCCGATCGAGATCTACCAGCCGCTGCCGGCCTTCGGGATGGTGCTGATGGCCTGGTTCTCCGGGCTCGCGGTCGGCACGGTCCTCCTGGCGGCCAAACCCTGGGCGCCGGGCTTCGTCGGAATCGCGGGGCAGATCTGGCAGCGGGTGAACATGTTCGCCTCGGGCAAGATGTTCGTGGCCAACACGCTGACGGCGAAACTCCTGATGATGTTCTCCTGGAACCCGCTCTTTCACATCATCGACCAGGGGCGCGGCTTCATCTTCATCAACTACAACCCGCATTTCAGCTCGCTCGCCTACCCGTTCTACGTCTCGATGGCGCTCCTCGCGCTGGGGCTGATCGGCGAATCCTACACCAGGCGCCACGCCTCGCTGAGCTGGAGCGCGAAGCGCTAGAGCCTGTCGCGCAAGGTGAGACCCGGCAGCACCAAACTGCCTATGAACGTCCCGCGCGTTCGCAGCTTGAAGTCTCCACCGGAGACTTCGTCGGCTACGCCGAACCGCTGGTCACTCTTTGGGTCCGGAAAATCCCGGGGGTGAGGCGCGTCCGCGCCGAGGGGGCAGAGCCCCCTGACCCCGCTCCGCACCGAAGCGCGGCCACGGCCACCCAGCCTTACGCGCTCCGCGCGCTCGCGATCTCCGCATCCGAGAGCGTCTGCGCGACCATCCGCCGGAGCATCAGGAGCGAGGTCTGGTAGGTCTCCTCGAGAAACCCCGTCGACCGGATCAGCACCCGCTTCTGGTCCGCGTTGATCCGCTCGTCGATCCGCCGCTCCAGGAGCTTGCCGTAACGCAGGTCCTCGATCAGCTTCTCCGTGGTCTTCGGCGACATCGCGTCGATCAGCAGATGCCCGAACTCGTAGATCGCAAAGACCGGCTCCTCCAGCGCGCGGATCGACTCCAGCATCTTCGCCCTGCGGTCCGGCCGGATGATCGCCTTCTTGAACTCGCTGACGCTGCGGGCGAAGTCGGGCTGCGCGATCTGCGCCTCGAGCTTCGCGTTGTGGGAATCGATGAAGCCCGAGATCATCTCGGCATTTGTGCAGTCGAGCGCCTTGAGGAAGAACAGGAACTGGGTGAACTGCAACAGGTAGTCATGCCCGTTCGCGCCGGCGATGGTCGGGAATTCGTCGAGCGGCGCGGTCTCCCGCAGCCGGGTCCGGATTGTCTCGAAAAACCAGTTCTCGGCCTGAAGCGATGCCTCGACCGTCTCGAAAGCGTGCATGATTCTCGACAACGACGTCTCTGCCAAGATCCCCGACCCGTCCAACCTTCAAGCCGGCGAACAGTCCCGGGCTTGCCCGCTCCTGTCAAGGCGCGTGGCGGCCCGGCCTAGTTGGCGGTCGTCGTCGTCCCGGTGAGCCCGCCCGCCCCCTTGATCCGCTTGATCAGTTCGAGCGTCTTGCGCGGATCGGCCCGGTAGGCCCGGTCGATCAGCTCGATGCCGGTCTCCTCGGGCAGCGCCTCGCCATCGGGCGGGGTCCAGCCCCGGGTCGCGCCGGGATCCTTGGCGGTCTCCCGCAGCATCCCGCAATAGTATTGCGTCAGGAACGCGCTCTCCAGGCCGAGCTCGCTGCACTCGTCCGCCCGGGCGCCCGATGCGGCGGCCAGCAATACAACAACAAGAGCGACACGGTTCATGCGACCTCCCCGACACCATCTCCTCGGAAACGCTATCAGATCAGATACCCCGCACCCACCTCTCTTTCGCGCGTGTCGTACGAAAAACGACAGCCCCCGCCCGGCCGCCGTTTCTGGATAGATGGGTCCAGACAAGGGGGAACCGACCAATGACGATCGAGACAGACAGTGCAGATACGGCGTTCCCAGCCGCTGCCACCTCTGCTCCATCGCCGGTCGCAACCGCAGTCTTCGGCAATTCCGCCGAGTTTCGCCCGGTCTTGTCCCGGCCGGGTGATTTTCCGAGTGCGCGCCGTCCCGCAATATCCCGGCGGGACGGCGCAGCGTTTTCGCACAAGGTAACGAGTGCCTGTCGCCCGTATTTTCCGGCGACGGAAGTCCCAGTTCGATCCGTTGTTACTTCTGCCCGGCCCTTTGATGTGTGGTGAGATGATTTCGAGTATCTTGGGCAGCCTGACGCGAGCGCCTCGTGCGCTCGCGTCTTGGTTTCGCCGGGCCGCGTGCCTCCGCATGAGCGCCGCCGCCCTCCTCGGCCTCCTCCTCGTCCCGGCCCCGGTCCCGGCACAGGAGCTGGCCCGCCTGCTCGGGTCCGCGCCCGCCGCCCGGCCGGCCCCTTCGCGCAGTATGGACTTCCTCGCCGCCGACGGCCCGGAGATCCGCGTCCTCGCGCCGCAGGGTTTCGCGCTGACCTCGCCGGTCGATTTCGACGTCCGCATCGAGCCGCGCGACGACGTGCCGGTCTCGATGGAGACGCTCCGCATCGACTACCGGATCGGCCCGGTCTGGAAGGACGTCACCGCCCGCGTCACCCGCAAGGGCCAAATCACCGGCACCCGCCTCCTCGCCACCGGCGCCGACCTGCCCAGGGGCCGCCACACGCTCCGGGTCACCGTCTCCGACGCAAAGGCCCGCGAGACCGTCGCCATCGTCAGCTTCGCGGTGCAGTAGCCGTCATTCCCAGCGCACGGGGTCGAGCTGCAACAGCTCTTCGAGCTGTGCATAGACATCCGGCTCCGCCTCCCTCAGCGCCGCCGGTTTCTCGAGAAACGCCTCGATCGCCACCGCAAAGAACTCCTCGAGGCTCGCCGCGCCATAGGAATCGAGCACGGTCCGACCTCCATGGCCGACCCTCTCGACATGGCGCCGGTAGGCCGCCACGAAGACGCGTTCCCATGTCGCGTAGCTCTGGCCCCTGTGCAGGACCGGCGCGCCGTCCGCATGGCCGGACTGGCTGTCGATCTGATGCGCGAATTCGTGGAACACCACGTTGTGCCCGTCCCGGTCGTCGCGCCCGCCCTCCACACTGTGCGGCCAGGACAGGACGACCGGCCCGCGCGCCCAGCTCTCGCCGATCCGGACGGATTCGCGCTCGGTCACCACATAGCCGTCACGCTCCAGCCGCCGCGACTTGAAGGCCCCCGGATAGACCAGGACCGTGCGAAGATCCCGGTACCAGGTCTCGGTATTCACGACGAGCAGGCACGCCTGGGCCGCGATGGACAGGCGCATTTCCTCGGTGACCACCAACCCGTCGCAGCCGATGAACTCGATCTGGCCCAGGAAGGCGTTGATCTTGCCCTCGAGCCCGGCGCGCAGCTCCGCGGGCAGCCTCCGCACCAGCGGCACCCGTGCCAGGACGATCTCGCGCTGGCCGTCCGTCAGCGGCGTCGCGAGGAGCCGGGCGCGGGTCTGCCGCCGCGACCAGGTTCGGTACGCCAGCCAGGCGCCGAGGGCGATCAGGGCCGCGACGAGGAATTGCATGGGCTCAGGTCACCACCCGCAGAGTCAGGTTGATCCGTCCGCCACCCTCCAGCAGCGCGGACGTGCCGGAGCGGATCCGGTCGATGCCGTGATAGGCCAGCCGCGCCGCCCCGGCGAGCACCAGAACGTCGCCCGAAGCGAGCCAGAGGCTCTGCGTCTTCCCGCCGCGCTCGGTGCCGCCGATCCGGAACAGAGCCTCGTCGCCGAGCGAGATCGACACCACCGGCTCGGAGAAATCCGCCTCGTCCCGGTCCTGGTGCAGCCCCATCCGCGCGCCCTCGCGGTAGAAATTCACCAGGCAGCACTCTGGCAGGCGCGCCGAGCCCGACAAGTCCCGCCACACCGCCAGCACGCTCTCGGGGATCTCCGGCCAGTCCACGCCCGAGGGATGGCGCGCCTCGTAGCGGTAGCCCCGCCGGTCCGACACCCAGCCGAACCGCCCCGCCGAGGTCATCGCCACCGACATCTTCTTCCCCCAGCGCGTCTCGGGCGAAAAGAGGGGCACGGCGCGGACAACCTCCCGCAGATCGGCCACCATCGCCCGCTGCGCTTCGGGGCCGAGATACCCGCGATGGACGACCGCCTCGCCAAGCGTCAGCGGCCCCGCCCCGACTGACACCTCCTCACCCCCGTCCTGCATCGCAAAAGACTCGCTTTTTTGGCTTTTCGAGGGGCATTCACGCGCTTGCAGCCCTCCGGACCCCTCCCTATATACCGGCAGAACCCGGCCGGGCACCCCAACCGGCCGCAATTCTGGGATCGGAGGGCGGTGCCGCTCACGGGCCGCTTTCCAGAACATCGCCGAAGGAAGAGGACAACAGAGCATGGCCAAAGTCATCGGAATCGACCTTGGAACCACCAACAGCTGCGTCGCCATCATGGACGGGTCGCAGCCCCGCGTGATCGAGAATGCGGAAGGCGCGCGCACGACCCCCTCGATCGTCGCCTTCACCGAGAACGAACGCCTCGTCGGCCAGCCGGCCAAACGCCAGGCGGTCACCAACCCCGACAACACGATCTTCGCCGTCAAGCGCCTGATCGGCCGCCGCATGGGCGATGCCGAGGTCGAGAAGGACCGCAAGATCGTCCCCTATGACATCGTCGATGGCGGCCAGGGCGACGCCTGGGTCGAGGCGCGCGGCGACAATTACTCGCCCAGCCAGATCTCCGCCTTCATCCTGCAGAAGATGAAGGAAACCGCCGAGAGCTATCTCGGCGAGAAGGTCGAGCAGGCGGTCATCACCGTCCCGGCCTATTTCAACGACGCCCAGCGCCAGGCCACCAAGGACGCCGGCAAGATCGCCGGGCTCGAAGTGCTGCGCATCATCAACGAACCCACCGCGGCCGCGCTGGCCTACGGGCTCGACAAGAAGGATTCGAAGACCATCGCGGTCTATGACCTCGGCGGCGGCACCTTCGACATCACCATCCTCGAAATCGACGACGGCCTCTTCGAGGTGAAGTCGACGAACGGCGACACGTTCCTCGGCGGCGAAGATTTCGACATGCGGATCGTCCAGTACCTCGCCGACGAGTTCAAGAAAGAGCACGCCGTCGACCTGACCAACGACAAGATGGCGCTGCAGCGGCTCAAGGAAGCGGCCGAGAAGGCGAAGATCGAGCTGTCCTCGTCGTCGCAGACCGAGATCAACCAGCCGTTCATCTCGATGGACCGCAACACCGGCACGCCGTTGCACATGGTCATGAAACTGACCCGGGCGAAGCTGGAATCGCTGGTGGGCGACCTCATCAAGAAGTCGATCAAACCCTGCCAGGCCGCGCTCAAGGACGCCGGTCTCTCCGCGTCGGACATCGACGAGGTGGTTCTCGTCGGCGGCATGACCCGCATGCCGAAGGTCGTCGAGGAAGTGACCAAGTTCTTCGGCAAGGAGCCGCACAAGGGCGTCAACCCCGATGAAGTGGTCGCCATGGGCGCCGCGATCCAGGCCGGCGTTCTGCAGGGCGACGTCAAGGACGTCGTTCTTCTCGACGTGACCCCGCTCTCGCTCGGCATCGAGACGCTGGGCGGCGTGTTCACCCGCCTGATCGACCGCAACACGACGATCCCCACCAAAAAGGGCCAGATCTTCTCCACCGCCGAAGACAACCAGAACGCGGTGACGATCCGGGTCTTCCAGGGCGAGCGCGAGATGGCGCAGGACAACAAGCTCCTCGGCCAGTTCAATCTCGAGGACATCCCGCCCGCACCGCGCGGCATGCCGCAGATCGAGGTGACCTTCGACATCGACGCGAACGGCATCGTGTCCGTCTCGGCGAAGGACAAGGGCACCGGCAAGGAGCAGAAGATCACGATCCAGGCTTCGGGCGGTCTCTCCGACGACGAGATCGAGCAGATGGTGCGCGACGCCGAGGCGAATGCCGAGGCCGACAAGGAGCGCCGCGAGCTCGTCGAAGCGAAGAACCAGGCCGAGAGCAAGATCCACTACTTCGAGAGCCAGATCAAAGAGCATGGCGAGAAGGTCGACCCCTCGACCGTCGAGGCCATCGAGCTCGCAATCGCCGCGCTCAAGGACAATCTCGAGACCGACGACGCCGGCAAGATCAAGTCGGGCATCCAGAACATGGAAGAAGCCGCCATGCGTCTGGGCGAGGCGATCTACAAGGCCGAGCAGGAGAAAGCCTCGGGCGAGCCCGCCGAAGACGACGACGGCCCGCGCGACGTGGATGACGAGATCGTCGACGCCGATTTCGAAGATCTCGACGACGACAAGCGCGCCTCTTGAGGCGTTGGATCCCGAATGCAAGGCCGGCCTGTTCCAGCGGGCCGGCCCTCGCGTTCAAGGAGGATGATGGCTGATGGCCAAGCGTGACTATTACGACGTCCTCGGGGTCGCGAAGGGTGCGGATGGCGACGAGATCAAGAAGGCCTATCGCAAGAAGGCGAAGGAGCTCCATCCCGACCGCAATTCCGGCAATCCCGACGCCGAGTCGCAGTTCAAGGAAGTGAACGAGGCCTATGACGTCCTGAAGGACGCCGACAAGAAGGCCGCCTATGACCGGTTCGGCCACGCCGCCTTCGAGGGCGGCATGGGCAGCGGCGCCCGGCCCGGCGGCGGATACCAGGGCGGCGATTTCGCCTCCGCCTTCTCGGACGTGTTCGACGACCTCTTCGGCGATTTCATGGGCCAGCGCGGCGGCGGCGCCGGGCGGCAGCGCGCCACCCGCGGCTCGGATTTGCGCTACAATCTCCGGATCACGCTCGAAGAGGCCTTCGCCGGCCTCCAGAAGACGATCAACGTCCCCACCGCCGTGACCTGCGGCACCTGCAACGGCTCCGGCTCCGAGGGCGGCACCGAACCCTCCACCTGCGAGACCTGCCGCGGCATGGGCAAGGTCCGCGCGCAGCAGGGCTTCTTCACGGTCGAGCGCACCTGCCCGCATTGCTCGGGCCTCGGCCAGATCATCAAGAACCCCTGCAAGACCTGCGCCGGCGCCGGCCGGGTGCAGAAGGAACGCTCGCTCTCGGTGAACATCCCCATGGGCGTCGAGACCGGTACCCGGATCCGCCTCGCCGGCGAGGGCGAGGCCGGTCTGCGCGGCGGCCCGCCGGGCGATCTCTACATCTTCATCGAGGTGAAGGAGCACGCGCTCTTCCAGCGCGACGGCACCAACCTCTTCTGCCGCGTGCCCGTGTCGATGACCGCCGCCGCGCTCGGCGGCGACATCGAGGTCCCGACGATCGACGGCGGCCGCAGCCGAGTCAAGGTCCCGGCCGGCAGCCAGTCCGGCAAGCAGATGCGCCTCCGCAGCAAGGGCATGCCTGCGCTCCGCGGCGGCGGCGCGGGCGACATGTTCCTCGAGCTCGCCGTCGAGACCCCGGTGAACCTCTCCGCGCGGCAGAAGGAACTCCTCCGCGAATTCGAGGAGGCGTCGAAATCCGACACCAACCCCGAATCCTCCAGCTTCTTCTCCGCCGTCAAAGGCTTCTGGGATTCGATGAAGGGGTGAGCCCCGATCCGGCGCAGCCGGCGAAACGTCCGGGGGACGTTTCGAGGGGCGAACGGGCGAAGCCCGCTGCAACGTCTGATCCGCGCACTTTATGGTGCAAGCCCGCCGTACAGATGTTCGGCGCGGAACGTCGACAAAGCGCCAGCCCGCCGGGACGGGCAGGCGCTCGCCCGGCGCGGCTTCGCCGCTTGATTCCGGGCGGAGTGGCGCGAGGCGTGCGTGAGTACGACGATGCGAGCTCTATGCTCTTCTTACCAATTACTCGGATTTTCTGCGAATGATCGTTGCCGCGAACAGCCGGGATGGTGAGGAAGCATTCGCACGAACTTGCACGTCGCCGCGCAACCATCCTACGATGCTCAATGATGGCTTCCGACTACAGACAGGAAATTCGCGAGGCGGCGTGCCTCGACTATCTTGAAACCTACATTAGTAGTCGTGACCCAAGTCCTCATTTGTTTCGGACTCTCGTCGATGAATGGTTCGCTTACCATGTTGGTGGCCCGTTCTTGAACGCCAAAGGAAGGCCGAAGTGGTTCAACAATCCAGATCCGACAAAAGAGGCGAGCGCTCTGCGGGCAATGCACTTTATCTCAGTTGGAGCGATGCACATTCTTCAGGGCGAGAGCGATGGTAGGCTGGTTAAGGACCACGCATTGCCACTGCGCATCCTTAGGCTCAAACTTCTGGATGCCGGCATTGCAGGTCGCGACGAAATCAGGGCTTATCTGCTAAGGTTTTACAGACTCGGACTGATAACAAAGGAAGAAGACGATCGCCTGAACGATCTCCGGCTGCGCCAGAGCCTCCCGAAGGACTCAGACGAACTGGAATGGTTGGCGCGATACAAACATGCTGGAATTCGCACCGCGAACGCAGAGCCGACCTGCTAGCAACCGCCCCTCAATCGATCCACCGGATCGATTGCCAGCCCTCGGCTGGACCGGCGCTCACCCCCTTGGGCTCGCCAGCAGCCAAAGCCCGAAGAGCGTGTAGAGCACCATGAACACCGCGAGCGGCGCCTGCGACAGGGCTGCCCGCCGCGGCTCGGGATGGAGCCGCAAGGCCAGCCCGTGCGCCGCCAGCACCGCCAGCACATGCCCCGCCACCACCGCCCCCGCCTGCGCCAGCCAGATCGCCCGCGCGCTGTCCCGCGTGTTGAAGAACCCGGTCGTCACGTAGAACCGTCCGAGACCGAGCAGGTCGTCGCCCCGCCCCAAAGGGTCCGACGCCGCCGCCAGCGCATATTGCGCATCGACCAGGAACGCCGTCAGGTAATGCCCTACATGATAGCCCAAAGCGATCGGCAGGATCGACGGCGCCAGCGTCCGGAATGCCGCCCGGAAGCCCGGCCCGCCGCTCGCCAGCCGCTCCCCCGCCCAGACCGAGGCCGCGAAAAAGGCGACGAGCCCCACGTTGAACGCGAGTAGCCCCGCCAGCGTCTCACCCACCAGCGCCGACCGCCCCGGAAAATCCAGCGGATTGACCCCGATCAGCCCGAACCACCAGAAGGTCTCGTTCAGCCCGTCGAAACTCCCCGAGCCCAAGAGGAACAGGATGAACAGCGCCTGCCCGCCCGTCACCGCGGGCCGTGCGGCCAGCTGCCGGCCCCAAAGCCCAATGGCAACCCTCCCGCCCCGGCGCCCGAACATCCCGACCCGGCCATAGAGCCGCATCAGCACCGTCACCACCTCGCCCGTGACCCGCCAGCGCGGCCCGAAGAGGAGGGTGAGGCACAGGCTCGCCGCGAAGTAGAACGCGACAAGATGCGCGAGCCGCCCCGGATCGGTCGGCGTCGGATCGGCGAGCAGGAACGCTACGAGACAAAGGAACAGGACCGGCGCGACGAACCCCGCAACGCGGCGCGGCAGCCGGAATGGCGTCCGCCAGCCCACCGCAAGCCGGATCGCCCGGGCCGGTCCGGCCAGCGGATCGAGAAAGCGCCAGAGATCCCCGAAAATCCCCTGAAGGCTCACCAGCCCGACCCACCACAAGGTCCAGACCGCAAGCGGCAAAAGGTTCCGCAGCGGATCGGTCGGCCCCTCGGCCCCGATCCAGACGAGCCCCGCGAGCGCCGCCGCCGAGAGCCAGCCGGTCGCCCAGGCCACCGCCCCCGGCAGCATCGGCCACAGCACACGCGGCCGGACCAGCGCAGCGAAGGCGCGGCCCGGCAGGAAGACCAGGACCGCCACCGTCAGCGCCACCGCCGCGACCCCGCCGGCGATGTAGTGCCCGGTTGGCAAAAGCAGCACGAAGCCCTGCTCGGAGGCATGGGCCCGCGCCTCGCCGCCCGCCAGGAGACCGAGGATCAGCGCGCAGCGGAAGAGCGGGGAGGTGACCATGGGCCGGAGCCTACAGCGCCGCGCGGCAGAGGAAAGCCCGCCCATCGGGGCGCCGCCGGTGTACAGGTTGTGTACGGGTTGTGTACAGGTTGTGCAGCCCGGTATCGCCTGTCTTTGGGTCGGGAAATCCTGGGGGTGAGCGCCGCCAGGCGCGAGGGGGCAAAGCCCCCTACCCCCGCATCCGCACTCCCTCGGGGTCGTACATCGGCGCCGCCGACACCGCCGCCGGCACCCGCACCCCCGCCACCTCGATCTCGTAGCGCGACCCCAGAAGCGAGCCGAGACTCTCGCCTTCACTGGGCACATAGGCGAGCCCCACCGCCCCGCCGAGCGCGTGCCCAAAGGCGCCCGAGGTCACATGCCCCACGATCGCACCGTCCCGCAGCACAGGCTCGTTGTGATAAAGGAGCGGCTCCGGATCCGTCAGCCGGAACTGCAGCAGCCGCCGCCCGAGCCCCGCCTCCTTCTTCGCCAGCACCGCGTCGCGGCCGATGAACGCGCCCTTGCCGGTCTTCACCGCGAAGCCGAGCCCCGCCTCGATCACGTGATCCTCGCAGGTGATGTCATGCCCGAAATGCCGGAACCCCTTCTCGATCCTGCAGGAATCCATCGCGTGGAGCCCGCAGAGTCGCGCCCCCGCCGCGCGCCCGGCGTCCCACAGAACCTCGAACACATGCGCCGCCATGTCGGCCGAGACGTAGAGCTCCCAGCCCAGCTCGCCCGCATAGGACACCCGGTGCGCCCGCGCGATCCCGAGCCCGATCTCGACCTCCCGCGCGGTGCCGAACGGAAAGCCCGCGTTGGAGAAATCCTCGGGCGACACCGCCTGCAGGAGCTCCCGCGCCCCCGGCCCCATCACCGCCAGCACCCCTTCGCCGGAGGTGACATCTGTGATCACCGCCCGCGCCGCGCCCAGATGCCGCCGGAGCCAGGTCTCGTCGGCCAGCCGCGTCGCCGCCGGAGTCACCACCAGGAACGCCGTCTCGGAAAGCCGCGTCACCGTCACGTCGGCCTCGATTCCGCCCGAGGCGTTCAGGAACTGCGTGTAGACGATCCGCCCCACCGGCACCGCCACGTCATTGCCGCAGATCCGGTTGAGGAACGCCTCCGCCTCCGGCCCCTCGACGCGGATCTTGCCGAAAGAGGAAATGTCAAGAATTCCAACGCCTTCCCGAAGCGCCATGTGCTCGTCCCGCGCGGCGCCGAACCAGTTCTGCCGCTTCCAGCTATAGCGATACTCCCGCGCGCCGTCCGGCGCCGCGAACCAGTTCGCCCGCTCCCAGCCCGCCAGCTCGCCGAACACCGCCCCTTCCAGCGCGAGATGCGCATGAAACGGCGAGCGCCGCACGCCCCGCGCGCTGGCCTTCTGCCGGTAGGGGAAATGGTCGGCATAAAGCAGCCCCAGAGTCTCCGTCGCCCGCTCGCGCAGATAGCGCCGGTTGCGCTGGAAGGGCTGCATCCGCGCGATGTCCACGTCGCCCAGGTCGAACGGCTTCTCGCCCGCGTCCATCCAGGCCGCCAGCGCCATCCCCGCTCCGCCCGCCGACTGGATGCCCACCGAGTTGAACCCCGCCGCCACCCAGACATTGTCGCGCTCGGGCGCGGGGCCCAGGTGGTAGGCATCGTCGGGCGTGAAGCTCTCGGGCCCGTTGAAGAAAGTGTGGATCCCCGCCTCCGCCAGCATCGGCATCCGGTTCACCGCCTTCTCCAGGATCGGTTCGAAATGGTCGAAGTCCTCGGGAAGCTGGTCGAAGCAGAACTCCTCCGGGATCCCGTCCATCCCCCAGGGCTTCGCTACAGGCTCGAACGCGCCCAGAAGGATCTTTCCGGCATCTTCCTTGTAATAGGCGCACTCGTCCGGCACCCTCAGCACAGGCAGGCGGTCGAGCCCCGGAATCGGCTCCGTCACCACGTAGAAATGCTCGCATGCGTGCAGCGGCACGTTGACGCCCGCCATCCGGCCCACCCCGTGCGCCCACATCCCGGCGGCGTTGACCACCTCCTCGGTGCGGATCGTCCCGATCTCGTCGCCCGACTGCCAGTCGACACCGGTCACCCGCCGCCCGTCGGTCTCGAAGCCCATTACCTTTACGCCCTCGAGGATCGTCGCCCCCATCGCCCGCGCACCCTTGGCGAGCGCCAGCGCGATATTCGCCGGATCGCCCTGCCCGTCCTTCGGGAGATAAACCCCGCTCACCACGTCCTCAGTATTCAGATGCGGATAGCGCGCCTTGATCTCGGCCGGGCCGATATCCTCGATCTCGACGCCGAAGGCGCGAGCCATGGAGGCGAGGCGCAGAAGCTCCTCCTGCCGCTCCCCGGTCAGCGCGACGGTGATCGAGCCGACCCGGCGGAACCCGGTCGCCACGCCGGTCTCGGCCTCGAGCCCGTGATAAAGCTCCTGGCTGTATTTCGCGAGCCGGGTCATGTTCGCGGTCGAGCGGAGCTGCGCAATCAGCCCCGCCGCGTGCCAGGTGGTGCCGGAAGTGAGCTGCTTCCGCTCCAGGAGCACCACGTCGCGCCAGCCCTGTTTCGCCAGGTGATAGGCGACGGAACAGCCGATCACACCGCCTCCGACGATCACGACACGGGCCTTGCCGGGAGGAGTGCTCATGGTGTGCGGCCTTTCAACGACTCGGGTCCTTGCGGCGGAGACTGTCGGATTCGCACCAGGCGAAACAGCGTCAAAACGCCGTCCCGACCGGGCCCGAACCGCTATTTTCGCCGTGCCGGGACGGCCCTCATGGCTGTCCATGCAACCCTGCGTTTACCAGGCGCTGAAAATTCGCTCACAGGCGCGAGAAATCTGTCCGATTTCCATTGATTCGACATCTTTGCGGGATTAGCTGCGCCTAAGTGATTCACCGAGGGCCCCGAGTCCGGCCGCAAGGAAGGAGGCGCGACGAATGTTGACACGAGACGATATGATCCGTGAGTACCGCAACCGCAGTGCCTCTTGGCCAGCGGTTGCGATCGTCTACGGCATCCTCTTGGGCACCATGGCGCTTACGGCGACCGCCATTCTCTGACCTGAACCTGCGCGTTTGCGGACTTGTCCGTGCGACGCCCTCTCCCCCATCCCCTCTCCCGCCGGGAGAGGGGCGGCGCTGGCCGTAACGGTACCGCCTTCCCCCACCCGGCGGGAAGGGGAAAGAGGGGGAGGGTGCCGGACGCCTCAGACGTCAGCCGCCTCGCCGATATTGTCGACCCCGCGCTCTTCTAGGAGCGTGGTCAGCCAGTTGGGATCCATCTCCGGCACCGACGATAGCAGAAGGTCGGTATAGGGATGGTGCGGCGGCTGGAACATCTCTTCCTTCGGGCCCTGCTCCACCACCTTGCCCCGCTGCATCACAACCACCTCGTCTGCGATGGAGCGCACCGTGGCGAGGTCGTGCGTGATGAACATGTAGGCCAGGTCCAGCTCCCGCTGCAGCCGGTCGAGGAGTTTCAGGATCCCCTCCGCCACCAGCTGGTCCAGAGCCGAGGTCACCTCGTCGCAAATGATGAACGAAGGTTCCGCCGCCAGCGCCCGGGCGATGCCGATCCGCTGCTTCTGCCCACCCGACAGCTCCGGCGGGAACCGCGAATAGAACCGCGCCGGATCGAGCTCGATCAGGTCCAGAAGCTCGTCCACCCGCTGCTTCAGCGCCTGCCCGGATAGACCGGAATAGAATTGCGCCGGACGTCCGATGATCTCCGAGATCCGCACCTTCGGGTTCAGCGCCGTGTCCGCCATCTGGTAGATCATCTGCGCCTGGCGGAGCTGGTCGCGATTCCGGTCGGTGTATTTCTTCGGCAGCGGAACGCCCTTGAACAGCACTTCGCCCTTGGATGGCGGCAGGAGCCCGGTAATCACCCGCGCCGTGGTGGACTTGCCCGAGCCCGACTCTCCGACCACCGCCACGGTCATCCCGGCGTAGATGTCGAAGGACACGTCATCGAGGATCTTCGGCCCGCCGGTATAGGCCGCGTCGACGTTCTTCACCGAGATGATCGGCTTCGACCCGTCTGTCGGCCGCGACTTCTGGGGCCGCTGGAAGCTCCGAACCGCCCAGAGCGACTTGGTGTAGTCCTCCTTCGGCCGTTCCAGCATGTCGGCGGTCGCGGCTTCCTCCACCTCTTCGCCGCGCAGCAGAACCTTGATCGTGTCGGCCATCTGCGCCACCACCGCGAGGTCGTGGGTGATGTAGATCGCCGCAGTGTTGAACTGGTTCACGATATCGCGGATCGCCGCCAAGACCTCGATCTGCGTGGTCACGTCGAGCGCGGTCGTCGGCTCGTCGAAGATGATCAGGTCGGGCCGGCACGACATCGCCATCGCCGTCATCGCGCGCTGCAGCTGCCCGCCCGACACCTGATGCGGGTAACGGAACCCGATCTCGGTCGGGTTCGGCAGCCGCAGGCGCTCGTAGAGCTCCATCGCGTCTTCCTGCGCCTCCATCCGCTTCTTGATCCGGTAATGCACCGGCGCCTCGGTGTGCTGGTCGATGATCTTGTGCGACGGGTTGAACGACGCCGCCGCCGACTGCGCCACATAGGCGATGCGCGACCCGCGCAACGCACGCCTCTCGCTTTCCGAGGCGGTCGTCAGCTCCATCCCGTCGAACTCGATCGACCCGTTCGAGATCCGCGTGCCGTCCCGGGCATAGCCCATGGCGGCCGCGCCGATCGTGGACTTGCCCGCCCCGGATTCGCCGATCAAGCCCAGAACCTCGCCCCGGTGCAGGGTTAGATCGACGCCCTTGATGATCGGGACCCAGGTCTCGTCCGAGTAGCCCTCGATCTTGAGGTCCCGGATCTTCAGGAGAATGTCGGTATCCTTGAACTTGCTCATCTTATTGCTCCTTGAGGCCCGAGGACCGGAACAGCATCCAGTCGACCACGAAGTTGATGGCCACGGTCAGGAGCGCGATGGCGCCTGCCGGGATCAGAGGCGTGATGTCGCCGAACGAGATCAGCGTCGCGTTCTCGCGCACCATCGACCCCCAGTCCGCCGTGGGCGGCTGGATCCCGAGGCCGAGGAACGAGAGGCCGGCGATCAGCAGGAACACGAAACAGAACTCGAGCCCGAACTCGGCGATCAGCGGCGCGGTGGAGTTCGGCAGGATCTCTCGCCGGATCAGGTACCAGTCGCCCTCGCCCCTGAGCTTCGCCGCCTCGATATAGTCCATCACCACGATGTTCCCCGCGACCGCCCGCGTCAGGCGGAAAACCCGCGGCGCGTAGATGATCGCGACCACGATGACGATGACCGTGAGGTTGGTGCCGAAGATCGACAGCATCAGGAGCGAGAAGATCAGCGACGGCACCGACATGATGACGTCGGCGACCCGGCCCATCAGCTGGTCGAACCAGCCGCCCTTCACCGCGGCAAGCAGCCCGGCGAGCGCGCCCATCAGGAAAGCGAGGCAGGTCGCGACAAGCGCCAGCCCCACCGTGTTCCGCGCCCCGAAGATGATCCGCGAGAACATGTCGCGGCCCAGTTGGTCGGCGCCGAGAAGCATGTTCTCGTCCGCCGGCGCGAAGGCCGAGGAGATCACGTCGGCTTCGCCATGGGGCGCGATCCAGGGCGCGAAGATCCCTGCGATCGCGTAGGTGAAGATCACGAACATCCCGAACGCGGCCGTAAGTGGCGCGGTGCGCAGCTCCTTGGCGAGGTTCTTCGACGAGATCTGGATCAGGAACTCCCGGAACGCATAGGAGATCCCGGCCGACACCGCGATCAGCGCCGCCGAGATCGCGACAAAGCGCAGCGCCGGCGCCCCGCCGATGATCCCGAGAACGAAGGAGACCAGGGTTAGCGAGAACAGGAGCATGAAAACGCTCCGTTTCTCGAGATAGGCCGCGAGGCAGGAGGCCGCGATCAGCGCGACGTAGTAACCGATAACGAATTCGCTCATGACGCCGCCCTCACTTCGGATGCCGCAGACGCGGGTTGGTGAGGATCGCCCCCACGTCCGCCGCGAGATTGAGAAGGATGAAGGTGGCCGCGAAGATCAGACAGCAGGCCTGCACGATCGGGAAATCGCGCTTCTGCACCGAGTCGACCAGAAGCTGGCCGATGCCCGGATAGACGAACACCACCTCGACCAGCACCACCCCGGTGACAAGGTAGGCCAGGTTCAGCGCGACGACGTTGATGATCGGCGCCCAGGCGTTCGGCAGCGCGTGCTTGACGATCACCTTCCAGGGCGGCGCGCCCTTGAGCCGCGCCATCTCGATATAGGGCGAGGCGAGGAGGTTGATGATCGCCGCCCGAGTCATCCGCATCATGTGCGCGGTCACGACCAGGACCAGCGTCAGCGCCGGCAGGAAGGCCCGCTGCAGCAGGTCGATCAAGGTCATCCCGCTCGACAGGCTCGAGATGGCCGGGAACATCTGCCATTTCACCGCGAAATAGAGGATCAGGATGTAGCCCAGGAAGAACTCGGGGCTCGAGATCGAGGTGAGGGTCAGCACGTTTGCGACCCGGTCGAAAAGGGTGTTCCGCAGGAGCGCCACGACGATCCCCAGAAGGATCGAGATCGGCACCGCGATCGCCGCGGCGTAGCTGGCGAGGAAGAGCGTGTTGACGAAACGCCCCGCGATTGCCGTGCTCACCTTCTCGCCGCTCACCAGCGACGTCCCGAAATCGCCCTGAATCGCTCCGATGAGCCAGTGGAAATAGCGGACAAATGCCGGTTGATCGAGGCCGAGGCGTTCGCGCAGGGCCGCCAGGGTCTCTGCGGTGGCGCTCTGTCCGAGCACCGCCTGGGCCACATCGCCGGGCAAGAGCTCGACAGCGAAGAAGATAAGGACCGACACCACTAGAAGCGTGATCAATCCATAGCCCAGCCGTTTGCCGACGAGGCGCAAGATGTCCCCCATTTGTTCCTCCTGTTGCCGGTGGCCATCCCCGCCACCGTTCCTTGTTATTCGTTTCTGCGCCCCGGGCGCCGGGCAAGCACCCGGGCCGGAACGACAAGCGCCGGACCCGGGCCTATCCGGATCCGGCGCGATGTCATCTGGCCGCGCTACGCGCCTGCCGGCCGTCCAGTTTCGAGGATCGGCGCGCGCCCATCGCGGCCGCGTCCCTTACGAGAACCACCACCTGCTGGCGGCCCGGCATCCGTCCATCTCCCAGCTCGCCGAGAGCTCGCCGGTGGTCTGCACGTTCGCGTGGCGCGCGTAGGTGAAGTTCCGGAAGAACGGGATGATCGTGCCGCCGTCGTCGCGGGCGAGGATCGCCATCTCGCGGTAGATATCGGCGCGCTTGGTGTCGTCGAGCTCGCCCTTGCCTTGGAGCAGGAGCTCGTTGAACCGCGGGTTCTTCCAATGGCTCTCGTTCCAGGCCGCGTCGTCCTTGTAGGCCAGCGTGTACATCACGTCCGGCGTCGGACGCGCACCCCAGGCCACGACGCAGAACGGCTTCTTCAGCCAGACATCCGAGTAGTAGCCGTCGGACGGCTCGCGCACCACCTTGATGTCGATCCCCGCCGCCTTGGCCTGCTCGGCATAGAGCACGCAGAGATCGACCGCGCCCGAGAACACCGAATCGGTGGTCGAAAGGCTGATCGAGAGCCCTTCCGCCCCGGCCTTCTTCAGAAGCGCCTTCGCCTTGTCGGGATCGTAGCTCAGCTGCTCCAGCCCCTCGGGATAATAGGGCTGCGCCGGCGAATGGTGGAAGTCGTTCCCCGGGATCGCCGCGCCGAAGGCGATCTTCTCGACGATCTCGTCGCGATTCATGGCGAGCTTCAGCGCCATCCGCACATCGACATTGTCGAAGGGCGCCTGGTCGCAGAACATCGGCATCGTGATCGCCGAGGCCGAGGGCACGTTCTCGACCACGATGTTCGGATCGCGGGCCAGGAGCGCCATCGTCTTGAGTTCGATCGACGACACCGCGTCGACATCGCCCGTGACGAGCGCCGCCTGCCGCGCGTTCGGATCGTTCAGGGCCAGCATCTGGACCCCGTCGAAATATGCGCCCTCGAGGTGCCAGCCCTCGTGCCGCGACAGCTTGAAGCCGATGCCGAACTCGCCCTCGTCGATCTTGTAGGGGCCGGTGCCGTCGCCCGATTCCCAGTCGATCGTGCCGTCATCCTTCGCCGGGCAAATGCAGAGGTGATAGTCGGTCAGCAGCCAGGGCAGGTCGGCGTTCGGCCCGCTGAGCTTGATGACCACGGTGTAATCGTCCGGCTTGGTGATATCCACGACATCCGCCAGAAGCGCCTTGGCCGCCGAGGTCGTCGCGTCGCCGCGGTGGAAGTTCAGCGAGGCGATCACGTCGTCGGCCGTCATCTTCTTGCCGGAATGGAAGCTGACGTTGTCGCGCAGCTTGAAGGTCCACTCGGCCGCATCCGGCGTCGCCGACCATTCGCTCGCGATATCGCCGCCCAGCGTCGAGTCGGTGTTGATCAGCGTCAGATAGCTGCGATGCGTATGGGCCAGGAAGATCTGCTGGATCGACAGATAGGTCCCCGGGTCATGGCTGTCCGAGGAGTTGTTGTCGTGGATCCCCACCCGGAAGACGCCGCCCGACTTCGGCTGCGCCGCCGCCTGCTTCGTCCAAAGGCCGGTCGCCGTGGTCGCCGAGATCCCCGCAGCCATAGCCGTGGACATGAAGGACCGCCGCGAGACGCGCCCCATGCGCGCGGCCTCGGCCAGCTTGTCCATTAGGTCTCGCTGTACATTCGTGGTCATGAATTTTTTTCCCAGTTGTAGCATTTTCTGCGAGCGCGTTCGATCCGGTGCGGCTCTGTCCAGAGTTGTTCCCCTCAGGGGACCTTCGGGGCTGCCCGAATGCGACATGTCTGCAGCAAAACACGAACCGCGCCGCGCATCTAGCCCCCGTGACGGAGAAAATCCTTAACGCCCGAGCCTCTAGCGCCCCTTCCAGACCGGCGATCGCTTCTCTGCAAAGGCCAGTGCGCCCTCCTTCTGGTCCTCCGAGCCATAGAGCCGGTCGACCGTGGCGAACTGGCGTTTGGTGATCCGGTTCAGCGCGTCCTGAAATGCCATGTCCTCGGCCTCGCGCACTACTTCTTTGATGGCCGCGTAGACGAGCGGCGGTCCGGATTTGAGCAGCCCGGCCAGGTCCCAGGCCTTGTCGAGCAGCGTCTCGGGCGTCGTGATCTCCCTCAGAAGGCCCCAGCGCAGCGCCTCCTCGGCATCGAACCAGCGCCCCGTCAGCAAGAGGTCCATCGCGACATGGTAGGGAATCCGCCTCGGCAGCTTGATCGAGGCCGCATCCGCCACGGTCCCCGACCGGATCTCGGGAAGCGCGAAAGTGGCGTTGTCCGAGGCGAGGATCAGGTCGCAGCTCAGCGCCAGTTCCAGCCCGCCGCCGCAGCAGATCCCGTTCACCGCGCAGATCACCGGCTTGTTGAGATTGGGCAGCTCCTGCAGCCCGCCGAATCCGCCCACGCCGTAATCGCCGTCCACCGCATCGCCCCCGGCGGCGGCCTTCAGGTCCCAGCCCGGGCAGAAGAACTTCTCGCCCTCCGCGCGCAAGATCGCCACCCGCAGATCCGGCTCGTCGCGGAACTCGCGGAAGGTCTCGCCCATGATCCTGCTGGTGGCGAGGTCGATCGCGTTGGCCTTGGGCCGGTCGAGCGTGACTTCCAGGATGCCGCCCTCCCGGCGAGTGCGGATAGGTCCGTCCGTCATGCCTTCGTCTCCCTCTCCTGGATCAGGGCGTCGACCGCGACCGCGCCGGTTTTCGGCAGTATCAGCGGATTGATCTCGATCTCCTCCAGCTCCGGCGCCTCCGACAACATCGCCTGCAGGGCCATCGCCGCCGCAACCGCCGCACCGAGATCGGGCCGTGACCGGCCCCGGTACCCGTCGAGGAGCGGCCAGAGTCGCAGGCGCCGGAATCCGTCCGCGATCTCCTCCGGCACCACCGGCAGCACGAGCGTCACGACATCGGCCAGAAGCTCCGCCGCGACGCCGCCGATCCCCAGGGTCAGGACCGCACCATAGACCGGGTCGCGCCGCACCGCGAGGATCGCCTCCGCGAGCCCGCCCGGCACCATCTCCTCGGCGAGATAGCCCTCGGCGCCCGGCATCTCGCGCTCGCCGTCGAGCGTGGCGAGGTTCAGCCGCACCGCCCCCGCCTCGGTCTTGTGCGCGAATCCGAGCCCCTTCAGCGCCAGGGGCGGCTCCAGCGCCCGCGCCTTCAGGGCGAGCGCCGGCAGCGTCGCGGCCGAGACACCACGCGGCACCGCAATCCCCGCCGCAGCGAGCCGCGCCTTGGCGAGGTCCTCGGGGAGGACCCGCACGCCTTCCGCCGCGCCTTCTGCACCGGTCGGGTCGCCGGTCGCGACTTCCCCGCACATCTTTGGGTCCGGAAAATCCCGGGGGGCGCGAGGAGCCCCGGCGACGAGCGGGGGGCAGAGCCCCCCCGATCGCATCGCGTGCGCCGAAGGCGCTCCTTTCGGAAACGGCCGCCAGCCGGGCCGCCCCGCCGGGGTCGCCGCAGCCGCCACGGCCGCGAGCGCTGTCTCCAGCCCCGCCAGCGCCACCACCCCCTCGGCGGCGAAACCGGCCGCAACCGCCTCGTCGCTCGCCTCGGCGAGGGAGGCCACCGCGAAGGCGGGCCGCCCGGTCCTCCGTCCCGCCTCGGCCACCGCCGCCATGGCGGGAGCGAAGCTCGACGGGTCGCAGCGGTCGCCGCGCGGCGGGTCGATCACGAAGAGGCCGGCATCCATGCCCGCGAGCATGGCGGAAAACACCGCCGTCGTCTTCTCCCGGTCGCCCCAGATGGAGGTCTGGTAGTCGAGCGGATTGGCGAGCGCGACCATCGGCCCGAGCACCGGCGCAAGCGCCGCCTGCGCCGCGGCGTCGGGCTCGGGAAACTCGAGCGCCGTTCCGGCCGCCAGGTCGGCCACGAGCCCCGCCTCGCCGCCTGAACAGGCGCAGGCCGAGACCCGCCGCCCGGGGAGCGTCCCGACCCCGTGGAAGATCTTCAGGACCTCCAAGAGCTCCGACAGCGTCGCCACCTCGGCGATCCCCGCCTGCCTGAGGAAGGCGCTCGACACCGCCCCGTCCCCGGCCATGGCCGCCGTATGCGAAGCGGCCGCCCGCGCCCCGCCCGCGCTCTTGCCGCCCTTCAGCGCCACCACGCCCTTGCCCTCCGCCCGCGCCGCCTCGGCCATCGCAGCCAGCGCCACCGCGTCGCCGACGCCCTCGAGATAGAAGCCGAGCGCCGTCACCCTCGGGTCGTCAAGGAGCGTCGAGGCGATCTCCGCCGCCCCGCATTGCGCCGCGTTGCCGAGGCAGACGACATAGGCCACCGGCAGCCCGCGCCGCTGCATGGTCAGGTTGATCGCGATGTTCGAGCTCTGCGAGACGATCGCCACGCCGCGCTCGACCCGGACCCCGCCATGCTGGTCGGGCCAGATCGCCGCCCCGTCGAGATAGTTCAGGACCCCGTAGCAGTTCGGCCCGAGAATCGGCATCGCCCCCGCCGCCGCCGCCAGCTCGGCCTGGAGCCCGGCATCGCCGGTCTCCGACCAACCCGAAGCGAAGCAGATCGCGCCGCCCGCCCCCAGGACGGAAAGCTCGCGCACGACCTCGACCGTGGCGTGGCGGTTCACGCCGACGAAGCAGGCGTCAGGCACCCCTGGAAGGGCGTCGAGGGAGGGGTAGGCCCGCACGCCGCCGATCTCGGCCTTCGCGGGGTGCACCGGCCAGACCGTTCCCCCGAACCCCATCTTCGCGCATTGCTCGACAACGTTCCGACCCCAGCCGCCGCCCAGGACGGCGATGGAGCGCGGGCGGAACAGGGGCGAGAGATCGCGCATCACGCGCCGAGCGGCCTGAGAAGGTCGCGACTGATGATATGCCGCTGGATCTCGGAAGTCCCATCCCAGATCCGCTCGACCCGGGCGTCACGCCAGAACCGCTCCACCGGCAAATCGTCCATCAGCCCCATCCCGCCATGGATCTGCAGGGTCGCATCCGTGACCCGCGCCAGCATCTCGGAGGCATAGAGCTTGGCCGAGGCGATCTCCCGGTTCGCCGGCATCCCCCGGTCGAGCCGCCAGGCCGCCGCCAAGGTCAGCCAGTCCGCCGCGTCGATCTCGGTCACCATGTCCGCGATCTGGAACCCCACCCCCTGGAACTTGCCGATCGCCTGGCCGAACTGCTTGCGCTCGGCGGCATGGGCCAGCGCCAGGTCGAAGCACCGCCGCGCCCGGCCAACGCACATCGTCGCCACCGTGATCCGCGTGGCGTAGAGCCAGTCGTTCATCACCGCGAAGCCGCCATCGACCGCGCCCAGAACCTGCGCATCCGGCAGCCGGCAATCGTCGAACTCGAGCACCATGTTCCGGTAGCCGCGATGACTGACCGAGCGGTAGCCCTCGCGGATCGTGAAGCCAGGCGTGCCGCGGTCGACCAGAAACGTGGTGATCCGCTTCTTCCTGCCTTTCGGCGTGTCGTCCTCGCCCGTCGCCACGAAGACGATGACGAAATCGGCATGATCGGCGCCGGAGATGAAATGCTTGGTGCCGTTCAGCACCCAGTCGCCGCCGTCCCGCCGCGCCGCGCAGCTCATGCCGCGCACGTCCGAGCCGGCGCCGGGCTCGGTCATCGCCAGCGCGTCCATCCGCTCGCCGCGCACCGCGGGAAGGAGGTAGCGCTCGATCTGCTCGCCCTCACAGGCCATCAGGATGTTCTGCGGCCGCCCGAAGAAATGCGTCAGCGCCATCGAGCCGCGACCGAGCTCGCGCTCCACCAGCGCGAAATCGAGATGCGAGAGCCCCGCCCCACCCACGCTTTCGGGGAAATTGCAGGCGTAGAAGCCGAGCTCCAGCGCCTTCGCCTTGATCCTTTCGGCGATCTCGGGCGGCACTGCGCCGCTGCGCTCGACTTCGGCCTCGTGCGGGTAGATCTCGCGCTCGACGAAATCGCGCACGGTCGAGACGATCATCTCCTGTTCGTCGCTCAGGCCGAAATGCATGGCGCAGTCCCCTTTTCGTGTCGCTGCGCGACCCGACCCGTGCGAGGGGGTTGCCACCCCCTCGCGCTCCCCCGCGAGCACTTTCGCCAAGAAGAAGACATCATGCCGCGACCTCACGGTGCGCGACGGCCAGCGCCTCGACTTTCGCCGAAACATGCGGTGCGGGCTCGCAGGACCTCCGCGTCTCGAGGCTCACATGCAGCATGAACTGTTCGCAAGTTGCGAGGATCTCGCTGTCGGAGGCGCGCTTCATCTCGTGTCGGAGGCGCGCTTCATCTCGTGCCAGAGCTTCAGCTTCCTGCCCTGGCCGAGGAGTACGCGTGTCTCGACGCGGAAGGGTTCGCCCGCATGGGTTTCGACGAGGTACTTCACCGTGGTCTCGACCGTGAAATAGCTGAGACCTCCCGCGATGTAGCCGGCATCCGCGCCGACATGCGCCATCACCGCATCGGCCGCATCCGAGAACACCTGCCCATAGCGACCCTCGTTCATGTGGCCGTTGTAGTCGGTCCAGTCGATGGGGACGGTGCGGCGCACGGTCTCCATCGGGATCGCCGCCATGTCGGTCAGGGGCAGCGTCGCCTCATGCGCCGCGATCACCTTGCCCGACGCTGCGCCCCGGGCCCGAAGCGCCCGCATCATCGCGACGAGGTTGTCGTCGCGCAGGCGCTCCAACTCGCGGATCGAATGGGCGCCGGACTGCGCGTCGGATTGCGCGGCGATCCTGCCGATCAGATCTTCATCGAGATCGGGCACGTCCACGAGCTTGGTCCAGGGCCAGCTGAGACAGGGCCCGAACTGGGCGAGGAAATGCGCCATGCCGCCTTCGCCGCCCGCGATCCGGTAGGTCTCGAACAGCCCCATCTGCGCCCAGCGCAGGCCGAAGCCCATGCGGATCGCCTCGTCGATCTCCTCCGTCGTGGCGATCCCGTCCTTGACGAGCCAGAGCGCCTCGCGCCAGACCGCCTCGAGGAACCGGTCGGCGATATGCGCGTCGATCTCCTTGCGGACATGCAGCGGGAACAGGCCGACGCTTTCGAGCGCCGCCTTCGCCCGCGCCACCACGCCCGGGTCCGGATCGTCGCCCGCCACCAGCTCGATCAGCGGCAACAGGTAGACCGGGTTGAACGGATGCGCGACGACGATCCGCGCGGGATGCGCCGCACCTTCGCGCAGCTCCGACGGCATGAAGCCCGAGGTGGAGGAACCGATCACCGTGTCCTGCGGCGCCGCCGCCTCGATCTCGGCCAGCACCCTGTGCTTGAGGTCAAGCCGCTCGGGCACGCTCTCCTGCACCCAGGCGGCCCCGGCGACCGCCTCTGCGATGGTGGCGCAGCGAAAGAGCGCACCCTCGGGCGGCAGCGCCCGGTCATAGAGCATTGGCAGCGCGCGGCGGGCATTCGCCAGCACCTCGCCGATCTTGCGCTCGCTCTCCGGGTCCGGATCGTAAAGGCGCACGTCCCAGCCGTTCAGCAGGAACCGCGCCGCCCAGGCGCCGCCGATCACGCCGCCGCCGATGATGGATGCCGTCTTTGCCATATCTCTACCCGTTCAGCGTTTCGGTATGTCCGTCGATGGCCAGCGCCTGGCCGGAAATCTTCGCCCCTGCCCCGGAAGCCAGGAACAGCCCCACGTTCGCCACCTCGTCCGCCGTCACCCATGTCTTCATCGAGGTCCCCTCGACATAGACCCGGCGCATCGCCTCCGTCGTGGTACCCCGCGCCCTGGCCTCCATCGCCAGCACCCGCTCCATCCGGTCGCCCTCGACCGAGCCGGGGCAGAGCGCGTTCACCCGCACGCCGTGCGGGCCGAGCTCCATCGCCAGTGTCTTCATGAGCCCGATCACACCCCATTTCGCCGTCGCGTAGGGGCTGCGGTTCGGGTAGCCGGAGAGCCCGGCGGTCGACGAGGTGAGGAGGATCAGGCCCGCGCCTTGCGCCTTCATGTGCGGCGCCGCCCAGCGGCAGGCGATGAAGGCGCCGTCGAGATTGGCCGAGAGGCAGGCCCGCCAGCCGGCGAGGTCGAGGGTCTCGATTCCGCCCGCCGGCCCGCCGGTGCCGGCATTGGCGCAGAGCACGTCGATCCCGCCCCATTCCGCGTCGAGCCGGGCGAAGACAGCGCCCATCGCCGCCTCGTCGGTCACGTCAGCCGCCATCGCGAGGATCCCCTCCGGCACCGCCGCGACCGCCGCCGTATCGAGATCGCAGACCGCGACCCGCGCGCCTTCGGCGGCGAAGCGGCGGGCGAGGGTGAGCCCGATTCCGGACGCCCCCGCCGTCACCAGAACGCGGCTTCCCTTGAGGCTCACACCGGCGCCCGCTTCGTCAGCCCAAGCCGCGCCCGCACCTCCTCGGGCCCGATCACCCGCGAGCCCAGCCCCTCGATGATCCCCACTGCCCGCTCGACGAGCTGCGCATTGGTGGCGAGCTGCCCCTTGCCGAGCCAGAGATTGTCCTCGAGCCCGACCCGCACATTGCCCCCCGCCAACACCGCCGCGGCGACATAGGGCATCTGGTGGCGACCCAGCGAAAACGCCGACCAGTGCCAGCCTGCCGGCACGTTGTTCACCATCGCCATCAGCGTGTTGAGATCGTCCGGCGCCCCCCAGGGCACCCCCATGCAGAGCTGCACCAAGGCCGGCCCCTCCAGCACCCCCTCCTCCACCAGCCGCTTGGCGAGCCAGAGATGCCCGGTGTCGAAGGCCTCGATCTCCGGCCGCACGCCCAGCGCGGTCATCATCGACCCCATGGCACGCAGCATCCCCGGCGTGTTGGTCATCACGTAATCCGCCTCGGCGAAATTCATCGTGCCGCAGTCGAGCGTGCAGATCTCCGGCAGGCACTCCGCAACATGCTCCACGCGTTCGCTCGCGCCCGCCATGTCGGTCGCTTCCCCGTTCAGCGGCAAGGGACGCTCGGTCGGCCCGAACACCATGTCGCCGCCCATCCCGGCGGTCAGGTTCAGGACCACGTCCACCTCGGCATCGCGGATCCGCTCGGTCACCTCGCGAAAGAGCGCCCGATCACGACAGGGCGCGCCGGTCTCTGGATCGCGCACATGGCAATGCACCACCGCCGCGCCGGCCTTGGCCGCGTCGATCGCCGAGGCCGCGATCTGCTCCGGCGAGCGCGGCACATGCGGGCTCCGGTCCTGCGTCCCGCCCGATCCGGTCACCGCGCAGGTGATGAAGACCTCCTTGTTCATCTCGAGCGGCATCGCGACCTCCATGCTGTCCACCTTGATCCTAGGAAGGCTTGACGGAGACCATCATGCAGAATTACCCAAAATCATGCCGGTTTGGAAAAAACAGCACAGCGGCACGACCCGCATCGGCGTGCTCCTGTTCGAGCGCTTCTCGAATTACTGCCTCGCCAACGCAGTCGAACCCCTGCGCGCCGCCAACACCGCGCTCGGGCGCCAGACCTATGGCTGGCACATCCTCACCCCGGGCGACGCGCCGGTGACCTCCTCCTCGGGCTTCCCGGTGATGCCCACCGCGCCGATCCGCGACCTGCCGGGCGGCGATCTCCTCTTCGTCGTGTCCAGTTATGGCCATCGCGACCTCGCGACCGACGCCACCCGCCGCCTCCTGCGCCGCGCCGCGACGCGCTATGCAGGCCTCGCGGGCTTCGACACCGGCAGCTGGCTGATGGCCGATGCCGGCCTCCTCGACGGGCGCCGCGCGACGATCCACGGCGAACTGGCCGACGCCTTCGCCGAACGCTTCCCGGAGATCGAAACGCACCGCGACCGCTGGATCCATGACGGCGACAGGCTTTCGGCGGGCGGCGCGGCCTCGGCCTTCGACCTCGTCTTGCACCTGATCGGCGAAACCCACGGCACCGCCCTGGCGCTCGAGATCGCCGCGCTTTTTCTCACCGACTTTCCCGGCATCGAAACGCCCGCCGCCCGCCCCGGCGGCGACCGCTACGTGGCGCGCGCGATCCGGGCGATGGAGGAAAACGTGGAAACCCCGCTGCCGATCCCTGCCATCGCCGCCGCCGCCGGTTGCCCGCAGCGTGAGCTCGAAGCCCGGTTCCGCCGCCAGGTCGGCGCGCTGCCGCGCGGCGTCTACCGCCGAACCCGGCTCCTGGCGGCGCGCCGCCTTCTCGCTGAAGAACGGATCGGCATCGCCGAAGCGGCAACCCGCTGCGGCTATGCCGACCCCTCGGCCTTTGCCCGTGCGTTCCGCCGCGAATTCGGTCATCCGCCAAGCGCGAGCCAGTAGACAGCCCGCTGGATGTCGTTTTTAGTCGAGGAAGCGACCATTCCGGGCCACGGATGGGCGCTGCTCTGCGTCTTAGATTGACTGGGCAGTCAATAAAAAAATCAGCCCAAGCGGAACGGCCCCGGAGCCGGATGTCCCGGCTTCGAAGATAACGGAAGACCACGGGGAGATCACATGACCAAGACCATTCGTCCCGCCCGGGCGCGCGACGTCTCTCGACGCTCGTTCCTGGGGACCAGCGCCGCCGCCGGCCTCGCCGCGGCGGGCTTCACCACCGGCCTGATGCCCAGAGCGGCAAGGGCCGAACCCAAGCGCGGCGGTTCGGTGCGCGCCGCCTTCGGCCACGGCTCGACCAGCGACACGCTCGACCCGGGTACCTGGGAAAACGACTTCACCATCGACATGGCCTATGCCTATAGCGGCTACCTGACCGGCGTTACCCGCGACGGCGCGCTCGAGCCACAGCTTGCCGAGAGCTGGGAAGCCACGCCCGACGCCGCCACCTGGCGCTTCAAGCTGCGCCAGGGCGTCACCTTCCACTCGGGCAAGACCTTCACGCCCGAGGACGTCATCAACTCGGTGAACTTCCACCGGGCCGACGATTCGACCTCGGCGGCGAAACCGCTTCTTGCGGGCATCACCGACATGGCGGTGGACGGCGACAGCGTCGTCTTCACCCTCGCCGGCGGCAATGCCGACTTCCCCTTCACCTTCACCGACTACCACATCCCGATGCTGCCCCCCGGCGACGACCGCGGCGTGGATTTCCGCTCGAGGGACGGCCTCGGCCCCTACAAGCTCGCGGAGTTCGAACCCGGCGTGCGGGCGAAATTCGTCAAGAACGAGAACGACTGGGACAGCAACCGCGGCTTCTTTGACGAGGTGGAGGTGCTGGCGGTCATCGACGCCAATGCCCGGACCTCGGCGCTGGTGTCGGGCGACGTGCAGCTGATCGACCGGCTCGACCTCAAGACCGTGGGCCTGATGGCGCGCAACCCCGGCATCAAGGTGCATTCGGTCGCGGGCAACCAGCACTACACCTTCCCGATGCTCTGCGACGTCGACCCCTACACCAACAACAACATCCGCCGCGCCGTCAAATACGCGGTCAAGCGGCAGGAACTTGTCGACAAGATCCTGTTCGGCTTCGGCTCGCTCGGCAACGACCACCCGATCGGCTCCGGGCAGCGGTTCTTCAACGCCGATCTGGCCCAGACCGAGTACGATCCGGACAAGGCGAAGTTCTACCTGAAGGAGGCGGGGCTCGACTCGATCGACCTGGTGCTCGACATCGCCGACGCGGCGTTCGCCGGTGCGGTCGATGCCGGCGTGCTCTACCAGAGTTCGGCCGCCGGATGCGGGATCAACATCAAGGTGAACCGGGTTCCGAATGACGGCTACTGGTCCGACATCTGGCTGAAGTCGCCCTGGTGCGGCTCGTATTGGGGCGGACGCCCTGTCGAGGACGCGATGTTCACCACGGTCTATTCGAAGGGCGCCTCGTGGAACGAGGCGCATTGGGCGAACGACCGGTTCGAGGAACTCCTCGTCAAGGCCCGCTCCGAGCTCGACGAGGCCAAGCGCCGCGAGATGTATTACGAGATGCAGGTGATCCTGAACGAGGACGGCGGCTCGGTGATTCCGATGTTCGCCAACTACGTCTTCGCGACGGGCCCGGGCATCGACACCAACGGCGACAATTTCTCGACCCATTGGGACAAGGACGGCCACCGCTGGATGGAGCGCTGGTCGGTCGCCTGACCCTGCGCCCGGCCCTTGCGGGGGCCGGGCATTCCGCGCCCGGAGCGTTTCGCCGGTGTACAGGTTGTGCACATCCTGTGTACAGGTTGTGCACCCCGGTTGTCGGCCCTCAGACCCGGGCCTTCAGCGCCTCGATGAGCCGCGCCGAGCGCCGCACGGCGGTACCGAAACTGCCGACCAGCACGATCAGGAGCGCCAGAAAAAGGCACCACTGGCTCCCCGCCACGGCCACCTCGACAGCCGCCAGAACCGCCCCGGCAGTGATCGCCGCCATCCGCTGTGGCTTCGCCATCGGCCCTGAAAAATCCGCCCCGATCCCCTCCGCCCGGCCGAGTTCGCGGACATAGGCCGTCAGCACCGCGCCCGCCCCGGCGGCCATGCCGAGCGCCGGATGGCCGAGCCCGGCGCCGACGCCCGCGAGGATCAGGAGGTCGGCCACCCGGTCCGGCGCCTCGTTCCAGAACGGCCCGTCTGGCGCGGAAAGGCCTCCCTCGATCGCCACCATGCCGTCGAGCAGGTTGCAGATCAGTCGCGCCTGGCAGGCCAACGCACCGAGGAGCAGGAGAATTATCGCAAGGATATCAGGCGCATGCCCCGAACCCCAGAAGAACAGCCCGGCCAGCGCGCCGAAGCCCATGCTGGCCTCGGAGATCCGGTTCGGCGCCACGCCTTTCTCGGCCAGCCTCCGCGCGGACCATCCGGCCCAGTGGCTGTTGCGGCTCGCGATCGGTCTTCGTTCAGCCATGTCGCCTCCAGATACGGAACGTGTAGAGCGCGGCGTAGACCGTCGCGACAGTGGTGGGGACCGCAAGGGTCCGGAGGACCTCCGGCGTCCCGGCCAGCGTGTGAACGCTGGAGAGAAGCGCGAGAGAGACCGCACAGGCAGCGACCGGCGGCAGGACCAGCGCGGCCGGTCCCGAGAGCCTGGTCGCCAGGAGCTCTACCAGACGCTTCAGCCCAAGGGTAATGAGCGCCGTCAGACACCCCTGCACCAGCCCGGCGACCAGCGGCGCCGGCATCGGGTGATGCCGGTTCGCAAACCCCGCCCAACTCCCCATCAGCAGGAACCCTCCCGCCATATGCGCCCAGTTCCGGTCGGCCAAGCTCATACGGTGGACCAGAAATACCGGGTGAGGTGGAAGAAGATCGGGGCCGAGAACAGGACCGAGTCGAGCCGGTCGAGAAAGCCGCCATGGCCGGCGATCAGGTGGCCCCAGTCTTTCACGCCCCGGTCACGCTTGATCGCCGACATCACCAGTCCGCCGAGGAACCCCGCGAGCGTGATCGCCGCCGACATCGCGGCGGCCTGCAAGGGCGTGAACGGCGTGATCCACCAGAGCGCCGCGCCGACGAGTGTGGCCGACACCGCGCCGCCGACCAGTCCCTCCCAGGTCTTCGAGGGCGAGAGCGAGGGCGCGACCTTGCGGCGCCCGAGGAGCTTGCCCCAGGTGTATTGCAACACGTCGGAGAGCTGCACGACGATCACCAGGAAAGCGATCAGGAGGATGTTGCGGCCCGCGTAACCCGGTATCTGCAAGGTCAGAAGAGCCGGCACATACGAGGCGCAGTAGACGCAGATCATCAGTGCCCACTGGGTTTCGGACATGCGGACGAGAATGTTCTTCGTGTCGCCCTGCAGCACTGCGAGCACTGGCAGGAGCAGGAAGGCATAGACCGGGATGAAGATCGAGTAGAGTCCGTACCAGTCGGTCCAGATCAGCCAGTACTGCGCCGGCAGAATCGCGAAGAAGGCAGTGGCGATGGCCCAGTGATCGGCGGCGCGACGGGTCGTGAGCGTGATGAACTCGCGCAGGGCGGCGAAGGAACAGAGCGCGAAGAGGAGGACCACGCCCGCGCGGCCCGCAAGGAAGGCGATGCCGAGGAGCGCGGCCATCGCCCACCAGGCGTAGATCCTCGCGTTCAGGTTTTCGATCGTCGGCGTCGGACCGTTCCGGCGCTTCAGCCACTCGCCGATCGCCGTGGCGGTGGAGAGAAGGCCGAGCACGCCAAGAAGCAGCCAGACGAGATGCGTGCCCGGGCCGGTCATGCCGCGTCCTCCTCTCCGGGTTTCAGGGCCAGCATGGCCGCGCTGGCGCGGGCGAGGAAGGCCTCACGCGTCTCGCCAGTCTCGAGGCGCATCGCGGCGCCGAACGTGACGTTGCAGAGAAGCGGGATCGGGATCACC
>JBNKWI010000035.1:0-30700 GCA_050299695.1 Paracoccaceae bacterium
AGGATCTGCCGGTAGCTCGGATAGCCCGGATCGCCCAGCCCGACCCGGTCTCCCGCCTCGAAAAGCGCGGTGAAGGCCAGGAGGAACGCCCCCGAGGACCCCGCCGTCACGATCACCCGCGCCGGATCGAGGCTCAATCCATGACGCTCGTCATACATTCGCGCGATCCGCGCCCGAAGCTCCGGCAGCCCCAGGGCCACCGTGTAGCCCAAGGGATCCGTCATCATATATTCGGACAGCGCCCTGAGCGCCCCCTGTGGCGCCGGCGTGCCGGGCTGTCCCACTTCCATATGGATGATCCGGCGCCCCGCGGCCTCGGCGGCCCGCGCACGCTCCATGACGTCCATCACAATGAAAGGATCGACGGCGCCCCGGCTTGAGCTTCTCATGCCGCCTCTCCTATGGTCCCGACGACACTCGTGCAAGGGGCGGCCAATGCAAGCGACCACAACCGGATTTCGGGGAGCGATGGCCGCCATGCTGTGGCTGGTCCTCGCCTGTGCCGCCGAGGCCCGCACGATCCTGCGCGACCCCGATGTCGAATACGGCCTCAAGGAGCTGGCAAAGCCGCTCATCGCCGCCGCCGGGCTCAGCGCCGCGCGGATCGACATCCTGGTGATCGACGACGACGACATGAACGCCTTCATCGTCGACGACCGCACCGTGTTCCTCCATTCCGGCCTGATCCTGCAACTCGACAGCGCCGCCGAACTGCAGGCGGTGATCTCGCACGAGCTCGCCCATATCGCCAACGGCCATATCAGCCGGCGCATGGCCAATGCCAAGGCCGCCGGGCGGCTCACCGCGATCGGCACCGCGCTCGGCGCCGCCGCGGCGATCGCGGGCGACGGCCAGGCGGGCACGGCCGTCGCGCTCGCCTCGGGCGCGACCTCGAACGCGGTCTTCCTCGCCCATAGCCGCGCCGAGGAGGCCTCGGCCGACGCCTCCGGCCTGCGCTTCATGGCCGATGCCGGGATCGACCCCGAGGCGATGATCCGCGTGCTCGACCTGTTCCGCGGCCAGGAGGCGCTCTCCGCCGGCCGGCAATCGCCCTATGTGCTCAGCCACCCGCTCACCCGCGACCGGCTCCGCGACGTGAAGGGCCGCGCCGCCGCGCTCAAGGTCGCGCGCACCGATCCGGGTGCCGCGGAGTACTGGTTCGCGCGCTCGAAGGGCAAGCTCTCGGCCTTCCTCAGGAACCCCTCCTGGACGCTGCGCCGCATCGGCAAGGCCGACACGTCCGACGCGGCCCTCCTCCAGCGCGCCGTGGCGCTCCACCGCAAACCCGACGCCAGGGGCGCCCGCGCCGCCATCGACGCGCTGGTCGCGAAAAGGCCGAACGACCCCTTCCTCCACGACCTCCGCGGCCAGATCCTGCTCGAATCCCGCGATACCGCCGGCGCCGTCGCCGCCTACAAGCGCGCCGCCGACCTCCTGCCCGGCAACGCGCTGATCCTCGGCGGCTACGGCCGCGCGCTCCTGGCCGCCGGCCGGCCCGAGGCGCTGAAGATCCTGAAACGCGCCCACGACATCGACCCGGGCGACCCGCGGCTTTTGCGCGACCTGGCGCAGGCTTATGCCAAGGCCGGCGACAACGGGCAGGCTTCCCTTGCCACCGCCGAGCGCTATGCCCTACTTGGGCAGCTCGACAACGCCGCGATCAGCGCGGCGCGTGCCGAGGCGCTCCTGCCGCGCGGCTCCCCGGGCTGGCGGCGGGCCGGAGACATCATCGACACCGCGAAACGCGCGAAGAAGAAGTAGCGAGGAGAACGACCATGATCGCCAAATGGCTGACGACCGGGGCGCTCGCCGCCCTCCTGGCCCTTCCCGCCGCGGCGGACGGCTTCGACTACGACGCGATGAGCCCCGCGGAGCAGGCCGCGTTCGGCGAGGCGGTGCGCGGCTACCTGCTCGACCATCCCGAGCTCCTGCGCGAATGGATCGGCGTCCTGCAGGACAGCGAGGCCCAGGCCGACGCGGCGCAGGACGAACAGCTCGTTGCCGCCCATGCCGAGGAGATCTTCCACGACGACCATTCCTGGGTCGGCGGCAATCCCGAGGGCGACATCACGATGGTCGAATTCCTCGACTACCGCTGCGGCTATTGCCGAAAGGCGCATCCCGAGGTGAGGGAACTTATCTCGACCGACGGCAAGATCCGCAAGATCATCAAGGAATTCCCGATACTGGGCGACGAATCCGTGCTCGCCTCGCGCTTCGCGATCTCGGTCAAGCAGCTCGCCGGCGACGACGCCTATGGCACGATGAGCAACACGCTGATGGAACATCGCGGCGCCTTCACCAGGGAGTCGCTCGCGCGGCTCGCCGATGAGGCCGGTCTCGACACCGACGCCATCATGGCCCATCTCGACGCGCCCGAAGTCTCCGAGGTGATCGAGAAGAACTACGCGCTCGCGCAGGCCATGAGCATCTCGGGCACGCCCACCTTCGTCCTGGGCGACACCATGCTCCGCGGCTACGTGCCGCTCGACGGGATGCGCGAGATCGTGGCCGGGGAGCGCGAAGACCGCGGCTGACCCTCCCTTCGAGACCGTTGCCGCCTCTTTGGGTCCGGAAAATCGCGGGGGAGCCGCCCGGAACGGGCGGCGGGGGCAGAGCCCCCCTCCGCGCGCCTCGCAAGAGGCGCGCGCGGATCGGCGCGGCGCAGCCGCGTCGAACGGGTTTCGCGGAGATTTCGCCGCGGCTTCGCCGCGTCGATCCGCGCCCGGCGCGTACCGCGCCGGGCGCGAAGGGGCTCCGCCCCTCGGCCCTCCGGGCCTCACCCCGGGATTTCCGGACCCAAAGACGGGAAAGCGCGGCGCCTATTCGGCGGCCTGGTCCGCCGCCGCGAGCTGGGCCGCCTTTTTCTCGACCTCCTCGACGATATGGTCGATCATCTTCTCGTTCGACATCTTGTGGCTTTGCTTGCCCGCGAGATAGACCATCCCGGCCCCGGCCCCGCCGCCGGTGAAGCCCACATCGGTCATCAGCGCCTCACCCGGCCCGTTCACCACGCAGCCGATGATCGAGAGCGACATCGGCGTCTTGATGTGTTCGAGCCGCTTCTCGAGGATCTCGACGGTCTTGATCACGTCGAAGCCCTGCCGTGCGCAGGACGGGCAGGAGATGATGTTGACGCCCCGGTGCCGCAGCCCCAGCGATTTCAGGATCTCGTAGCCCACCTTGACCTCCTCGACCGGATCGGCCGAGAGCGAGACACGGATCGTGTCGCCGATCCCCATCCACAGGAGGTTGCCGAGCCCGATGGCCGACTTGATCGTCCCCGAGACGAAGCCTCCCGCCTCGGTGATGCCGAGATGGATCGGCGCATCGGTCGCCTCGGCGAGCTGCTGGCAGGCAGCGGCGGCGAGGAACACGTCGGACGCCTTGCACGAGATCTTGAACGCGTGAAAATCGTTGTCCTCCAGGAGCTTGATGTGGTCCAGCCCCGACTCGACCATCGCCTCCGGGCAGGGCTCGCCATATTTCTCCAGGAGATGCTTCTCCAGGGACCCGGCATTGACCCCGATCCGCATCGAACAGCCGTGGTCCCTCGCCGCCCGGATCACCTCGCGCACCCGATCGGCCGCGCCGATATTGCCCGGGTTGATCCGAAGGCAGGCAGCGCCCGCCTCGGCCGCCTCGATGGCGCGTTTGTAGTGGAAATGGATATCCGCCACGATCGGCACCGGGCTTTCGCGCACGATCTCCCTCAGCGCCCTGGTCGAGGCCTCGTCGGGCGTCGAGACCCGCACGATATCGGCGCCCGCCTCCGCCGCCCGCTGCACCTGCGCCACCGTTGCCGCCACGTCGGAGGTATCGGTATTGGTCATCGTCTGGACGGTGATCGGCGCGTCGCCGCCCACCGGCACCGGGCCGACCATGATCTGGCGGGAGGTTCGGCGGTAGATGTTCCGCCAGGGCCTGACGTGGTTGATCGACATGGGGCCGTCCTTCGGAAGCGTCTGGCCCCTATCTAGCCAAGCCGCTGGGGCGAAACAACGGCGGTCAGTTGCCCTGCGCTTCGGCCACAGCGACGAAGCGGGCGAGGTCGGCATCTGCCTCGGGATCGGCGAGCGCATAGGTGTCGCGCAGATCGTCGGCGGCCATGCGCACGTCGCGCACCACCGAGGCGCCCTGCCCGGCCGGCCCGTAGGTCTGGCCGCCCACCGAGAAATAGAGCGAGCCGGCATTGCCGGCGCGGAGGCGGTGCGGCTCCACGGTCTTGGGCAGCTCGAACCGCTCGCCGGCGTCGAGGATCTTCTCGAAGATCACCGTGCCGTCGGCGGCCGAGACGCGCACCCAGGACGGGCGCACCGCGAGCAGCGCCAGGGTCGGTGGCTCGTCGGAGACGACCTGCACGCCGCCCTGGGCGGCGGCGGGAAGCTCGGGGCCCTGGATCTCGGGCGTGTCCAGCCGCGCGAGCTGGGTGACGTCCATCGGCTCGGGATCGGGCGGGTAGAGGCCCAGGGAGCCCGGCTTGATCGTGGCGATGGGACCATCGCGTGAGGTCAGGACCGGCACGTCGAGCGCCTGCGGGCGGTAGAGCCGGTCGAAGGCCTCGGTCGTCGGCGCGACCAGCGCGGCGTCGTCGGGCGCGGCCTCCGCCAGTTCGACCGGCGCCACGGGATCGAGCTGCGAGAGCACGCCCGGGGTTTCCTCGATCGGCGCGAACTGGACCTTCTGCACCTCCTGCAGGACGGACCAGCCGCCATAGCCGATGGCACCGACCAGCAGGAGCAGCACCGCGACCGAGCCGATGGCGCCCGGCTCGATCCCGGAGAACCGCGCCTCGCCCGGCGGCAGGAACGCCACCGAGGGCTGCGCCAGCGGGTCGCGGGCGCCGGTCGGGTGACCCTGCGCCGGCACCTTGCCGCTGCGCTTCTTCGCCTCGCCCTTGCCGGCGGTGAAATTCGCCTTGTAGGTGAAGTTCCCCTCGTCGCAGAAGGTCTTGAACGCCCATTCCGGATCGAGGTTCAGATAGCGCGCATAGGAGCGCACATAGCCCGAGATGAAGCCCGGCGACTCGAAGGCGGTCGGGTCGGCATTCTCAATGGCGGCGATATAGGTGGCCTTGATCTTCAGGTCGCGCTGCACGTCGAGCAGCGACTTGCCCATGGTCGCGCGTTCGCCGCGCATGATGTCGCCGAGCCGCAGGTCGAAATCGTCAAACCCTTTCATGGGTTCGACGGGGGTAGTCACGGGGATGTCCCGCGGACTTCTCATTCGACCTGCCCCAAAAATCAGCCTTTTCCCGAACCGAGCCAGAATCGGCTCGGTCCTACTATCCACATGTTAACACAGGCTCAAAAAGCCTGCACGCAGTATAGGGTTAAGCTGAAAGCACGGCGCGATTGAGCGCACAATGTGACCAAAGCTGGTCCATCGCCCGCACCAGCGCGTCGATTTCGCCGGGCCCGTGGACCGGCGACGGTGTGAAACGGAGCCGTTCGGTGCCCCGCGGCACGGTCGGGAAGTTGATCGGCTGCACGTAGATCCCGAAATCCTGCAGCAGCATGTCCGAGATCTTCTTGGTGTGCTTCGGATCGCCGACGATCACCGGCACGATGTGCGATCCGTGGTCGATCAGCGGCAGGCCCAGCCCCTTCAGCCGCAGCTTCAGGATCTTCGCCTGGGTCTGGTGCCGCTCGCGCAGCGCCTGGTCGGTCTTGAGATGCCTGACCGAGGCCGCGGCCCCCGCCGCCACTGCCGGCGGCAGCGAGGTCGTGAAGATGAAGCCCGGCGCGTAAGATCTTATCGCATCGCACATTTTCGCGCTGGCCGCGATATAGCCGCCCATCACGCCAAAGGCCTTGGCCAGCGTGCCGTTGACGATGTCGATCCGGTCCATCAGCCCGTCGCGCTCGGCGATCCCGGCGCCACGGTCCCCGTACATCCCGACCGCGTGGACCTCGTCGAGATAGGTCAGCGCGCCGAATTCCTCGGCGACGTCGCAGATCTCCGCCATCGGGCCGAAATCGCCATCCATCGAATAAACCGATTCGAAGGCGATCAGCTTCGGCGCCGCCGGGTCGTCGGCCGCGATGAGCTCGCGCAGATGCGCCACGTCGTTGTGCCGGAAGATCCGCTTCGCCCCGCCGTTCCGGCGGATCCCCTCGATCATCGAGGCGTGGTTCAGCGCGTCGGAATAGATGATCAGGCCCGGGAACAGCTTCGGCAGCGTCGAGAGCGTCGCGTCGTTGGCGATATAGGCCGAGGTGAAAAGGAGCGCGGCTTCCTTGCCGTGCAGGTCCGCCAGCTCCGATTCGAGCCGCTTGTGATAGACCGTCGTGCCCGAGATGTTGCGCGTCCCGCCCGAGCCCGCACCGGTCGCGTCGATCGCCTCGTGCATCGCCTCAAGCACCACCGGGTGCTGGCCCATGCCGAGGTAGTCGTTGCCGCACCAGACCGTCACCGGCCGTTCGGACCCGTCGGGACGGCGCCAGACGGCATGGGGAAACTGGCCACGCTGGCGTTCGATATCGATGAAGGTCCGGTACCGGCCCTCGTCGTGCAGCGCCTGCAACGCGCGGTCAAGCTCACCCGTGTAGTCCAACATCCCGCCCTTTCGAACCGCGCTTCACCCTGGTTCCACCGTACTACAAGTGCCCTGTATATGGGCACCCTGATATAGATCAACTCTAAAGGAACGGGGTGCGACGTATGGACTAACCGCCTCCGGCTGCTAGGGTCAGGGCGGAATTTTCCCCAGCCGAACAGGACCCGGAATGTCGCTCGAACCCGTTCTTGAGAAGATCGACCAGGATCTCGATTCCGCGCTCGCGCGGCTGACCGAGCTTCTGAAGATCCCCTCGATCTCCACCGACCCCGCCTACCACGCCGATTGCGAGGCGGCGGCGGCCTGGCTGGCGCGGGATCTCGAGAGCCTCGGCGTCGCGGCCTCGGTGCGGAAGACCCCGGGCAAGCCCATGGTGGTGGGCCATGCGGGCGACACCGGCCCGCACCTGATGTTCTACGGCCATTACGACGTGCAGCCCGTCGATCCGCTGAACCTCTGGCACCGCGACCCGTTCGACCCGGCGATCGAGGAGACCCCGGCCGGCCAGGTGATCCGCGGCCGCGGCTCCTCCGACGACAAGGGTCAGCTCATGACTTTCGTCGAGGCCTGCCGCGCCTGGAAGGCGGTGCATGGCACCCTGCCCTGCCGCCTCACCTTCTTCTTCGAGGGCGAGGAGGAATCGGGCTCGCCCTCGTTGGTCCCGTTCCTCAAGGAGAATGCCGACGAATTCCGCACCGACATCGCGCTGATCTGCGATACCGGCCTGTTCGACCGCGACACGCCCGCGATCACCACGATGCTCCGCGGCCTGCTGGGCGAGGAGATCACCATCACCGGCCCCGACAAGGACCTGCATTCTGGCATGTATGGCGGCCCGGCGATGAACCCGATCCGGGTTCTGGCGGGGATCGTCGCATCGCTCCACGACGATCAGGGCCGGGTCACCGTACCCGGCTTCTACGAGGGCGTGCCCGAGCTCACCCCCGAGCTGCGCGCGCAATGGGACGGCCTCGGCTTCGACGCGGCGGGGTTCCTCGGCGATGTGGACCTCTCGGTGCCCGCGGGCGAGAAGGGCCGCTCGGTCCTCGAGATGATCTGGGCGCGTCCAACTTGCGAGGTGAACGGGATCTGGGGCGGCTATACCGGCGACGGGTTCAAGACGGTGCTTCCCTCGAAAGCCTCGGCCAAGATCAGCTTCCGGTTGGTCGGCACCCAGGACCCCCTGAAGATCCGCGAGAGCTTCCGCGCCATGGTGCGCGGCATGCTGCCGCCCGACTGTACAGTGGAATTCCACGGCCACGGCGCCTCGCCCGCGAGCGTCATGGCGACCGACAACCCGGCCTACGAGCAGGCCCGCGTGGCGCTCTCGGGCGAATGGCCGAAACCGGCGGCCTTCATCGGCTCGGGCGGCTCGATCCCGATCGCGGGCTATTTCAAGTCGATCCTCGGCGTCGATTCGATGCTGATCGGCTTCGGCCGGGAAGACGACCAGATCCATTCGCCGAACGAGAAATACGACCTCAGGAGCTTCCACAAGGGCATCCGCAGCTGGGCCCGGGTGCTGGACGCGCTGACGAGGTAGCCGTTCGCGCAATCGCCCCGGCCCCCGCCCGAACAGCGCCGAAGGCGCCGGGCAAGCGCCCGCCCGTCCCGGCGGGCTGGCGCTTTGGTGACGCTTGCGAGGACCGTCGAGGTTGGAGGTGGGTGGCACCATAAAGCGCACCGCTCAGCCGTTGCTGCGCCACCCCACGGGCAGGCGCTCGCCCGGCTTGCATACCGTGGAAAGTTGAAGAAGAGGTCGGGACGCCTCAGGGTCCTCTAAGACACATCGTCCAGAAACCCCTCCAGCGCCGCCGCCACCTCCTCCGGATGCTGGTCGACAAAGAAATGCCCGCCCGGCAGCGCCGCCGTCCGCATGTCGGCGAGCCTCTCGGCCCAGGTCCCCGCCACGTCGAAATGCCGCGCCATCGCCCCCGAGGCGCCGTAGAGCACCAGCGCCGGGCAGGTCACCTTCCGCCCGAGATCGGCGGCATCGTGGGCATAGTCCACTGCCAGCGCGGCACGGTAGTCGTTGGTCATCCCCGCGATGGTCGCCGGATCGCGCCAGGCCGCGCGATAGGCCGCGATTTCCGGGAAATCCTCCAGCCGCGCCCCGCCCCAGCCGAGGAGGCAGGATTCGTAGAAATAGTCCGGATCGGCGCCGATCAGCCGCTCGGGGAACGGCGCGGGCTGGGCGAGGAAGCTCCAGTGGTAATAAGAGGCGGAAACCGGCGTCGACCAGTGATCGAGCAGGTAATGCGTCGGCACGATATCCATCACCGTGAGGCTCAAGACCCGCCCGGGACGGTCGAGCGCCAGCCGGTGCGCCGTCCGCGCCCCCCGGTCGTGGCCCGCGAGATGGAAGCGGTCGAAGCCCAGATGCGCCATCAGCGCCGCCTGGTCCTCCGCCATGGCGCGGAACGCGTAGTTGGACAGATCCGCCACCGCCGCCGGCTTCGACGAGGCGCCGTAGCCCCTCAGGTCCGCCGTGACGCAGGTGAACCGCGACGCGAGCCGCGCCACCACCGGACGCCACATCGCGCGTGTCTGGGGGAAGCCGTGGAGGAGGAGCAGCGGCGGGCCTGCGCCCGCCACCTCATGGGCGATGGTGATCCCGTCGCTGGTGAATTCCGCCATCTCGGCCTCTCGGGCTGCACTGCCGGTGTACGGGTTGTGTACAGGTTGTGTACGGGTTGTGCAGGGCCCGAAACGCGAAAACGGGGGCCCGAGGGCCCCCGTCCGGCGCGGTGTGTGCTGCCGCCGATCAGCCCATCGGGGCGATCGACTCGATCGTCTTCCCGCCGCTTCCACCGGTCCAGACGATCTTCACTTGGTCGCCCGGGCGGTACCCGGTCAGCGGAAAATTCTCGTCGTTCGACGGCGACAGCACAAAGGTCGATCCGTCCTGCAACGTCACGCTGTTGGCGTCGATGTCGACCGATTTCACCGTGCCCACGGTCTCGGCGGCGCTGGCGATGCCGGCGGCGGCAAGCGACAAGACGAGAGTGAGCGGAATCAGAGTGTTGCGCATCTTTCTTCTCCTGAATGGCCCGCGATTGGCGCGGGCCGGTCCTTGCGTCGCGTGTCTCCGGGGCCTTGGCTTCGGGGGCTCTGGCGGCGCCTTGTGAAAGGCATATCGGAAGCCGTCCTCACCGGGACCTTTCCGCAAGTTTACAAATGCGAAAGGTCCCCCGGAGGGGCTTCCTTGGCGGATCGGGAGGAGAAGTGGCGCGGTTGACGGGGCTCGAACCCGCGACCCCCGGCGTGACAGGCCGGTACTCTAACCAACTGAGCTACAACCGCGCGTGTCGGGCCTTCTAGGGGCAGCGGTTCCGGCCGTCAAGCGCCATCGCACATCCCGGCCGGGGTTTTTCGCACGGCCCAAAACCGCCCCTGTCAGGCGCGCCGCGCCGGCCGGCCGACCGGCACACCGCGGCGGTTTTCGCGGGCGAAGACATAGAGCCCCGCCCCGGCGATCAGGATCAGCCCGGCCCAGGTGGACCGGCCGGGAAGATCGCCGAAGACGACGATGCCCCAGACCACCGCGAAGGGCATGTAGGCGTATTCGAAGGGCGCGATGGTGGCCGCGGGTCCGAGCCGGTAGGCTTGGCTGACGGCAAAGGAAACGAAGCCGGTCACCGCGCCGATGAGGAGGATCAGGCCCAGATCGCGCGGGCTGGGCCAGATCCAGGCGCGGAGCACGAATTCGAGGCTGCCATTGCCCCCGGCGAGGTCGAGGAACTTGCCGTCGCCCGCCGCGAGGCCGACGGCGAGGCTTGTCACGATGAAGGCCGCCTGGATGCAGAAGGCCATCGCCCAGGGGCCCGACCGGTCCTTGAGGCGGCGGGTGAGGATCGTGGTCGCGGCGTAGCAGAGGGCGGCAAGGCCCGGGAGGATCGTGGCGAGACCGGCCCCGGAGGCGCCGCGCAGCTCGGGGCCGACGACGACGAGGACGCCGAGGAACCCGGTGAGGACCGCGGCCCAGCGACGGGGGCCGACAGGCTCGCGGAGGAAGACGGCGGAGAGGAGCGTGATGATGAGCGGCGACACGAAGAAGATCGCCGTGGCCTCGGCGAGCGGCAGCACCGCGAGGCCCATGAAGAAGGTCACGTTGGCAAGGACGAGGCACAGCGCCCGCAACGCCTGAAGCCCGAGCGCGGCGCTCCGAAGCTGGGCGAGCCCGCCGCTCGAGGCGAGGATCGCGGTGATGACGACCATGGCGGTGAGCGAACGGATCAGCACGATCTCGTGCAGCGCGTAGCCGCCGGAGAGGAACTTGATGAGCATGTCGTTCACGCTCATCGCGAGAACCCCCGCGACGATGAGGGCGATCCCGGTCCGTGCCGGGGCGGCACTGTCTGCGACGGCGGTCGACATGGCGGTCTCTGGGTGACGGGGGCGCGGCCACGCGCCCTCCTCCGGGACTAGCCGTTGCGGGTGCTTCCGTCCAGTCGTGTCAGCGCTCGGGGAGCGGGATGAACTCCGCCGCGTCGCCCGCCGGCAGGGTGAACCTCTCGCCCCAGTCGGCGCGGCGCCAGGCCTCCTTCGCCGCGTCGATCCGCTCCTTCGAGGAGGCGACGAAGTTCCACCAGATATAGCGCGGCCCTTCCAGCGTCTCGCCGCCGAGGAGCATCACCCGCGCGCCTTGCGGGCCGGCCGCGATGGCGACCGAATCGCCCGGGCGGAACACCATCATCCGCCCCGCCTCGTAACTCTCGCCCGCAATGCTCACCGCGCCCTCCACCACGTAGACGCCCCGGTCCTCGTGATCGTCCGGCAAGGGTAGCCGCGCGCCGGGCTTCAGCACCGCGTCGGCATAGAACATCTCCGAAGCGGTGGTGACCGGCGCGGTCTCGCCATAGGCCCGGCCGAGGATCAGCCGCACCTCCTTGCCCTCGCCTTCGAGGAAAGGCAGCGCCGAGACCGGTGCATGCTCGAACAAGGGCGCCCGGTCCTCCTGGTCCTTCGGCAGCGCGACCCAGGTCTGGATCCCGAAGAACGGCATCGGCGCGCGCATGGTCGCGTCGTCGGTGCGTTCGGAATGGGTGATGCCGTGGCCCGCGACCATCCAGTTGACCGCGCCGGGCTCGATCCACTGGTCGTTGCCGAGCGAGTCGCGGTGATGCATCCGGCCGCTGTAGAGATAGCTGATCGTCGCGAGCCCGATATGCGGATGCGGCCGCACGTCGAGCCGCCGTGTCGGCAGAAGCTCGGCCGGGCCCATCTGGTCGAAGAAGATGAACGGGCCCACCATCTGCCGGCGCGGCGCCGGCAGCGCGCGGCGCACCTCGAAGCCGCCGATGTCGCGGGCGCGGGGGACGATCACGGTCTCGATGGCATCGACGGCGTCGCCGGTAGGGCATTGCGGGTCGAGCGCGGGGTTCCAGCTCATGGCGGGCTCCAGATCAGGGCTTTCGCTTTTCCGAACAATAGTGCGAAATCTTCCGATTTCACTCGCGCTCTTCGCACATATCCTGTTTGCGACCCGAAGCCTTGACCCGTCCCGGCGCATGCGGAACAACCCGTTGGACGGCAGACGGGAAGGACCGGCGCGAATGGCCCCAAAGTTCGGAACCAGCGGATTGCGCGGCCTCGTGACCGAACTCACCGATCCGCTCTGCGCGAGCTATGCCGAAGCCTTCCTGGGCATGACCGACACCAATGGCAGCGTGCTGATCGGCCGCGACCTGCGCGCCTCCTCGCCGCGGATCGCCGCTGCGGTGGCGGCGGGCGCGGGACGGCTCGGGCTCAGGGCGGTGGATTGCGGCGTCCTGCCGACGCCGGCCCTGGCGCTCGCCGCCGCAGCGCGGGGCACGGCGGCGGTGATGGTCACCGGGAGCCACATCCCCGACGACCGGAACGGGCTCAAGTTCTACACCGCGCGCGGCGAGATCACCAAGGCCGACGAAAGCGCCATCGCCGAGGCGCAGGCGGCGATCGGAACGCCCGCCGCCGAGCCGGCGTCATTGGAACCCGACGAGGGCGCCGCTGCCGCCTATGCCAGGCGCTTCACGGGCTTCTTCGCGGCCGACGCGCTGGCCGGGCTTCGGATCGGGGTCTACGAACACAGCTCCGCCGCCCGCGACCTCCTCGCCGACGTGCTCCGCGCGCTCGGCGCCGAGACCGTCGCGCTCGGCCGCGCCGACCGCTTCGTGCCGGTCGACACCGAGGCGGTCGACGCCGAAACCCGCGCGATGCTCGCCGGCTGGGCATCGGAGCACCAGCTCGATGCTCTCGTCTCCACCGATGGCGACGCCGACCGGCCGATGGTCACCGATGCGTCCGGCAAGGTCATTCCGGGCGACATACTCGGCCCGCTCACCGCGCGGTTCCTGCGCGCCGACACCGTGGTCACGCCGGTCTCGTCCAACTCGCTCGTCGACATGATGGGCGGCTTCGCGGTGACCCGCACCAAGATCGGATCGCCCTTCGTGATCGCCGGGATGGAGGCGCTCCGGCCGGCGATGGTGGTGGGCTACGAGGCGAACGGTGGCTTCCTGACCGGTTTCACCGCGCTCCGCGACGGCAGGAGCCTGCCGCCGCTCCTGACCCGCGACAGCCTGTTGCCGATCCTCGCGCCGCTCGCGTCGGCGCGGCAGGCAGGAAAGGGGCTCGCCGATCTGGTCGCCGCCCTGCCCCCGCGCCGCACCGCCGCCGACCGGCTGACCGAAGTCCCGACCGAGCTTTCCGCCGGCCTCGTCGCCCGGATCGAGGCGGACGAGCGGCTGCGCGAGCGGCTCTGCCCGGGGCTCGGCGCGCTGGCCGGGCTCGACCTGACCGACGGCTGCCGGATGCGCTTCACCGGCGGCGCGGTGGTGCATTTGCGCCCCTCCGGCAACGCGCCCGAGCTGCGGGTCTATGTCGAGGCCGGCGACGATACGGCCGCCGGGACGATCCTGGTGGACGTGCTCGCGAGGGTCCGGGCGGAAGTCGCCCAGGGCTGAGTTGCGTTGCCGCCGCGGCTCGGGCATCAACGCCGGGGGCGGCGAATGGGAGGGCAGACCATGTATCTCGGACTCGATCTCGGCACGACGGGGCTGAAGGGCGTACTGATCGACGAGGCGCAGACCGTGGTCGCGCAGGCAGTGGCGCCGCTGACTGTGGCGCGCCCGGCGGAAGGCTGGTCGGAGCAGGATCCGGCGGACTGGATCGCCGCCGCGCGGAAAGTGCTGGGCGCCCTTGCCGCCGAAACGGGTCTCGGCCGGGTCGCAGGGATCGGCCTTTCGGGCCACATGCACGGCGCGACACTGATCGGCGCGGACGAGGCGCCGCTGAGACCCTGCATCCTCTGGAACGACACCCGCGCCCATGCCGAGGCCGCCGAGATGGACGGTGACCCGGAGTTCCGCGCGATCTCGGGCAATATCGTCTTTCCGGGCTTCACCGCACCGAAGCTGGCCTGGGTGGCCCGGCACGAGCCCCGGATCTTCGAGAGTGTCGCGCGGGTACTCCTGCCGAAGGACTATCTGCGCCTCTGGCTGACCGGCGCGGCGGTGTCCGAGATGTCGGATGCGGCGGGCACAAGCTGGCTCGACACCGGCGCGCGGGACTGGTCGGACACGCTGCTGGCAAAGACCGGGCTGTCCCGTGCACAGATGCCGGCACTCGTCGAGGGGTCGGAAAACTCCGGCGGGCTCCGCGCCGCGCTGGCCCAGGAATTCGGGCTTCCGGCGGGCATCCCCATCGCGGGCGGCGGCGGCGACAACGCGGCCTCGGGCATCGGCGTCGGCGTGATCCGCCCGGGCCAGGCCTTCGTTTCGCTCGGCACCTCGGGCGTGCTTTTCGCCGCGACCGAGGGCTACAGCCCCGACCCGGCCACCGCGGTTCATACCTTCTGCCATGCGCTCCCGGACACCTGGCACCAGATGGGCGTGATCCTCGCCGCCACCGACGCGCTGAACTGGTACGCGAATCTCGTTGGGCACCCGGCGGAGGACCTGACCGGCGCGCTCGGCGCGCTGGAAGCGCCCGGCAAGACCCTGTTCCTGCCCTATCTCGGCGGCGAACGGACGCCGCTCAACGATGCCGCGATCCGGGGCGCCTTCACCGGGCTCGAACACGCGACCGACCGCGCGGCGGCGACCCGCGCGGTGCTCGAGGGCGTGACCTTCGCGCTCCGCGATTGCCGCGACGCGCTGGCAGCGACGGGCACGCGGATCGAGCGGCTCACCGCAGTGGGCGGCGGCTCGCGCTCGGACTACTGGCTCCAGGCGATCGCCACGGCGCTCGGCGTGCCGGTGGACCTGCCGGTCGCGGGCGATTTCGGCGCGGCCTTCGGCGCCGCCCGGCTGGGCCAGATGGCGGCCACCGGCGGCGGCGCGGACCTCGCCCCGCCGCCCGAGATGGCCCGCAGCATCGCGCCGATCGCCGCGCTCGCCGACGCGTTCGACGCGGGCCACGCGCGCTATGCCGCGATGCGGGACAGGATCGGCGGGGCCTAGGCGCGCCCGGACGGCCTCCGGCGCCGTTCAGGCGGCGCCTCCCCGCCCCAGTCGAAGATTAGCACCGCGCCCGGGACGGTTTCGCCGTTCTTGCTGCTGACCTGCGGAACCGGCCGGATCTTGACGGTGAGCCGCTCGCCGCCATGCTCGCCGCTGAATTCCTGGCCCTCGCCGGAAGCCAGCACCGCCTCGACCGCCTTCGGCAGATCGAAGAAGGCCGGCCGCGGACCGATCACGCTGACCGAGCGCATGACGTCGTAGCTTTCGAGCTGGAACCGCGAGGCGATGATCTCGCTGAACCGCCGGAGCCGCGCCTCCCCGTCGACGAAGATCAGCCCGACCCCGAGCGAGCGCAGCACGAACTCGATATTCTGGTTCAGCTCCGACAGCGTCTCGATCTGGCGCTCGTACTCGGTGCTGACCGAGACCAGCTCCTCGTTGACCGCGTGCAGCTCCTCGTTGGAGCTCTGCAGCTCCTCGTTCGAGGCCTGCAATTCCTCGTTCGACGCCTGCAATTCCTCGTTCGAGGCCTGCAGTTCCTCGCCGCTCGCCTCCAGCCGCTCGGTAACGTGCTGAAGCGTCTCCTCGGTAAGCCGCAGATCGCGTTCCAGCTCCACGATCCGCTTCGTCAGGAGCTTGGTGTCGTCCTTCCGCTCGTCGGTGGCGTCCGGTACCTCGCCGGTTTCGACGGTCCTTACCTGCTCCTCCGGACGCTCCTCGAGCTTGAGCGCCACCAGCATCATCCGGCTGCCCTGCACCTCGTCCAGAGGCTGTATCTCCACATGGCAGTTTCGCACGTGGTGTTCGGAAAACCGGATCTCGACGTTCCGCGCATAGGATTCGAGCTGCTGCTGACGGAGCTTTTCGGCGGCCACGTTGATCACGAAATGGAGGTCGGGATGCACGATGTCCTCGACCGTCCATTCGGCCAGGTTGTTCATCGTGTCGATGAAAATGCTGGCGGCGCCGAACCAGGCCAGCACCATTCCGTGCTCGGTGATCAGGATCGACGATGGCGCATAGCGCTTCAGCAGCGCGTCGTAGCAGCGGATCAGGGAATCGCGGTTGCGGAAATCCGAAAGCCGGTTGGAGAACTTGGCTTTGTGCTGCACCGCGGTTTCGCGGAAGGTGGTCTCGGCATGGTTGCTCGACCCGATCTTGGCCGACAACATCGACCTGTCGAGCACACGCTTGTTCGACGATTTCTGGAAGATCCGGCAGCGGCTGTCGATCGTGCGGAACTCGCCCGAGAACTTGCCGAGGCTCTCGGACGAGCCGAGCAGCAGGAAGCCGTCCATGCGCAGCCCGAACAGGAACATCGAGATCAGCCGCGCCTGCGCGGCATCGTTGAGGTAGATCAGCAGGTTGCGACACGAGATCATGTCGAGATTCATGAAGGGCGGATCGCTCAGCACGTCATGCACCGAAAAGATGATCTTCTGGCGCAGGGACGAGGTCACCACGAGCTTGTCGCGCAGGGAGTCGAAATACTTCTCCCGGAGTCCCTCCGGCACGCGCCGCACCGCCTCGACCGAATAGATCCCCGCCGAGGCGACGTCGATCGACCGCCGGTGCACATCGGTGGCGATGATCCGGAAGCTGCGGGACCGCCCGGCCTGCGCCAGCGCCTCGCTCAGTTCGATGGCGAGGGTATAGGCCTCCTCGCCGCTGGAGCAGCCCGGGACCCAGATCCGCAGCGGCGGCTTTTCCTTCTCTTCCGCGGCCAGCCTGTCGAGCGCATGGGCCCGGAGCGTCGTCATCGTCTCCCTGTCACGGTAGAACTCCGTCACCCCGATCAGGAGGTCGTGATAGAGCTCTTCGAGCGCCGTCGGATTGGCCTCGAGTTCGGCCCGATAGTCCTCGATCGTCTCGTAGCCCTGCAGATGCTGGCGCCGCTCGATGCGCCGCTGGACGTTCTGCGGTTTGTAGTCGGTGAAGTCGATATTGTGCGCGTCCTCGAGGAGGCTGAGGATGCTCTTCGGTCCGGGCACGAGAGAGGCCGATCGCCCCGGCAAGCCATTGCGGTTGCCGGTCTCGAAGAAATCCAGGAGCGCGGCCGGGAGCTCCTTCGCGGGCAGCACCCTGTCGGCGACCTCCGACGCGACGATCGAGCGCGGCATCGAGGGAAAGGACGCTTCGGAGAGCGACTGGACCAGCACCAGCCCGCCCCTCGCGTGAACCGACTCGGCGCCGCGCGTGCCGTCGCTGCCGGATCCCGACAGGATCACCGCGGCGGTGCAGCCCGGGTTCCGCTCGGCCACCGAACTCAGCATCGAGTCGATCGGCAGGTGCGGCACTTCGTCGTCGGGCTCGTAGGAGCGGGTCTGGAACCGGTCGTCCTTGAGCATCGCGAGCGTGCTCGGCCGGTTCAGGAAGATCGTGTTCGGCGTGATCTTCGAACCGTCCTCGATATGCCGGATCGCAAGCGGCGAGCGCCGCGACAGAAGCTCGTGCATCATCGACTTGTAGTCGGGCGAAAGATGCTGGACCACCACGAAGCACCAGCCCGCGTCCAGCGGCGTGGCCTCGAAGAACGCCTCGAGCGGTTCCAACCCGCCAGCAGAAGCGCCGATGACCACAAGCGGGATCGTTTCTGTATCCTGCTCGCTCTCATGGTCCTTGGCCATCGTTTGCAATTCTCACCGAAGCTGCTATCGAAATTATCGGTAGCACATTTTGAACGATCATCAACTCAGAGGAGAGTTCGCGCTTTGGCAAAAATCCTGATTGCCGACGACGAAGTCCCTTATCTGACAGTGTTCTGCGACGGGATGGAAGCGAAGGGCCACGATGCCACGGCCGTCACCTCGGGCGACCAGCTCGTGACCCTCCTGCGCAAGGACCGCTACGATATCGTCTTCCTCGATGTGGTCATGGCAGGCGGCGGCGCGACCACCCTGACCCATGCGGTCCGCAATATCGACCCGGACCTGCCGATCATCATCATCACCGGCCGGCCGCAACTGCTCGACTCTCCGCTTCTCAGGCACGGGCTTCGCGCCGCGGCGGCCAAGATCTCGAAGACCGCATCGCTGGAGGAGCTCAGCGCGCTGGTGACACGCTATGCGCGTCCGGCCCGGCAGACGTCCAGGACGGCCGGCTGAACGATGGCGCGCCCGGTCTGCCTGCACGGCCCGAGCGGCCCCGGCGACGGGAGGTCCTGATGCCGCGGACCCGCCAGGCGATCCGGAACTGGGCGGGCCGACTTTCCGGCATGGTTCTCCTGACCGCCCTTTTGGTGCTCGTCGCCTGGGGGCTCGGGATCGAGCGGTTGGTGCGCCCCGTTCCCAATGGCGCGGCGATGGTGCCGGCGACGGCGCTCGCCCTGATCGCGGTTGCCGGTGCCCAGCTTCTCCTGCACGGCACCCTGCGCCGCTCGCCGCACGCCGCCCGCGCGCTCGCCGTCGGCGCCGCGATCTTCTGTGCCGTCCGGATCGGCCTGACCGTCGAGGCCTATCTCGCGGCCCCGCCAGGCAGCGAGGACCGGATGGCGCTCGCCTCGTCGATGGGGATCCTGGCTGCCGCGGTCGGTACCTTCTCCGCGAGCCTGCGCGGTCGGGCGGCAGAGATCACGACAACCGCAATCGGCGCCACCGGACTCCTTCTCGCGATGACCGCGCTGGCGACCTTCTTCCTCGACCACGACGCCTACGCGACCACGCTGATCTTCATCGGCATGGCGCCCCACTCGGCCGCCTGCATCGGGCTCCTTTTCATGGCGGTGCTGCTCTCGCGTCCGGATCTTGGCCTGGTCCGCGCAGCGTTCGGCGACGGCACGGGCAGCCGCGTGGCCCGCCGGTTCTTCCCGCTCGCGCTGCTCGGCCCGCTGCTGCTGGCGGAACTCGCCATCTCGGTCACCCGGAGCGGCCTTCTGAACTCGAGCATCTGGTTCAACGCACTTGCTGCCGGCATCGCGCTCCTGTCCTTCGTCACCGTCCTCCGGGTCGCGATGTACCGCAACGCCGAGGCAATCCAGGCGCAGCGCGAGCAGACCCGGCTCCGGACCGCGCTCGACGGGCTCGACGCGGCGGTATTCCTCTTCAATGCCGACCGCCGGCTGATGATGGTGAACCGCGGCGCCGAGCGCATCAGCTCCGACGCCGACTCGCTGCAGGACTGGCTCTTCGAATCCCGGTTCCACACGCTCGGCGAGCGGCGCATTCTTCGGCCCGAGGACAACCCAGTCCGCGCGCTGCTCCGCGGCGACCGGACCGAGGACGTATTCGTCGGCTGGTTCGATCCGCAAAGGCAGGAGCGCGCGCTCAGGTTCTGCCTCCGCCGGCATCCCGGCAGCGAACTCCTGATCCTCTCGGTGCTCGACGAGACCCAGGGTTGGGCGCTGCGCGAGAACCTGAGCCGCACGGAGCGGCTCGACGCGGTCGGGCAGATGGCCGGCGGGATCGCCCACGAGATGGCGAACATCTTCGGGATGATCCGGCTCGGAACCGACACCGCGCTCCTCACGGAGGACCCCGCGGTCATGCGCAAGCATCTCGCGCTGATCCAGACCGCCTGCGGCCGCGGCGCCGACCTGACCGAGCGCCTCCTGAGCCTGACGCGGGACCGCCCGCAAGAGGCGGAAATCGTCGATCTGCGCGAGCTTCTGGCGGATTTCGAGACCGTGGCGCGGGCCACCCTTCCCGCCGAGCTGCCGTTCCGGGCGGTGCTCCCGAAGGCGGGCGAACTCCTCGTGCGCGTCGTCCCCACAGACCTGCAGGCCGCGCTCCTGAACCTCGTCTTCAACGCCCGCAACGCCATCGTCGAAAGTGACATGACCGGGGGCAGGATCCGCCTTGTCGTGACAAAGGGCGACCAGGTGCGCCTCGCGGTCGAGGACAACGGCCCGGGCATGCCGGCGTGGATCCTGGCGCGCGCCGCCGAACCGTTCTACACCACCCGTCTCGCGCGGGGCGGCACCGGGCTCGGCCTGGCCATGGTCGATAATTTCGTGCGCCGCTCCAACGGGTCGATGTCGGTGCGCTCGTCGCCCGGCGAGGGCACGACGGTCGCCCTCGCGCTCCCCGCCGCCGGCGCCTCCACCATGGCCGCCGAACCGGCCCGGCAGGAGACCCGCGACCTCGCCGGACGCCGCGTCCTCGTGGTCGAGAACGATCCGCTGTTCGGCAACATCCTCTCCGACCTCCTGATGCTCCAGGGCGCCGACGTGGCGAAGGCGCTCACCGCCGAGGACGCGCTGAGGATCGTGCAGAGCGACCCGAGCTTCGACATCCTCGTGACCGATATCAACCTCCCGGGCGCCATGGGTGGCTACGCGCTTGCCGAACGGCTGAGCCGCGCGCAGAGCCCGGTGCCGGTGGTCTATCTCGCCGACTATGCCGACACGCCGAGCGACGACGGCCGGTCGGTGCCAGGCCTCCTCGTCCGCAAGCCGATCAGCGCGACCGCGATCATCAACGCGATCGACCTCAGCCTGCAAACCTGAGCGCCGGCTCGGGGTCCTTGACCTCTCTCAGCGTCGCGACATCGTAGTAGAGCGGCGAATTGGCGAACTCCGCCGGCGAGAGCGGCCGGCCGAACAGGTAGCCCTGCCCCAGCGGGCAGCCAAGCGCGCGCAGGGCCGCAAGATGCTCGGGCGCCTCGACCCCCTCGGCCACCACCCCGAAGCCGCTCCTGTGGGCGATCGCCAGGACCGCCTCGACCACCGCGCGGTCGCGCACGCTCTCGCAGCTCCGCCGGACGAATTGCTGGTCGATCTTGAGCACGTCGATGGGCCAGTCGCGCAGATGCTGGAGCCCGCCATGGCCGGTGCCGAAATCGTCCATCGCCAGCTTGGCGCCCCGGGCGCGCAGCTCCACCAGCGTCCGGAAGATCTGGCCATTGCAATCGCCCAGGATGACGTTCTCGGTCACCTCGAGCGTGATCACCGACCACGAGAGCCCGCGCTCCGCCAGTTCGCTTTGCAGGTCGAACACGATCTCCGGGTTCATCAGGTCGAACGCGGTCATGTTGAGCGCGAGCCGCACGTCGCGCACCTCCTGCTCGGGCAGCCCCCGCCGCCAGCGGCTGAAATTGTCGAGCCCCTCGGTCAGCATCCGGCCGGTCATCATCTCGGCGGTCCGGTGATCCTGGAAAATCGCGCTGAACTGGCCCGGAGTCAGCACGACGCCATCGCTCCCGATCCAGCGCGCCAGCACCTCGAACCCGGCACAGCGGCCGGTCTTGAGATCGACGATGGGTTGGAAATACGGCACGATCCGGTTCTGGCCCGCGGCCAGCTTGAACTGCTTGTCGAGCTCGCGCTTGTTGAAACGGGCATGGATCTGCGGCTTGTAGAACACCGTTGTGCCCCGCCCCGATTCCTTGGCCGCGTAGAGCGCCGCGTCGGCGCGCTCGAACAGATCGGAGAAGCTTTCCGCCTGCTCCGGATAAGTCGCCACGCCAAGGCTGACGCGCCCCAGATCCGGCCGGCCGAGATAGGCCGCCGAGCGCTGCACGCCGTTCCGGCAGCGCGCGAGGAGGCTCGACAGGTAGGCCGCGCCGGGCTGCGGCAGACGCACGAGGATCGCGAATTCGTCGCCGCCGATGCGACCGACCAGCGCATCGGCCGGAAACGAAGTCTGGAGCGCCTGGGCCAGCGACTTGAGATACTCGTCGCCGAAGGCGTGGCCGTAGAGATCGTTGGCCCGTTTGAAATGGTCGATATCGACCAGGATCAGCGCGTGGGTCGAGGGCGCGCGGGCTAGCCGCTCCCGCGCCTGGTCACGGAACGCGCGCGTATTCGTCACGCCGGTCAGCGCGTCGGACTGAACCTGCCGGCGGAGTTGCGCGCATTGCCGGCCCACCGAGGCGAGGTCGATATCCTTCAAGAAGTTGCCGATCAGAGAACTGAGCCCGACCTCGACCAGCGGTACGAAGCGCTCGAGCTTCCGTTCCCGTTCGCCGGCCTCGACCCGGTCCCCGAACGCGAAGGTCGCCAGCGCCTTCCCGGCATCCAGAACCCCGTCCAGCAGGACGCTCACCAGCACAATCTGCTCATCGGCGACGGTGACCTCCCGATGGTGCATGGCCGCGCGCGACAGCAGCCCCCGGCAGCCGCTCTCGATCTGGCCGAAGCTCTCGGCATTGGCGGCGAGTGCTGCATCGACCACCTCGGCGCGCAGGCCGGACCCGCCGGCCCAGGCCGATGCCGCCGCGCCCACCGATTGCGGCGCCTCGACCGTGATGCAGCACGCCTCGACGCCGACGGCCGACAGGAGCGTGCTGCAAAGGGTCTCGAGGGCTAGATTTGCTTCCGACGCAACGCGGCAGATATTCACTTCAGGGCGTCTTCTCGGCGTTTCGTCCATACGGGTCACCATCTGCTCGCGGGTCTGGGTCCAATGTTGCCTCGGCCCGAAAAAACGGCGCGTCGAAGGCCCGTCCCCCGGATCCGGTCGGGGGCCAAGATGGCAGAACGGGAAGTCTTGCGCGGCTTGCGATCTCGGGCGCTATGACCGCACTCTCCGTTTAGCTCGGTAAACGAATGGTTAATCGCGCGCGCTGCGCGCGCACGGACCCGGGCCCGCGCAACACCGGTCCGGCGGCCCCGGATTCCGGCGCCAGGACGTGAGAGACAGGGCAGGAAACGCCTCCGGGAACAGGATGCAACGCCATGAAACAAGAAGGTTTCATGAAGCCAGGAATGCTCTCCCCGGAATCTTCGCCCCGGCCCTAGGGCCGGGACATGCCCGCTCGCGCGCCGTGTCCGAGCGGTCGGCCGACACCGCCCCGCGCAACACCCCGCCCGGAAAGGGCAAAGGATTTCCACCCTTCCCGGCCCCCGGTCCGCGCCCTGCCTCCCGGACAAGACCGGGGACACACATCCGACTCGCGGATCGCGGCCGCGGGCTTCAGGCGCCCGGCTGGGAGCCCCGGATGTCGTCTTCGAGGAGCTTCCTGAGCGCGGGCGAGACGACGGGCGTTACCCCGAACCAGCGGCGGAACCCCTCGACCCCCTGGTAGATCAGCATCCCCAGCCCATCGACGGTGCGGTGCCCGCGCGCCCTGGCCTCGGCCAGAAGCCCGGTCTCGAGCGGCACGTAGACGATGTCGTAGACCACCGCCTCCGGCTTCAGGAACGCGAGATCGAGGTCGATCGGCGGCTGGCCGATCATGCCGAGGCTCGTCGTGTTGACCAGCACATCGGCCCGCGCCATCTCGACGGGCAGCGCGTCGGAACCATGCCCGCTGATCCCTTCCCCCAGATGCGCCGCCAGCGCCACCGCCTTGTCCGGCGTCCGGTTGCACAGCGCCACCGTCAGCCCCCGCGACCGCAACCCGTAGGCCGCCGCCCGTGCCGCGCCGCCCGCGCCATAGACCACCGCGTGGCCCGCGCCCGCATCCCATCCCGGCACCACCTCGTCCATGTTGGCGAGAAATCCCATCGCGTCGGTATTTCCGCCGGTCAGCCTGCCGTCCACCCAGGCGATGCAGTTCACCGCGCCCATGGCCCTGGCCGCGTCGTCCACATCGTCGAGATGCTCCATGACCGCCAGCTTGTGCGGGATCGTCACGTTCGCGCCGATGTAGCGTTCCCGGCGAACCTCGTCGAAGAACGTGGCCAGGTCCTCGGGCGGCACGTCGCGACGGTCATAGACCGCGTCGAGCCCGTGCTCGGCGATCCAGTGATTGTGCATCATCGGCGACCGCGATTGCCTGATCGGGTGCCCGATCACGAAAGCCCGCTCTGTACCCATGGGTCCCGCCCCTCTCCGTCCGGCCGGTCCCTCGCCGGCCGCGGTCTCAATACCGCGTCCGGCGCCGGGCGCCACCCCCGGGAGGTCAGGAAGGCCGGTCACCCGTCGCGCGCGGTCCCGAGCGAGATCACCCGCGGGTCCTCCGACCAGAGGCTCTCGACCAGATCGGCGCGGTGGCGCAGCACCGTGCGCTGGTTGACCGACCCCTTGTCCGTCACCTCCCCCTTGTCGAAGGAAAGCGGCACCTCAAGGAACATCAGCCGGGTAACGCGGGTCGCCGATCCTGTGGCTCTCGCGGCATGGTCGGCAAGTATCCCGGCCGCCATGCTGCGCACCTTCGGATGGGTCAGGAGCGCCTCGCCCTCGAGCGACGGATCGCCGGCGAGCGTGCGCAGCGCCGCCCAGTCCGGGACGATCAGCGCCCCGAGTTCCCGGTTCCCCTCGCCCGCGATCACCGCATCCACCGCGAGCCCCTTGAGATCGTCGGTCAGCCGCGCCCTGAGCGGCCCGACAGCGACCCAGGTCCCCGAGGCGAGCTTGAAATTCTCCGCCAGCCGACCGTCGAAATAGAAGCCCGCCGCCGGGTTGCCCGGCTCGACGAAGCGGAACGCGTCGCCGAAGCAGTAGAACCCCTCCTCGTCGAACGCCTCGGCGGTGAGCTCCGGATTGCGCCAATAGCCCGGCGTCACCGAGGGACTGCGGACCCGCCCCTCGAGCTTGTCGCCCTGCGGCACCAGCTTGAATTCGACGCCTGGCAGCGGAACGCCCAGATTGCCGGCGGTCTTCTCGATCTTGTGCCACAGGAGCGAAGACGGGCCCGTCTCCGTCGCGCCGAAACCGGTGCAGAGAGGCACCCCGCCCGGCACCATCTCCTCGACGACCCGCGTGAGCCTGTCCCAGACCGGCTGGCTCATGCCCGCGCCGGCATAGAACAGCATCTGCAGGCGCGCGAAGAAGGTCTTCCGCAGCACGTCATCGGTTTCCATCGCGTCGAGCAGCATCTGGAAGCCGAGCGGCACGTTGAAATACCAGGTCGGCGAAACCTCCCGCAGGTTCTCGATCGTCCGGCCAATCCCGTCGGGCGTGGGCTTGCCATCGTCGATGTAATAGGTGCCGCCGAAATAGATCACCAGGTGGAACACCCGGTTGCCGCTCGCCGTGTGGTTCCAGGGCGCCCAGTCGACCACGACAGGCGGGGTTTCCAGCATGAACAGGTAGCACTGCGCATCCATCTGCGGATTGGCGCAGATCATGCGCTGGCTCTGGATCACCGCCTTGGGCGAGCCGGTAGTGCCGGAAGTGAAGAGGAACTTCGCCACCGTGTCCGGACCGACCGCCGCATGGGCCGCTTCCATCGCGTCGCTGGGGGGTGTGGCGGCGAGGTCGTCGAAAGACAGGCGCTCGTGGCCCGGCACGCTGCCGGTGATCGAGACCACCGGTACATCCGCACCGAACACGGCCTGGATGGCCGGGGCGAAGCGGGTGACGTTGTCGGCGAAGATCATGCCGGGCGTGAGCTGCCGCGCCACGTCGCGCAGCTTGAGAAAGTCCCCGCCCGCGAGCGCATAGGCGGGTGCCAGCGCCGCGGAGGGCACGCCCACATGCTGCGCGCCCAGCGCCATGAGCGCATGGGCGATGCTGTTGCCCGACAGGATCAGGAGCGGCCGCTCCGAAGAAAGGCCGCGCGCCACCAAGGCCGACCCGATGGCGCGGATCTTCGCGGCGGCAACACCATAGCTCATGCCGCGCAGCTCGCGGTCCGGGCCGCGTTCCGCCATCCAGAGCCGGTCCGGCACCTTCTCCGCCCACTCCATGAATCGCTCGGTCATGCAGCGCGGCGACGGGCCCAGTGGCTCCGCGTTCCAGACGAGAATGCTGCCATCCGCGCGCGTTTCGCTGCGAATGACCGGATCCCAAAGCGCGGGCGTCGTGGCCTCGGACATGATTCCTCCCCCGAAAATCCGAATTTTGTTTACACGGAAACTATTTCTGTGGATAGTAAATTATTGCAGGGTTCCTCAAGGGGGTGCGGCACCAATGAAGTACATCACGACGGAAAGCCGTGGGGACATCGCCCTGATCGGCCTCAACCGACCCGAGAAGCGCAATGCGATCTCGGACGCCTTCGTCGAAGAGCTCGAGGTCGCGATCAACGCGGCGGAAGCCTCGGCGAGGGCCGGCGTGATCCACGGAATCGGCCCGCATTTCTGCGCCGGTCTCGACCTGGCCGAACACGTCAAGAAAACCCCGTTCGAGGGCGTACATGGCTCGCGCCGCTGGCACCGTGTCTTCGACCGGATGCAGCGCGGGCGAATCCCCTGGGTCGCCGCGCTGCACGGCGCGGTCGTCGGCGGCGGGCTCGAACTCGCCTCCTCGGCTCATATCCGGGTGGCCGACACCACCGCCTTCTTCGCACTCCCCGAGGGCCAGCGCGGCATCTTCGTCGGCGGCGGCGCCTCGGTCCGGTCGGCGCGGCTGATGGGCGTGGCCCGGATGACAGACATGATGCTGACCGGCCGCTCGGTCGATGCCGCAACGGCCGAGCGCTGGAACCTGGTCCAGTATGTCGTCGATGCGGGCAAATCGCTCGAGACCGCCGTCGCGCTGGCCGGAAATGCCGCGTCCAACGCGGAGATCTCGAACTACGCGATCATCAACGCCCTGCCCCGGATCCAGGACATGTCGAGCGAGGACGGTCTCTTCGTCGAAAGCTTCATCGCCTCCTTCACCGCGACCAGCCCCGAAGCCGAAGAGCGCCTGAACGCGTTTCTGACGAAGAAGGCCGGCAAGGTCGCGCGCCCCGACGGTGACCAGGGATGAACAAGGCCGTGCCGACGCGGATCGGGGAAGACGAGGTGATCTTCGGCGAAATCGCCTCTTCGCCCGGCTTCCTGCTTCGCCTCGCGCAGGTCCGCGTGTTCGATGCGTTCTTCGACAAGCTCGCGCGCCACGGGCTGAAACCCGGCGAATTCACCGTGCTCTGGGTGGTCGGCCTGAATCCCGGAATACCGCAGGGGCTGCTCGCGCGGAAACTGCGGATCAAACCCGCTCACATGACGAAACTCGTGCAGCGGGCGGTGGATGCCGGCCGGCTCACACGCAGGGTGCCGGACGACGATCGCCGCTCCGTGCTCTTGACTCTGACGCCCGAAGGCGCCCGTTTCGTGGCAGAGAAGAGACCGGAATTCCTGTGCTACCTCCCGCGCGAGGCGGTCGCACTCGACGCCGAGGAGTTCGAGACGCTGATTCGGCTCCTGCGGAAGTTCAACGGCATGGAGGATGCCAGGTGATCGACCTCGAGAATATCATCGCCATCGACATCCACACCCATGCCGAGGAGCCCTGCTGCGGCCCCCGCGACGACGGCTATGACGAGTTCCAGGCCGGGATGGCCGCCTATTTCCGGAACCCCGCCGGCGCCAAGGGCATGCTCCCCTCGGTCGAGGAAACCGCCGCCTACTATCGCGAGCGCCGGATCGCCGCGGTAATCTTCCCCGTCGATGCCGAACGCGAGACCGGCTTCCACCGCTATTCCAACGACGACGTCGCCCGGATCTGCGCCGAGAACTCCGATATCCTGATCCCCTTCGCCTCGGTCGACCCCTGGAAGGGCAAGATGGCAGCACGCGAAGCGCGGCGGCTCGTGGCGGAATACGGCATCAAGGGCTTCAAGTTCCACCCGACCATGCAGGGCTTCTTCCCGAGCGACCGCATGGCCTACCCGCTCTACGAAGCGATCCAGGAGGCTGGCGCCGTGGCGCTGTTCCACACTGGCCAGACCGGTGTCGGCTCGGGCATGAAGGGCGGCATGGGCATGCGGCTCAAATACTCGAACCCGATGCATGTGGACGACGTGGCTGTGGACTTCCCCGACCTCAAGATCATCCTCGCGCACCCGTCCTTCCCCTGGCAGGAGGAGGCGCTCGCCGTCTGCCAGCACAAGCCCAACGTCTATATCGACCTCAGCGGCTGGAGCCCGAAGTATTTCCCGGAAATCCTGGTGAAATACGCGAACTCGCTGCTGAAGAAGAAGATGCTCTTCGGATCCGACTGGCCGGCGATCACACCCGACCGCTGGCTCGCGGATTTCGAGGCCGCAGATTTCCGGGAAGAGGTTCGTCCCCTCATTCTCAAGGAAAACGCACGGGGGCTTCTCGGCCTCTAACGATAAAAGGGAGGAAGCAAATGAAAAACCTGATCAAGACGGTGGCGCTCGCCGCGGCGGCGGCCATCACGGTCTCCGCGGCCCAGGCGCGCGACCTGCGCATCGCTCCGGCGGCACCGCCGGCCCACCCCGCGAACGGGACGATGTACACCAACTTCGCCAGGTACCTGCCCGAGGAATCCGACGGCCGGCTGACGGCCACGATCCTCGGCCCCGAGGTCGTCAACCTGATCCAGATGAAGGACGCGCTGCAAAGCCAGGTCGCCGAGGTTGGCAACCTCCTGCCGCTCTACTTCCCCGCCGACCTGCCGATGATGTCGGTCACGGGCCAGGTCTCGCTGATCTCGAAGAACCCGCACGCCATGGGCGCGGCGATGACCGAGTTCATCGTGAACTGCGACCCCTGCCAGAAGGAGATGGATGCGCTCGGCTTCGTCTTCCTCGGCTCCGGCGCCTCGGATCTCTACGAGTTCATCACCACCAAGCCGGTCCGCACCGCCGCCGATCTGCAAGGCCTCCGTCTCCGCTCGGGCGGCGCGCCCTGGGCGCGGCTCGCCGAGAATTTCGGCGCCGTGCCGGTGCAGATGTCGGTCTTCGACCAGTTCGAGGCGATGAATTCCGGCACCATCGACGGCACCATGGCCTCGGTCGGCGATCTCCTCGCCTTCCGCCTCGTGGAAGTGGCGAAATACATCACCTACGCGCCGATCGGCGGCTATATCGCCACGTCGAACTTCACCGTGGCCAAGCCCACCTGGGACAGCCTGTCCGTAGAGGACAAGATGGCCATGGTCCGCGCCGCGAACCGGGCGAACGCCGACTTCACCAACCGCTGGGGCTATGAGATCCCCGAGATCGCGGAAGGCGCCGCAAGGGAGGCCGGAATCGAGTTCATCCAGGCCGATCCGGCGCTGGTCAAGGACATCGAGGATTTCGTCCAGGCGGATATCGAGACGGCCGGGACCTACAGCCAGGAGCAGTTCGGCATCGCCGACGCGCCGGACCAGATCCAGGAATTCCTCGGCCTCGTGGCCAAGTGGGAGAAGATCGCCGACGAGGTGAACAACGACCCCGCCGCCATGACCGAGCGCGTCTACGAAGAGGTCTGGTCCAAGGTCGACTACGCGACATACGGGGATTGATCCCGTCTCCGGCGGCCGCACAGCCCGGCCGCCGGACCCTTCTTTCCCCCGGGCTTCTTCGACGGGATCCACAGATGACCACCATCGCCCGCATCCGCGATCTGTCGCTGCAGGGGCTTGCCGTGATCGGGTCGCTCGCGATCCTGACGCTCATGCTTCACGTCACCACCGACGTGGTCCTGCGCAACACGATCAACCAGCCGGTCCCGGCCACCTACGAGATCGTCACCAACTACTACATGATCGCCCTCGCCTTCATCCCGCTCGCCTGGGTCGAGAAGTCGGGCGGCATGGTGAATGTCGAAGCGGTCGAGCCATTCCTGAGCCCGCGCCTGCTCTGGCTCTCGGACCGGCTCGTGGCGGTGCTCTCGACGCTGATCTACCTCGCGCTCGCCTGGGTGACCTTCGAGGCCTCGCTCAAGACCTGGGAGGCGGGCACCTTCGTGTTGGCCCAGAACATCCCGATCCCGACTTGGCCGGCCAGCTTTCTGCCGCCGCTCGGCTTCGCCCTCGCCGCCAGCGTCACGGCGGCCAGGATCGTCGCGCCCTTCGGCGAGACGCAAGAGGACTGGACCGTCACCCACTACACCTCGGAGCCTGAAGAGTGAGCGTCGAAACCGGCCTTTACGGCGTCCTCCTCCTGTTCCTCCTGCTCGCGCTCCGCGTGCCGGTAGCGCTGGCGCTGATCGCCGTGTCCTTCTCCGGCGTCACCTTCCTGCTCGGCATCACGCCCGCCGTAGGCATCCTCGCCAACACGCCGTTCTCCTTCGTGTCGAACTGGACGCTTTCGGCCGTGCCGATGTTCCTGCTGATGGGGTTCATCGCCTATCACTCGGGGATGACCGGCGGCCTCTTCGACGCCGCGAAGGCGCTCCTCAGGCGTGTGCCCGGTGCATTGGCGATCTCGTCGGTCTTCGCCTGCTCGGGCTTCGCCGCGGTCTGCGGCTCGTCGCTCGCCACCGCCGCCGCGATGGGGCGGATCGCCGTGCCGGAAATGGTGCGCGCCGGCTACAGCCCCAGCTTCGCCACCGGCGCCATCGCCGCGGGCGGCACCATCGGCGCGCTGATCCCGCCTTCGATCCTGATGATCGTCTACGGCGTCTTTGCCGAGACCTCGGTCATCAAGGTGTTCATGGGCGGGATCACCATCGGCATCCTGACCGCGCTGCTCTATTCGGCGGTCGTCCTTCTCACCTGCTGGCTGCGCCCCGACATCGCACCTCCGCGGCCCATCGAGACCGACCCGATCAGCCCGCGCGAGGCCCTCGCCGATATCTGGCCGGTGCTCGTGCTCATGCTCGTCGTGTTCGGCGGGCTGTTCTCCGGCATCTTCACCGCGACCGAGGCCGGCGCCATCGGCGCGGTCGGCTCCATCCTGATCGCGGCCATCACCGGACGCCTGAGTTTCGCGATCCTCCGCACCTCGCTCCTCGAGGCGCTGATGTCCTCTTCCTCACTCCTGATCATCGGCGTCGGCGCCTCGATGTTCACCCGCTTCCTCGGCCTCACCGGCGTGACCGGCGCGATCTCGGGCCTCGTGAGCGGGCACGAGCTCAGCTACTACCAGCTCATGCTGGTCGTGGTGCTCCTCTACCTCGTCCTCGGCATGTTCATGGAACCGTTCGGCGCGCTCCTGGTCACGCTGCCGGTCCTCCTGCCGATCTTCCGCGCCCAGGGGATCGACCTGATCTGGTTCG
>JBNKWI010000035.1:30710-30999 GCA_050299695.1 Paracoccaceae bacterium
CGGGGTCTTCGTGGTCAAGCTTCTCGAGATCGGCATGATCACCCCGCCGGTGGGGCTCAACGTCTTCGTGATCCGAAACGTCGCCAGCGACTACGTGACGGTCTCGCAGATCTTCAAGGGCGTCATTCCGTTCCTGCTCGCCGATCTCGTGGTCGTGCTGATCGCGGTCCTGGCACCCGGGTTGATCCTGTTCCTGCCTTCCCTCCTGTGAGCGCAGCCATGTCGTTTGCCGACGATGCCGAAAGGATGCTAGACGCGCTGAACGCGACGCCCGGCTGGGCGCGGGTCC
>JBNKWI010000036.1:0-30349 GCA_050299695.1 Paracoccaceae bacterium
GGCCTCGAGCAGCGCCTTGGCATGGGCGGCGGTCAGCCCGGCCCCGCCTGTCGCGTTCTCGCCGTTGACGACGACGAAATCGAGCTTCCAGTCGCGCCGGAGGCCGGGAAGGCGTTCCGCGATGGCGGCGCGTCCCGCCCGTCCCATCACATCGCCGAGAAAAAGCAGTTTCATGCGCCAAGCCGTAGGGGCGCTTCCGGCCGAGGGCAAGGGCCGCGCCGCGCGCGCGTCGTCCCGGGCGCGAGCGCCGCTCCCCGGCCACGCCCTCCCACCCGCTTTCGCGAAGGCACCGGCGCTGCCGGTACCGCCTCCCCCTCCCGCCGGGAGGGGGACCAAGGGGGCGAGTGGAGGGACTTGGGGGGTTGAAGCGTTGGGTGCCGAAACGGCGGAAAATGCCATCTGCCTGTGTACGGGTTGTGTACAGGTTGTGTACGGGTTGTGCGCCTCCGAATCTCGCCGGATCCCGTCCGTCTCCCGCTCGCGGACAGACCTGGCACAACTCGTCCTGCCGTTTCCGCAACCCCGTCAAATCGGCCATCTCGCGACCGCATTTCCGCGCGTTTCTTGCCCCATTTGCAAAGCTCGCCTAGGGATGAGGGCGTGGTGAGTGTGTGGGGCTTTTGATGCGCAGGTACGAGTACAAGGTGGTGCCGGTTCCGGCAAAATGTATGTCTTCCAAGGGCTTGGCGGCGGAGTCCGATCCGGCCTCCCAGACCGTGGAGGCGGTTCTGAACGATCTCGGCCTGCAGGGCTGGGAATATGTCCGCACCGACCGGATGACCCTTCAAAAGCCCGGCATCCTCGGCCGCGGTGAGGTTACCCGCGAGATGATGGTGTTCTGCCGCCCGCCCGTGGCGCAGGCACATCGCGCGCCGCTGTCCGACGCCGTTCCGGTCGATCCCGTCGCCCTCCTGCCGGATCGGACAACTACTGAGAAAATAGAGGAAATTCGCGCTCGCAAGGTGAAGAATCCCGAGCTTCTCGATAGCGCGAGAAGCGGGCGGCGCCGGGTCGTACCGCGCCGGGCCTCGTCCGCCGGCGCCACGCCTGAGACGGACGCCATCGCCGCCGAATAGGCGGCGCGATCCGCGCCGGCCATCCTGGGGCCGGCGCCCCGTCCGCCCGTGGGGGCGCGGATGGGAGGCCCGCACCGGGCCCCGTGGGGGCGGCCTGGTGCGGGCCTGTCGATTCAATGGGTTAGGAGGATTTCTCGCCGGCGGAGATGATCAGCTGGAGCGCGTGGATCCGTCCGACGATCTCCGGCCCGAGCGCGGTATGCACCGCCCGGTGCCGCTCGATCCGGCTCATCTCCGCAAAGGCCGGCGCCGCGATCTCCACCCGCCAATGGCTCTCTCCGCCCTCGCGATAGCCGCCATGGCCACGGTGCTGCTCGCTGTCGTCATGCACCGCAAGTATCGAAGGAGAAAAGGCTTTTTCGAGTCTTGAGCGGATTTCCTCGGCCATCGCCATTTTTCCGAACTCTCCTCTTCAAACCGCGCGCGGAAACATTAGACTTACCGCTCCGAGTCGAAAAGGTGCCCCGCAATGACCAGCAGTGATCCGTTCGGATTCGACATGCGCGTATCCGCCGACAAGAAGAAGCGGCAGAAGACGCGGCGGGGCATGTCCGGCGCCTTCGAGACCTCGCAACGCGGCTGCGACCACCCAGGCTGCGAACGGCGCGGCCAGTACCGCGCGCCGAAATCGCCCGACGTGCTCGACGAGTATTTCTGGTTCTGCAAGGACCACGTGCGTGAATACAATCTGAAATGGAACTTCTTCACCGGCTCGACCGAGGAGGAATTCGAAGCGCAGATGGAGCGCGACCGGGTCTGGGAGCGGCCTACGAAACCGTTCGGCAAGAAAGGGGAGGAGGCGCGGGCCTGGTCGCGCCTGGGGGTCGACGACCCGCACCAGATCCTCGGCGACAACGCCACGCGCAATCCGGGCAAGTCGATCACCGGAACCCGCAAACTGCCTCCGACGGAGCGCCGGGCGCTTGACATCCTGGAGGCCAAGGATCATTGGACCAAGTCCGAAATCCGGAAGCAATACAAGAGCCTGGTGAAGGACCTTCACCCCGATATGAATGGCGGAAACCGGGCCGACGAAGACCGGTTGCAGGAGGTCGTCTGGGCGTGGGACCAGATCAAGGACAGCCGGAATTTCCAAAGCTGATCAGTCCGGGCCCGTCTGTCTCGGTTAAGAGTGTGGTCATCGCAACTTCATAGTCTCCGGCCGAATCGATCTGGAGACCTGCAGTGACCTTCGACCGACGCGATTTTCTGGACATGAGCCGATGGAGCGTGTCCCGGCGAATAAAGACAATCGTCTTCGCCGTGTTGGGTGCCCTCGTCCTGACCGGCGGGTTCGGTGTCTTCGCTTCGCTTCGCCTCAGCGGGCTCCTGACGGCGTTCTATGGAGAGGCTGAGGCCGTCACCCTTGCGAACGAGCTCGACGAAACCCTGCTCGAGGTCAAGGTGGCCGAGGCGCTGTACCGGTCGAACCCGGAGGAAGCTATCGCCGCCGAAGTATTGGAGGGGCTCGACGAGGTGCGCGCGACAATGGGCCGGTTTGGCACGATTCAGACTGGCGAACTGGCGCTCGCTCCGACCTGGAACGACCTGACCGCCGCGCTCGACGCCTATGCCGAGGGTTTTTCCCACGTGGTCGAGATCGAGCGGGAGCGACGGGAGATCGAGGCGGCGCTTCAAGATGAGGGTCCGGCTTTTTTCCGTGAGCTGGGCAGTCTCGACGATTTCCTGATCTTTGAGAAAAGCCCGGCCATCGGTCCCGCGTTGAAGGAAGCGAAGGAAGAATTCCTGAGTCTCAGGATCTATGCAGAACGCTACATGGTCTCCGGGAACGAGGAGGATCTTCGTCTCGCGCTCGAACATCGCCGCCTTGTGGAAGCTGCGATCCACACTGTCCGTAACTCCGCCGAAATCGACATGGTCGTCGAGGCGACCGACAATGTGGCCCTTGGGCTCGTGGCCTTTTCGGAGCGGATCGATCGGGCCGCGTTGCTAGTCGCGCGGCGGACAGCCGAATATTCCAATCTGGAAGCAGACGGCGTTGCAGTCCTCGATGCCATCAAGACAGTTCTTGGCAGCGTCTCCACAGAACAAAGGGAGTTGCAGGTCTCGAGCACACGGACGACGCGTCTCGTCCTGATCTCGCTCGGGATCCTGTGCGTCGTGTCGCTCGCGGGGGGAGGCGGGTTCTCCCACGTGGTCGCGCGCCGGACCGAAGGGGAGATTCGCGACGCGGTCCGGCAAATGCGCGCCCTTGCGGATGGCGATCTCGATCTGCCGATCACCGGTGCTGAGGGGGATCACGAATTGGGCGAGATGGCCCGGGCGCTAACAGTATTTCGCGACAATGCAATTGCGGCCCGAGAGATGGAAGAGCAGCAGCGGAACCAGGAGGCGGCGGCGCGCCAACGCGAGGCCGACGAGGCGGAGCGTCGAAAGATCGAAGAGCGGGAAGCCGCGGAGCGCGTGGAACAGGCGAGACGCAAGGTGATGACGGCGCTCGTTGAATCGGTCGGCGCCGTGGTGGAAGCCGGCGCGCGCGGCGATTTCAGCCGGCGGATCGAAAGCGCGTTCGAGGAACCCGAACTCGCGGAAATGGCCAAGTCGATCAATCGGCTCGTCGGAGATGTGGAAGCCGGGATCGCGGAAGTGGTGCGGGTGATGGATCGTCTCGCTGCGGGGGACCTGGCGGATCGCATGGAGGGCGATTTCAAAGGGGCATTCGCGACGTTGCAGACCAATGTGAACGCAAGTTTCGAGCGGCTTGGGGGCCTCGTCGCCGAGATTTCCGGACAATGCGAGGACGTGACCCGCGCGGCCGCCGGCATGGCCGATCAGGCCTCCGAGCTCGCCCGCCGAGCCGAAGAGCAAGCGGCGTCGCTCGAGGAAACGGCCGCTGCTATGGAAGAAGTGTCGGGGCTCGCACGTTCGAGTGCAGAGGGGGCGTCGAATGCGGCCGAGGTGGCGCGGGGCGCCTCCGGTCAGGTAGACGCGGCCGGCGAGGTCGTGGCGTCGGCAGTTCGGGCGATGAGCGATATCAGTGCGGCATCGGCCCGGATCAACGACATTGTGACGGTGATCGAGGGAATCGCGTTCCAGACCAACCTCCTTGCGCTGAACGCTTCGGTCGAGGCGGCTCGAGCGGGGCCTGCCGGGAAGGGCTTTGCAGTTGTCGCGACGGAAGTTCGTGCCTTGGCGCAGCGAGCCGGAGCGGCCTCGAAAGATATCGGAACGCTGATCGACGAAAGCGCGGCGCAGGTCACGCGTGGCGTCTCGCTTGTAGAGGAGACAGGGAGGACTCTGCAGGCGATCATGTCCGGGGTTTCCAAAATGTCGGAGGCGATGCAGAGCCTTACCGAATCCGCACGAAGCCAGGCGAGCGGCATTGACGAGGTGACCAAGGCGATCGGCCAGCTTGACGTCATCACGCAGAAAAACGCGGCGCTGGCCGACCGGAGCCGGTCGGTGGCAGCTGACGTTGGGAGCCGCACCGGCGACATGAACGCCCTTCTCGGAGAGTTTCGAACCGCGCCGAGTGCAAGCGTCGTGATCGCGGCGGAATAGGCGCGTCCCATCCGCCGGACTTCGGACCGGCAAAGGTCGGAGATACCTCCGGGCCACAAAGCAACGCTCCGGAGGTTGGTTGTTGGCGATGTCACTCTCTCTGACCGCTCGGGGACGGCGTTTCCTGGGAGATGGGTGGCGGGCCGATGGTTGCGAGATTCGCGGGGCGATGGCGGTCAGTCTACCGCTGGTTTGAGTTTCCAAGAGCGGGCTGAAGTCAACGCTCTGGTCCTCTGAGGCCACAGCCGAATGGACAGCGGGCGACGTCTGAGCGCACGGTGGATTCTCAAAAGAAAAATGCCGCGCGTGCCCGCGCGGCATCTGGGATTCGGCAATGGGTCCGGGCTCAGGCGCGTTCGTCGTCGTCCGACGCCGCGGGAGCCAGAGCTTCGGCCGACTGGTCCTCGCCGAACGTGTCGAGGCCGGCCGTGCCGATATCGTCGAAGAGCTCGGCGATCTCGAATTCCGCCGCCGCCTCTTCCTCGGCCGCCAGTTCCTGGATCGACTTGCCCTGCGCCTGAAGTTCCGCCTCCTCGGTCGACCGGGCCACGTTCAGAACGATCGTGACATCGACTTCGGGATGCAGCGACACGACGAGGTCGTGCAGACCGAGTTCCTTGATCGGCCGCGGCATGTTGATCTGCTTGCGGTCGATCGAGAACCCGTCGGCGGTGGCCGCATCTGCGGCATCCCGGGGCGTGACCGAGCCGTAGAGCGCGCCGGCATCAGAGGCCGAGCGAATCACGACAAAGGTCTGCCCGTCGAGCGTCTCCGCCAGTTTCTCGGCTTCGGTCCGGGTCTCGAGGTTCCGGGCTTCCAACTGCGCCTTCTGCGACTCGAAGGCCTTGATGTTGGCCTCGGACGCCCAGAGCGCCTTTTTCTGCGGCAGGAGGAAGTTGCGCGCGTAGCCGTCCCTGACGGTCACGACCTCGCCCATCTGGCCAAGCTTGGCGACTCGCTCGAGAAGAATGACTTGCATGGGTCCTCTCCCTTACTTCACGGCGTAGGGCAGGAGCGCGAGGAAGCGGGCGCGCTTGATCGCGCGGGCCAGCTCACGCTGCTTCTTCGCCGACACGGCGGTGATCCGCGACGGCACGATCTTGCCGCGCTCGGAGATATAGCGCTGCAGGAGCCTGGTGTCCTTGTAGTCGATCTTCGGTGCGTTCTCGCCCGAGAAGGGGCAGACCTTGCGGCGGCGGAAAAACGGTTTAGCAGCCATGGTTTATGCTCCTCTCTCAGCGCCGCTCGCGGCGGTCGCCACGTTCACCGCGGTCGCCGCGCTCGTCGCGCTTCTGCATCTGGACCGACGGACCCTCTTCGTGCGCGTCGACCTTGATGGTCAGCACCCGCATCACGTCGTCATGGAGGCGCATGAGCCGCTCCATTTCCTGGACGGCCGGCGCCGGCGCATCGGTCTTGAGATACGCGTAATGGCCCTTGCGGTTCTTGTTGATCTTGTAGGCCATCGTCTTCACGCCCCAGTATTCCTGGTCGACGAGCTTGCCGCCATTGTCGGCGAGGACGGTTCCGAAATGTTCGATGAGGCCTTCGGCCTGCGCGTTGGACAGGTCCTGACGCGAAATGAATACATGCTCGTAAAGCGGCATGCGTTCTCCAGTTCTGTTCGAGCGCACTTCAAAGGCCGGGCTTTCAGGTCCGCCGTTCCCGGCCACGAGAGGCTGCGCTGGTTCAAGTCGCACGGCGGATCGCGCGCTTATACAGAAGTCCTGCGGTGATGCAACCCGGACCGGCTCTGCCCCGAGATCGCGCGGATTTGGGCACATTGCCGCCGCAATTCGCCGACAAACTGTTAAAAAACAGAGCAGTATACAGGAAAATCAAGATGACCTTGGTCACTTTTCCCGGCGCGAGCGCCGGCGAGGAGGCGCGTTCGGGCAGCGAACTCCATGTGAGCGAAACCTATTGGGGCTACCAGATCCGGAACCGTGAGGACCGGTTCGACCGCGAGACGCTGGCGGAACATTTCCTGCGGTTTCTTGGCCTTGTCTTCGTGGCCGCCGCCTATGGCCAGTGGCTGCTGCCGGAGCGGCTGTTCCAGGGAGATGCCGTGGTGGTCAAGGCGACCATCTGCTTTCTCCTCGGCGTGGCGGGCATGACGCTCTACGGATTTGCGAACAGAGGGTTCTCACTCTCGGTTGAAGTGGATCTTGCGCGGCGCGAGATCCGGGTGGTCCGGCGGAGCAGCCAGGGGCGACGACGGCTGGAGACGGCCGTGCAGATGGAGCGGGTCGAGAGCGCCTTTCTGCAGCGCTCGAAGGACCGATCGCAGCCGACGCATCTGTGCCTCAGGATCCGGTCGCCCGAAGCGGTTCTGCATGTGGCGCGAGGACGCGAAAGGGACCTGGAACCGCTGTTCCGGCGGATCCGCATGGACGTTCGGCCGGTGCGGGACCGGCTCGACGCGAAGCTGGCCGGATCGGTCGGCTTCCGGAGCAGGCGGGCCGTTTGATCGCTATGGATGCCGGGTCGCGGTGAGATCGACCATCACCTCGACCGGAAAGCCGAGTGAGGCCTGCTCGCGATACCCGCTGCCAATGTCAAAGGCGCTGCGGTCGAGGGTGAGCGTGCCCAGGGCTCGCGCGCTGTCCCCGTCGCGCTGGAGCGTGAAAGGCAGGGTGGCCGATTGGGTCTTCCCTTTCAGAGTGAGCGTTCCCTTGGCCCGATAGGCTTGGTCCTCTCTCAGGATTCGCGCCGAAAACAGGGCCTCGGGATATCCGTTCGCATCCAGGAAGTCCGGGGACAGGGCCTGGGTCGTGACCGAGCCCAGCGTGAGCGAGCCGGTATCGACCTGGACCTCTACATGCCCGAGATCCGGCCCCGCCGCATCAGGATCGAAGGAAATCGCGGCCGACCAGGTGCCGAAACGGCCTGTAACGGTCTGGCCCATCTGCTTGATCGCGATGGAGAGCGTACCGTCTTCGACGGCCCATTCACTGGCCGGCGCGCTGGCGACGCTGCCAGGTGCCGTGCGGACGGGGATGAACAGGGCCACGGCCACGAGGGCGGACAACCAAAGGAGCGCGGTCATTGCCGCCGGCCCGGCAAGGACGCGCGGTGCGGTCGGATCGCCTGCCTCGGTTCCGCGAGCCATGCGGGCGAGTGTGGCGTCGCGGTCAACGAGCGCGTGTTTCACAGCTCCCAGAATGTGCAGCAGGACCGCCGCCATGAGAATCCTTGTGAAGACCCAGTGGCAGGTCGAGAAGACGGTGGCGAGCGCCGGGCTTTTCGGGACAAAGGGAAGGGACTGGCCGAGCGGCCAGAGGATCGGCGCGAAACCGTCGGTCGCGGCGTGATGGAACCAGCCGGAGAGCGGCACCAGGAGCGCCGCGGCGTAGAGCGTCCAATGGGTGGTCGTAGCGGCGAGGGTCTCGAGTCTTCTTTCGGGGTGCAGCGGCACGGGATGCGCCTGGGTGAATGCCCAGAGGATCCGAAGGCTTGCGACGACGAGGGTAAGAATGCCAAGGGTCTTGTGCGCCGAGAAGAAGGCGGCCTTGAGCGCCAGTTCCGCATCGGTGCCGGAAGGCAGCGCGTTGGCGTAGAGGCCAAGCGGGATCATCATGAGGATCAGGGCGGCAGTCAGCCAGTGCAGCAGGCGGGCAATCGTGCCGTAGCTGGTCGGAGTACTAGAAAAGGTCATCGGCGGTCTCGCGGTTTGATGGCGGCAAGCTACAGGGATTTCCACTTCGGGGTCACGCGGGTTGTTCGGCAGGGCGGGAGACGCTAGAGGGTCGAAAACGTGCGAGGGAAGAAAGAGATGCGGGCATTCGTGTTTCCGGGCCAGGGAGCTCAGACCATCGGGATGGGGCGCGACATCGCCAGGACGTATCCGGCGGCACAGGCCGTTTTCGATGAGGTCGACGAGGCCCTGGGTGAGGAGCTTTCAGCGCTGATCTGGGAAGGCGATGCGGAGACGCTGACGCTCACCGAGAATGCGCAGCCTGCATTGATGGCCACGTCGCTCGCGGCGATGCGGGCTCTGGAAAGCGAAGGCGTGCCAGTGATGAGCGCTTCGTTCGTGGCCGGGCATTCGCTTGGGGAATACTCGGCGCTTTGTGCCGCGGGTGCGCTCGGGCTGGCGGATACCGCCCGGCTCTTGCGAGTGCGGGGCAAGGCGATGCAGGCGGCCGTGCCGGTGGGCGAGGGCGCCATGGCGGCACTCTTGGGACTCGACTTCGCGGCGGTGCAGGGTGTCGTGGCCGAGGCGGCGGGCAGTGACGTGCTCGCGGCCGCGAACGATAACGACCCGGCCCAGGTAGTGATTTCCGGAGCGAAGGCAGCTGTCGAGCGGGCCGTCGAGGTTGCCAAGGGCGTGGGCGCCAAACGGGCAGTGATGCTCCCGGTGAGCGCACCGTTCCATTGCGCGCTGATGCAGCCGGCGGCGGATGCGATGGCGGAGGCGTTGGCAGGGGTGTCGATCGTCGCGCCTGCGGTGCCCGTGGTGGCCAACGTTCGGGCCGAGGCGGTGAGCGACCCTGTAGAGATCCGGGCGCTGCTCGTGGAGCAGGTGACCGGATCGGTTCGCTGGCGGGAAAGCGTGACCTGGATGGCGGGGCAGGGCGTGACATCGTTCTGGGAGATCGGGGCTGGCAAGGCGCTTTCGGGCATGATCCGGAGGATCGCCAAGGACGCCGAGACCAGCGCCATCGGAAGCGCAGATGACGTGAAGGCGGCCGCGTCCTGAGGGCGCCCGCGACATTCCAACGAAGAGGGCAGGGCATGTTCGACCTTTCGGGAAAATCGGCGCTCGTGACGGGCGCGTCGGGCGGGATCGGCGCAGAGATTGCCCGCGTTTTGCATAGGGCCGGGGCGAGTGTGGGTATCTCGGGAACCCGGGTCGAACCTCTGGAGGCGTTGGCGAGCGAGCTGGGTGAGCGAGTGCATGTGCTGCCCTGCAACCTATCGGACGCGGCGGCCGTGGATGCGCTGCCGAAGCAGGCAGCGGAGGCACTGGGCTCCGTGGACATCCTAGTCAACAATGCCGGAATAACGCGGGACAACCTATTCATGCGGATGTCCGACGAGGAATGGCAGAGTGTCCTCGACGTGAACCTCACCGCCGCCATGAAGCTTTGCAAGGGCGTGATCCGCGGGATGATGAAGGCACGATGGGGGCGGATCGTGAATATTTCTTCCGTCGTGGGTGCGACGGGCAATCCAGGCCAGGCGAACTATGCGGCGTCGAAGGCCGGACTGGTGGGGATGTCGAAGGCCATTGCCTACGAAGTCGCGAGCCGGGGGATCACGGTGAACTGCATCGCGCCGGGCTTCATCACTACGGCGATGACCGACAAGCTGAACGACGAGCAGAAGTCGGCGATCCTTGCGCAGGTGCCTGCCGGGCGTATGGGAGAGGCGTCGGAAATCGCGGCGGCGGCGCTCTATCTGGCGAGCTCCGAAGCTGCCTATGTGACCGGCACCACTCTGCATATCAACGGCGGGATGGCCATGATATGAGGCGCGAAAGCGCCTCTGCGAAAGCGTTTGCCTTCTTTATTCTGTGTGCTATAGGCGGCGCACCTTCTGGCCGGGCGTGACTGCGTTTGGGCCAGCCCCTGCCGTTGTCGGCAGGCGTCAAACGGACCAGCAGGGTCCTGACTGAAATGCGGGATGGACACGCCCGCGGAACGTGAGGAAGAGACATGAGCGACATCGAAGATCGCGTGAAGAAGATTGTCGTCGAGCATCTTGGCGTTGAGGAGGACAAGGTGACCGAGAACGCTTCGTTCATCGACGACCTTGGCGCGGACAGCCTCGATACCGTCGAGCTGGTGATGGCGTTCGAAGAGGAATTCGGGATCGAGATCCCCGACGATGCCGCCGAGACGATCCAGACGTTTGGCGATGCCGTGAAGTTCATCAAGGAAGCCTCCTGAGCGGATCTCGCTTCGGAGTGAGACGATCGACAGCGCCCGACCGGGCGCTGTTTTTTGCGTATCAGAACATTTCGAGCTCGCCCGACTGGGCGTCCTCCTCCTCGGGGCGCACGAGGACCATCTTGAGTTCGGCTTCGTCAAGCGGATCATCGAACTCGATCCCGCAGAAATGCGGGTTGATCCAGACGACCTGTGCGCGACGCATCACACCATCCAGATTTATCCCGAGCCGGCTTCCGTTCGCGGGTGGGCCCGGCCAAGCGAGCTTGGCGCCGTAGACCGAGATATCCGCAACCTTCACGCGTTTCGTGGTTCCGGTTTCGTCAGAGAACACGTCAAAGAACCTTCCGAGAATGTGATGCCTTGCCCGGCGGCGGTTTCCCAGGAGCCATGGGACGAGATTGCGTAGCCGGGTGTTGCGGGCTGCGGCATCAAGGATTGACTTCATCGGTCGGAAATTCAGTTCGGCGGCGAGGACCGACAGCATCCAGGCTAGGGCGACTAGAACAAGGGCGCCCAAGGCAACCAGCAGGCGGCGGGTCGTGAAAATCTCGTTGAATTCTTCGGTGAGCGATGTCGCGGCGTCGATATCAAGCGCCTGGAGCCGTCCCGCGGAGCGGTCGGCTCCCCGGTCCGATTGCGCTTGTGCTGCCGCATGGTTTGCGTGCGTCGTTTCTGTCTCGTCAGGGCAATCGTAGACCTTGGCGACCGCGCCGAGATGCTCGCTGTTGTCCAGGTGGTGGTTGCGCTGCTCAGGGCTGAGCGAGATGCCCCTTCCGGATTTGCGGATGTCTGACGCGAACCGGGCGAGCTCCTGGATCTGGGTGCGGGCACTGTCCGGCGCGTCCGGCGCGATACTCTTGGCGAGGGCTTCGGCGTAGAGTGCAACTTCGGCGGCACGCGGGGCATTCGGGTTTGCAAGCAGCGCAGCATAGGCGTCCTGAAGCATCTGCAGGCGGCTGTGCATGGCACAGTTGTCCGCCGCTCCAAGTGCGGGCAACGGTAGTGCCACCGCCAGGGCTACCAGCGCTTGGCGCAGGAACAGTTGCATCAACGCGGCCTTTTTCGTGGGTCCCATCGAAAGGATTAGCAGAAGGGGGTTAACGGAACTCCATTTGCCATGTTGCCGGCTTGCGGCAGGCCGACCGTGCGGGGTATGGCGGCGGTGAAGTGGAGGGATTGCGGTGCGACTGGCGGATATGTTGGAGGAACGGGAGATCGGGACGTTCCTCGGAATTCCGGCGATCCGGGAACTGCGCCTGCTCGAGCGCGAATGTCCCAAAATGGTCGTGATCGGGGCGCCCTGCGCAACCCCTTACAAGAGCGCGGGCGCCTATTGTGCGGAAGGGCCCGCGGCGCTGCGGCGAGCAGGATCGGCCCTTGCCGGACGGATCGGCAGCGTGAATTTCGACCTTGGCGTGCCGGTCTTTCCCGACGCGATGACGGCGAGAGATCTAGGGGATCTTCCGCAGGATCCCGACGATCCGGCCGGCAACCGATCGCGGATTTTCGGGGCCGTTAATGCGGTGCTTGACGTGGGCGCGTGTCCGATCCTGCTGGGTGGCGACGATTCCGTCCCGATCCCGATGTTCGAAGCCTTCGGGGCGCGGGAGCGACCGATCACGATTCTGCAGATCGACGCGCATATCGATTGGCGCGACGAAGTCGAGGGAGAGCGCATGGGGCTATCCTCGACCATGCGTCGGGCGAGCGAGATGAAGCATGTCGCGCGGATCGTTCAGGTCGGACAGCGGGGAGCCGGGACTGCCGGACCCGACGACCTCGCGGCGGCGCTGACTTGGGGCGCCGTAATGGTGCCGGGGGGCGAGGTGGCGCGCAGCGGTGTCGGTCGTGCTCTGGATGCGATCGCTCCAGGGTCGGACGTGGTTGTCAGTCTCGACTTCGATGCGCTAGATCCTTCGGTCATGCCGGCCGTCATCGCAAGAAACGCGGGGGGCCTGAGCTACTGGCAGGTACTGGAGTTGTTCGCGGGCGTCGCCGAAAAGGCGCGGATTGCCGGCGTCACGATGGTCGAACTGATGCCCGAGCGCGACGTGGACGGACAGGGCGCAATGCTAGGGGCGCAACTGCTTTGTTCGGTCATGGGGCTCCTGGCGCGTCAGCCCTGAGGCGCCTTGACCGCGACCGGCGGCAGGTTGCCTCCAGAGTCCCGGATATCGCTAAGTGTTTCGCGTCTGGATATTTTCTGCCATAGTGCGCTTGCAACCCTTGCGGGTGAATGGGAGGAAGCCATGATCATTTATCCCACGATCGAGTTGATGCGTGGACGGTGCGTCAGTCTTCGCAAAGGCAGGCTGCGCGAAGCGCAGATTTGGGATGTGGATCCCGTTGATATTTCCAGAAGTTTTGTGGATGCCGGGGCCGAGGCCATTCACGTGACGGACCTGGATGCGGTGGCGGGAGACGACTGCAATCTGGGGCTCATTTCGGAGATTGTCCGAAAGGTAGGGGTTCCCGTTCAGGTTGCGGGCGGGTTCCGAACGCAAGAGCGGATCGCCCGCGCGCTGGACTTCGGAGCGGCGCGCGTGGTCATGGGTACGATTGCCGTCCGGCATCCGGACTGGATGAAGGCGATGGCGCGATCCTATCCGGACCAGATCGTTCTGGCGGTCGACGTCTGGAAAGGACAGGTAATGGTCGATGGCTGGCGGGAGGCCTGCGTGATCGCGCCGGAGACGCTCATCGACGAATTCGCTTCGGCACCTTTGGCGGCGGTAAAGATCACCGACATCGACAATGACATCGACGCCACGGAATCTTCCATCGGGGTGATCGCGCATCTAGCGGAATATTCGAACGCGCCCGTCATAGCCGCCGGTCTTGTGCACACGATCGACGATATCTCGCGGCTGAAATATGTGCCCAATATCGCCGGCGCGCTGATCGGCCGGGCTCTCGTCAAGGGCACGGTGAATCTCAGGGAGGCGCTTGCCGTCGCCGCCGAAGCCAAGGGTCGCGTGCCCGAATTCATCTGAGCGCGGGGCGGGTCGCCGCCGTCCGGACAGCCCCGGGCAGATTGCACCGGGGCTGTGGCGCGTGTATCCCGACCGGAACGGATCAGAGGAGAGTGGAGGCGGCATGCGTCGAGTGGTGGTGACGGGACTCGGGATGGTCTCTCCCTTGGCCTGCGGTGTCGAGGAAACCTGGAAGCGGCTCTTGGCGGGGCAGTCAGGCGCGGGGACCATCTCGCGGTTCGATGCCGGCCATCTGGCGACGACCTATGCCTGCGAGATTCCGCGCGGGGACGGGTCGGACGGGACGTTCAATCCCGATGACTGGATGGAACCCAAGGAGCAGCGCAAAGTCGACGATTTCATCCTTTACGGCATGGCGGCGGCGGAACAGGCGGTCCGCGATGCGAACTGGATGCCCGACGACGAGGAGGAACTGCTCCGGACCGGCGTGATGATCGGGTCGGGGATCGGCGGGTTGTCGTCCATTGCGGATACGGCGGTGCTCTTGAAGGAGCGCGGGCCGCGCCGGGTGTCACCCTTCTTCATTCCGGGGGCGCTGATCAACCTGATCTCCGGGCAAGTTTCGATCCGCTACGGGTTCAAGGGGCCGAACCATGCCGTTGTGACGGCCTGTTCGACGGGTGCACATGCGATCGGCGACGCGACCCGGCTGATCAAATGGGGCGATGCCGATGTGATGATCGCAGGCGGAGCGGAAAGCCCGATCAGCGAGATCGGGATTGCCGGGTTCAACGCCTGCAAGGCGCTTTCGACGAAGCGCGGCAACGAGCCCGAGCGGGCGTCGCGGCCCTATGATGCCGATCGCGACGGCTTCGTCATGGGCGAGGGCGCGGGCGTGGTTGTTCTTGAAGAGCTGGAGCACGCGCGGGCGCGTGGCGCAAAGATCTATGCCGAGGTGCTGGGCTACGGGCTTTCGGGCGATGCCTATCACATCACCGCTCCGTCCGAGAATGGCGAGGGCGGCGAACGCTCGATGAAGGCTGCCCTGAAGTCGGCTGGGCTGGAACCATCGGCCGTGGACTACATCAATGCGCATGGAACCTCGACCATGGCCGACACGATCGAGCTGGGCGCTGTCGAACGGCTGATGGGGGATGCTGCGACGAAGGCGACGATGTCCTCGACGAAATCGTCCATCGGCCATCTTCTGGGCGCGGCCGGCGCGGTCGAGGCGATCTTTTCGATCCTGGCGCTCCGGGACCAGGTGGCGCCGCCCACTATCAATCTCGACGATCCGGCGGTGACGCCGAAACTGGACCTTGCGCCGAACCGGAAGCGCGAGCGCGAGATCAATGTGGCGCTCTCGAACTCCTTTGGGTTCGGTGGCACGAACGCTTCGCTGATCCTGGGCCGGGCCGCGTTGTGATGTGGAAGCACGTCGTTTCGAACTTCCTGACTCTGGTGATCGTCGGGATGGTCGCGCTGGGCGGCTTCCTCGCCTGGGCCAAGTCGCGCTATTCGGCGGAAGGACCGCTCGAGGCGGCGATCTGCCTCCGGGTGGGCAGTGGGACGACGATGCGCACGGTGTCGCGCGATCTCGAGAGCCAAGGGGCGTTGGACCACGGGTGGATCTTCCGAACCGGCGCCGACTATGCGGGGAAAACGAGTCAACTCAAGGCCGGGAGCTTCCTTGTTCCGGCGCACGCATCGATGAGCGAGATCGTAGATATCGTCACGCGCGGCGGACGAAGCACCTGCGGCACGGAAGTGGTATATCGGGTTGGGGTCAACGGCCAGGAGATCCGGGTGCGGGAGCTCGATCCTGTCTCCAACCAGTTCCAGACCGTGACCGAATTCGATCCCACGGGCGGCACCGACGAAACCTATGCCGAAGTGCGCGCCGAGCCGGATACGCGCTACCGCGTGGCGCTTGCCGAAGGGGTTACGAGTTGGCAGGTCGTCGAGGCGTTGAAGGCCGCCGATTTCCTGGACGGAGATGTCGAGGATATCCCGGCGGAAGGCACCCTGGCGCCGGACAGCTACGAGGTCGAGGCCGGATCGTCGGTCAGCGATCTCCTCGGCCGGATGGAAGCAGAGCAGACGGAGATTCTGGCCGCTGCCTGGCAGAACAGGGCCGAGGGATTGCCCGTTGAAACGCCGGAGGAGGCGTTGATCCTCGCGTCGATCATCGAGAAGGAGACTGGTGTTCCCGAGGAACGGCGAACGGTTGCGAGCGTGTTCGAGAACCGCCTGAAACAGGGCATGCGCCTGCAGACCGACCCGACGGTGATCTACGGGGTCACGAAGGGCAGGGGCGTGCTCGGCCGCGGTCTGCGACAAAGCGAACTTCGCGCTGAAAACCCTTGGAACACCTACGTGATTGACGGGTTGCCTGCGACACCCATCGCAAACCCGGGGCGGGCCAGTATCGAGGCGGCGCTGGATCCGGAAGAGACGGAATACCTGTTCTTCGTGGCCGATGGCACCGGCGGACACGTATTTGCCAAGACGCTTTCGGAGCACAATCAGAACGTCGCAAAGTGGCGAAACATCGAAGCAGACCAGGGCAGCAGGAACTGATCCCAAGACACAACCCTGGAGATATCAATTGACATTGCGATCTCCTTAGAGTAGGTGTCGCACCAAGCTGGACGACTTGACTTAACGGCCTCGGGAAATCCCGAGGCCGTTTTTCGTTGTCCGACATCACACCGACATAGGCGGGAGCTGAATGGCATCGGACGATTCCGAGGGCGACAAACTCTCCGAGCACCTGAACCTCGCGGAGGCGCATTTCGAGCGGGCGATCGAGGTGTTTCAGGCGACCATCGAGAAAATTCGGCTGAGCGACGACATCTCGCTTGGCGAAGCGGACATGGCATCTCGCGCCCTGTTCAACGCCGTCCACACTCTTCTGAACTTCAAGGTTAGGATCTACGATGAACGCAAACGTCAGGAAGGTGCCCTCTCCCAGTATGCTCTCGATCTGGAAGGAGCGAGAGATAAGGTCGGGCGCCTCCTTGATCGCATCCGCGCCGATCGAAGTGCAGAGTAGGTTCCTTGGGGGTCTGGACGAAGACTCGCTCCTAGCCCTTCCGTATTTGTTCGAGTTCTGGGCACTGCCGCACCAGTTGGCACCGGAAGGCGACTGGCGGACCTGGGTCATTCTAGGTGGCCGTGGTGCCGGAAAGACGCGTGCGGGTGCGGAGTGGGTTCGGAGCCAGGTCGAAGGTGCGAAGCCCCTGGACGCTGGCAGGGCCAGAACGGTCGCGCTTGTTGGCGACACGATCGAGCAGGCGCGGGAGGTCATGGTATTCGGCGACAGCGGCATCATGGCGTGCTCCCCGCCGGATCGCCGACCGGCGTGGGAAGCTTCAAGAAAGCGCCTGGTTTGGCCGAATGGAGCGGTCGCCATGCTGTTTTCCGCGCATGATCCCGAGAGTCTGAGGGGGCCGCAGTTCGACGCGGCCTGGCTGGACGAGCTGGCCAAGTGGAAGCGTGGCGAGGACGTCTGGGACATGCTGCAATTCGGATTGCGGCTTGGCGAGAACCCGCAGCAATGCGTGACGACCACGCCGAGGAATGTCGACATTCTGAAGCGGGTCCTGGCGCTGCGTACGACGATTTCGACGCATGCAGTAACCGAGGCGAACAGCGCGAACCTGTCGCGATCGTTCCTCGAGGAAGTGCGATCCCGCTATGCGGGCACGTTCCTCGGACGGCAGGAGCTGGACGGGCAGCTTCTAGACGATCTGGACGGCGCTCTCTGGACGACCGAGATGCTCGAAGAAACTCGCCGGGACGAGTCAGTCAACCTGACGAGGATCGTCGTCGCGGTTGACCCGCCAACGACCGGCCACGTTGCGTCGGATGCGTGCGGCATCATCGTCGCTGGGGTCGATATGCGAGGCAAGCCTTCGGACTGGATCGTCGAAGTGCTGGAGGATGCCAGCGTGGGCGCGGCTTCTCCGCTCGAATGGGCCGAAGCGGCAGTTGCGGCCTATCGCAGGCACGAGGCGGACAGATTGGTGGCCGAGGTCAACCAAGGTGGCGATCTCGTGGAAACGGTCCTCCGCCAGATCGACCCGGCGATTCCGTATCGTGCAGTCCGTGCAAGCCGCGGAAAGACTGCGCGGGCCGAGCCTGTGGCCGCTCTCTATGAACAGGCGCGCGTGCTGCATGCGAAGGGTCTCACGGCCCTGGAGGATCAGATGCGGCTGATGACCACCCGCGGTTTCCAGGGTGCCGGGAGCCCCGACCGTGTCGATGCGCTTGTCTGGGCGGTCCACGATCTCCTGATCGAGCCTGCCGCAAAGTTTCGCCGTCCCCAGGTGCGAACGCTCCTGTAACGAGGCTTTGAATCCTGTCTGGCAGATTTCTCCTCGGACCGGAGGCGTGGAGGGTTCCAAATGGTTTTCGATTTCCTGCGGCGTAGCGAGGACACGGTTCCCGAGGCCAAGGCCAGCGCCTCTGGTCCGGTGATCGCGTATCACAGCTCGGGCCGCGTGGCCTGGACGCCGCGCGACACCGTAAGCCTGACCAAGTCGGGCTTCACGTCGAACCCCGTCGGGTTCCGTTGCGTGAAGCTGATTTCCGAGGCGGCCGCGTCGTTGCCGCTTCAGCTTCTGGAGGACGGCAGGCGGTACGAGACCCATCCGATCCTTGGCCTGGTCGACCGGCCGAATTCGGCCCAGGGGCGCGCGGAATTCCTCGAAGCGGCGTTCGGCCAGCTGCTCCTTTCGGGCAATGTCTACATTGAGGCGGTGAATGCCGGCACCGCGCTTCTTCCCCAGGAGATGCACGTGCTGCGCTCCGACCGCATGCGGCTGATCCCGGGCGCGGATGGCTGGCCGATCGGGTACGAATACGCGGTCGGTTCGAAGAAGCATCTGTTCCGTCTTGGCGACGGGGCGCCGGTGATCTTTCATTTCCGGGCGTTTCATCCGCTCGACGATCACTATGGTCTGTCTCCGCTACAGGCGGCGGCATCGGCGATCGACGTTCACAACTCTGCGTCGCGCTGGTCGAAGGCGCTGCTCGACAACGCGGCGCGTCCCTCCGGCGCGATCGTCTATTCCGGCGGGGACGGTCATTCGAGCCTGACGGCGGAACAATACGACCGGCTTCTGATGGAGATGGAAAGCCATCACCAAGGGGCACGGAATGCCGGCCGGCCGATGCTGCTCGAAGGCGGGCTCGACTGGAAGCCGATGGGGTTCAGCCCCTCCGACATGGAGTTCCAGAAGACGAAGGAGGCCGCCGCGCGCGAGATCGCGCTGGCATTCGGGGTGCCGCCGATGCTTCTGGGGATTCCCGGAGACGCGACCTATGCCAACTATCAGGAGGCCAACCGCGCCTTCTATCGGCTTGCCGTGGTGCCGTTGGCGCAGCGATTCCTTGCGGGATTGTCGCATTGGCTGGACGCCCACTCCGAGGGCAAGGCGGTGCTCAAGCCCGATATCGACCAGGTCCCGGCGCTGGCATCCGAGCGCGACAACCTGTGGCGGAGGGTCGGCGAGGCCGAGTTCCTGACCGACGCCGAGAAACGAGTTTTGCTGGGGCTGCCGCCCCTTGCCCAGGAGGACGAGGCATGAGCGAGCTTTACAAGGCTGCGGACGTGCTCGAGCGCAAGTATTGCAGTTCGGTCAATGGCTTGAACCTGAAGGACGGACACGTGATCGAAGGGTATGCGTCGCTCTTCGGCATGGAAGACCGCGGCGGCGACATCGTCGAGGCGGGTGCCTATACCAAGTCGCTGGCGGCGCTGGAGAAGGACGGGCGTCGGGTAAAGATGCTCTGGCAGCACGATCCTGCCCAGCCAATCGGCGTCTGGGAAGAAGTCCGGGAGGACAAGCGCGGGCTGTTCGTTCGGGGCCGGCTCCTCGATGGCATCACCAGGGGCAGGGAAGCGGCCCATCTCCTTTCTGCGGGCGCGATCGACGGCCTGTCGATCGGATACCGGACTGTGGTTGCGCGCAAGGACGACCAGGGCCGTCGTCTGCTCAAGGATCTCGAGCTCTGGGAAGTGTCGCTGGTGACCTTTCCCATGCTTCCCGAGGCGCGGATCGGCGGCAAGGGCGATGCGCCCGGAGAAGGGATTCTGCGCGATCTGGCGGATGCGTTCGAAGCCGCACGCCACATGCTGGCCAAATCCTAGGCCCGCGACGTCAACACAACCGAAAAACAGGAATGACCGATGAGCAATTCCGAGACGAATTCTCGGGCCGGGACGAGTGCGTCCGCGGCCGGAGATCCGGCGGCCGAGGTGAAGACCCAGCTGTCCGGCTTCATGACCGACATCATTTCCAGGCTTGAGAAACAGGAAGAGCGACTGACTATGCTGGATCGGAAATCCACCTCTCTGCGCCGCCCGGCACTGTCGGTGTCGGCGGAAATCGAAGCCCCTCACCGCAAGGCTTTCGCAGCCTATGTGCGGGCGGGCGATGATGACGGGCTTCGCGGCCTCGACTTCGAGGAGAAGGCGCTGAACACCGCGGTGGCGGCGGAGGGCGGCTATCTCGTCGACCCGCAGACCGCGGAGTCGATCCGCAGCGTTCTGAGCTCGACCGCGTCGATCCGCCAGGTCGCCAACGTCGTCAATGTCGAGGCGACGTCGTTCGACGTTCTGATCGACCACACCGATGTCGGTTCGGGCTGGGCTTCAGAGACCTCTGCGGTGACCGAGACCTCGACGCCGCAGATCGAGCGGATCACGATCCAGCTCCACGAGCTGTCGGCGCTTCCCAAGGCCTCGCAGCGGCTCCTCGACGATTCCGCCTTCGACATCGAAGGATGGCTCGCGGGGCGGATCGCCGACAAGTTCGCGCGGGCCGAGGCGACAGCGTTCGTGTCGGGCGACGGCATCGACAAGCCGCGCGGCTTCCTGACGCGCCCGGTTGTGGCGAATGACAGCTGGGCCTGGGGATCGCTTGGCTATGTCGCGACTGGCAGCGCCGGCGGTTTCGATACCTCGGCACCTGCCGACGCCATCGTCGATCTCGTCTATGCGTTGGGCGCACAGTACCGCGCGAACGCGACCTTTGTGATGAACTCGAAGACCGCGGGCCTGGTCCGGAAGATCAAGGACGCCGACGGGCGCTTCCTCTGGTCGGACGGGCTTTCGGCGGGCGAGCCGGCACGGCTTCTGGGCTATCCGGTGCTGGTTGCCGAGGACATGCCGGATGTCGGGACCGACACCACGGCCATCGCCTTCGGCGATTTCGGCGCGGGCTACACCGTGGCCGAGCGTCCCGATCTCCGGATCCTGCGCGATCCGTTCTCGGCGAAGCCCAATGTGCTGTTCTATGCGACGAAGCGCATCGGCGGTGACGTCAGCGACTTCGCGGCGATCAAGCTGCTCAAGTTCGGGGTCTCCTGACGATGAATCCGCGCGGACCGGGGATCACACCCGGTCCGCAGGGGCGCGCGCCGGATGTTCCGTGCCGTGATCTGCTTCCTCCGTCGGATCGACGCGGAGGCGTGCGCCCTGACTGGTGCGCCGGGCCCATGGTCCGGTCTTGCGGAGGGCTGGTTATCGGAGACTTGACATGATCCTAGTCGAGCTGACGCCAGTGCCGGCTTCGCTGCTGCCGGTGGCCGAGTTCAGGGACCACCTCAAACTGGGGACCGGATTCGCAGACGATGCGGCGCAGGATTCCCTTTTGGAGACACAGCTTCGCGCGGCGATTGCTGCTATTGAGGCGCGGACGACCAAGGCGCTTTTTTCGCGCACGTTCCGTTGGCGGCTCACGTCCTGGCGCGGTTTCCAGCGGGAAGAGTTGCCGGTGGCGCCGGTCACCCAGATCGTGTCGTTCAAGATCCTCGAAGGGGATGGCGGCGAAACGGTTATCCCGCCGAGTTCCTATGTCCTCGAACAGGATATTCAGGTTCCAGCCTTGGCGTCGAAGGGCTTCGGGCTGCCGACCGTCCCGGTTGCCGGGAGCGTCGAAGTCGAGCTTGTTGCCGGCTATGGGGCGGATTGGTCGCAAGTTCCTGCGGACCTGCGGCAGGCAGTGCTCATCCTTGCAGCCGACTTTCACGACAATCGCCGAGACGGCGGCGACGGCGGAGTGCTGCCAACGCGCGTGATGCAGCTGATCGCGCCGTTTCGCGTCATGCGGCTGTTCGGACGGTGGCGGTGATGGCTGTGCCCGTGCTCGACCGGCGCCTCGTCCTTGAAGAGGCGCAGAACGTTCCCGACGGGGCCGGGGGGTTCACCCAGAGTTGGGTTGCGCTCGGCACCCTTTGGGCGCGGATCCGGCCAGCGTCGGGACAGGAGCGCGGTGTGGACGCGGCGACGGTTTCGACTGCGCCCTACCGGATCACCGTGCGGGCGGCTCCGTTTGGTGCGCCGTCGCGGCCGCGTCCGGAACAGCGTTTTCGCGAGGGTGCGCGCGTGTTCCGCATTCTTGCAGTGAGCGACAATGACGATGGCGGGTGCACTCTGACCTGCTTTGCTCAGGAAGAGGTGGCTGCATGAGCTATTCAGGATCTGCCGCGCTGCAGGAGGCGGTCTACCAGCGCCTCGTCGGCGATGCCGTGCTCGGCGGGCTGGTTGGCGGTGCCGTCTACGACGTCGTGCCGGCGGGGACCCTGCCGACAACCTATGTGAGCCTTGGGCCCGAGGAGGTGCGTGACGCGTCGGACAAGTCCGGACACGGCGCGGAGCATCGCTTTACCGTGAGCGTCGTCACCGCCGCGGCTGGCTTCCGGGCGGCCAAGGCAGCGGCTGCAGCGATTTCGGATGCCCTCGTGGATGCCGATCTGGCGCTCGACAGGGGACGGCTTGTGACGCTGGGCTTCTTGCGGGCCCGTGCCCGGCGGGCGCGCAAGAACGACGTGCGCCGTATCGATCTGACCTTCAGCGCCCGTGTGGAGCTGGACTGACAAGACTTTCCTATTGGAGGTGAACCATGGGTGCCCAGAACGGTAAGGACCTTCTGATCAAGGTCGACCTGGACGGCGCGGGGGCGTTTCAGACTGTGGCGGGTCTGCGTGCGACGCGGCTGAGTTTCAACGCCGAGAGCGTCGACGTGACGAGCCTCGAAAGCTCGGGGGGCTGGCGTCAGCTCCTGGGCGGGGCCGGCGTGAAGTCGGCGTCGATCTCGGGCTCGGGCGTGTTCCGTGACGATGCGACGGATGAGCGCGCGCGGCAGATCTTCTTCGACGGCGAGACGCCAGCGTTTCAGGTGATCATCCCGGATTTTGGTGTGGTCGAGGGGCCGTTCCAGATCACTTCGATCGAATACGCAGGCAGCTACAACGGCGAGGCGACTTATGAGCTGTCGCTCGCTTCGGCGGGTCAACTGAGCTTCACGGCGCTCTGATGGCCAATCCCTGGGCGGGCGAGGTTGAGCTCGTGATCGATGGCGCTTCCCGGGTGCTGCGGTTGACCTTGGGGGCTCTGGCCGAGCTCGAGGAGGAGCTGGGCGCGGGGTCGCTCGTCGAACTGGTCGAACGGTTCGAAATGGGCAAGCCTTCGTCCAGGGATGTCCTGGCGCTCATCGTCGCCGGGCTCCGCGGCGGTGGATGGCGGGGCAACGCGAAGGATCTTCTGTCGGCAGAAATCGGCGGAGGGCCCCTCGAGGCCGCGCGTGTGGCGGGACGACTCCTTGTCCGGGCGTTTTCGCTGCCTTCGGACTCCGCGTCGTGACGGGTTTCGACTGGCCGGCTTTGATGCGGGCCGGAATACGAGGGCTCGGACTCGAACCCTACGTGTTCTGGAACCTGACGCCGGCCGAACTGGCACTGATGCTTGGCCGTGAGCCGGGTGACGGGCCACTCAATCGCGATCGGCTGGAGGCCCTTTCTCGGGCATTTCCGGATCAGATGGAGGCCAAGTGATGGCTGACTACGAGGATCTTGAAGACTTTGCCGGGCAGGTGGCGGCACTCGAGCGCACCATGTCCGGGACGGTCGATGTCGCGGCGGCGTTCGAGGGCGAGCTCACCTCCATGCGGGCGACGATTGCGGATACCGGCCGCGAGGTGCAAAGTCTCAGCCGGAGTATGTCCCGGAGCTTGAAGGGCGCCTTCGAAAGCGTTGTTTTCGATGGTGACCGGCTCTCCGACACGTTGCTCGGCCTGGGAAACTCCATCGCCAAGGCCGCGTACAACGCCGCGGTCAATCCGGTGTTCAGTCATCTCGGTGGCCTTCTTGGGCGCGGAGTCGAAAGCGCCCTGAACGGGCTGCTGCCCTTTGCCGATGGGGCGGCCTTTTCCCAAGGGCGCGTCGTACCGTTCGCAACCGGCGGGATCGTCGGCGGCTCCACGTATTTTCCCATGCGAGGTGGCTTGGGCCTGATGGGGGAGGCGGGGCCGGAAGCGATCATGCCGCTACGGCGCGGGGCGGACGGCCGGCTCGGTGTCGCGACCGAGGGCGGCGGCCGGCCTGTGACAGTCGTGATGAACATCTCCACGCCGGATGTCGCCGGGTTCGAACGGTCGCGGAGTCAGATCGCGGCGCAAATGTCGCGCGCGCTGAACTCGGCGCGGCGGAATCGCTGAGGAGAAAGCCATGGGGTTTCACGAGGATAGGTTCCCGACCAATCTCAGCTTCGGCTCGTCGGGCGGGCCCGAGCGGCGGACCGAGATCATCACGCTGGCGAACGGATTCGAAGAGCGCAACACGCCCTGGTCGGCCTCCCGTCACCGGTACGACGCGGGGCTCGGCATGCGGTCTCTGTCCGATATCGAGACCCTGCTGACGTTCTTCGAGGCGCGACATGGCCAGCTCTACGGTTTCCGCTGGAAGGATTGGGCCGATTACAAATCCTGCGCGCCGCTCGATACGCCCGCCTTTGGCGACCAGGTGATCGGCACGGGCGACGGCGTCGCGACGGTGTTCATGTTGACGAAGAGCTACCAGTCCGGCGGCTCGGCCTACATGCGCGAGATCCGGAAGCCAGTGGCCGGAACGGTGGTTGCCGGTGTTGGCGGCGCTGAGAGCGTCGAGGGGACGGATTTCACGGTGGACACGACCCGTGGCGAGCTGACGTTTGTCGTGGCGCCGGGGGTGGGCGAAGTGGTTACCGCAGGGTTTGAGTTCGATGTCCCGGTGCGGTTCGACACTGATCGCATCGTGACGTCGGTTGCGAGTTTCCAGGCGGGCGAAGTTCCTTCCGTGCCGGTTGTGGAGGTGCGGATTTGAGTGGCGCCGGCAATCCCCTGGCGCAGCATCTGGCAAGCGGATCGACCTCGGTCTGCCGTTGCTGGAACGTCACGCGCCGCGATGGCACGGTCTACGGGTTCACCGACCACGACCGGACACTTTCCTTCGACGGCGTCGCGTTTCGGGCCGATACCGGCATGACCGCGCGGGCGGTCGAGCAGGTCACCGGGCTGTCGGTGGACAACTCTGAGGTGGTCGGCGCCCTCAGCGATCCTTCGGTGCGCGAGGCGGACATCGCAGCCGGCCGTTTCGACGGCGCCGAAGTCAGCGCCTGGCTGGTGAACTGGCAGGACGTGTCCGAGCGTGTATTGCTGTTTCGCGGGTCGCTTGGCGAGATCACCCGGTCTGGGGGCGGGTTCCGCGCCGAGTTGCGTGGCCTGTCCGAAGTCCTGAACCAGCCCCGAGGGCGTGCCTACCAGGCAACATGTCCTGCGGTTCTGGGCGATGCGGCCTGCGGGTTCGATCTGGCGACGCCAGGCTATTTCCTTGAAGGCCCTCTGACTCTGGCCGAAGACGGGCGCATCCTGACCTTGCCGGATACCGGCGGCTTCGCGAAGGGCTGGTTCGCCCGTGGCCGTGTTCGAGTCCTGTCCGGCAACGCGGCGGGCCTCGTCGGGATCGTGAAGGCCGACATTTCGAAGACAGGTACGCGGCGCCTGGAACTGTGGGAGACACTACGGGCCGCTGTTGCGGCCGGGGACATCGTTCGAGTCGAGGCAGGCTGCGATCGGCGCGCTGCGACCTGTAGGGAGAAGTTCTCCAACTTTTTGAATTTCAGGGGGTTCCCGAACATTCCGGGTGAAGACTGGCTGATGAGCTACCCCCAGAAGAAGGGCGTGAACGACGGCGGGAGCCTGGGCGCATGAGCGGGCGCTCGGATATCGTGGCCGAGGCGCGCCGCTGGATCGGGACGCCGTATCGGCACCAGGGATCTGTATGTGGTGCCGGCGCGGATTGTCTCGGGCTGATCCGGGGGGTCTGGCGGGCGATCAAGGGCGAGGAGCCCGAAACGCCGCCGCCCTACAGCCGCGACTGGTCCGAGACGTCCGGCGAGGAAGTGCTGTGGCACGGCGCTGCGCGGCATCTTGTGGCGAAGCCGCTCGAGCCCCTCGAGGCCGGTGATGTGGTTCTCTTCAGGATGCGGGACGGCCTGGTGGCCAAGCATCTCGGAATCGTCGCCTCGGTGGGAACAGCTCCTTCCTTCGTACACGCCTATTCCGGCCATGGTGTGGTCGAGAACTCCCTTTCGCTGCCTTGGCAGCGTCGGATCGTCGCCGCGTTTTGCTTTCCTGGAGGGTCCGCCTGATGGCTACGATCGTTCTTTCCGCAGTTGGCGCGGCAGCGGGCGGCGCATTCGGCGGCGGCATCCTCGGCCTGTCTTCCGTCGTGATCGGTCGCGCGATTGGCGGCACAATCGGCCAGGCGATCGACCGACAGGTCTTCGGGCAGCGTCTCCTGGGTGCCGGCGGAGAAATCGTCGATCAAGGCAAGGTCGATCGTTTCCGACTGTCAGGCGCCAGCGAAGGGGCACCGGTGCCGGAGACCTTTGGAAGGATGCGGGTCGCCGGCCAGGTGGTCTGGGCGTCGCGATTCCTGGAAAGAGTGAAGACGCAGCGTGTTTCGTCGGGCGGCAAGGGCAGTGCACCGCCCGCCACGACGGTAAACAGCTTCAGCTATTCGGTGAGCCTCGCGATTGCACTCGGCAAAGGTGAAATCGCGCGGCTCGGACGAATCTGGGCGGACGGTAACGAGATCGCGCCCAGGGATCTGAACATGCGCTTCTACTCCGGGAGCGAAACGCAACTTCCGGATCCGAAGCTCGAGGCCGTGGAAGGCGCCGGTTCGGCGCCCGCCTTTCGCGGGACGGCATATGTCGTGATCGAGGATCTGGATCTCGGCCAGTTCGGCAATCGGGTGCCGCAGTTCAATTTCGAGGTCGTGCGCCGCGAGCAGTCCGGCACGCTGGCGGATACCGATCTTGCGAGTGCGATCCGTGCCGTCGCGCTCGTCCCCGGAACGGGCGAGTACGCGCTTGCGACCACGCCAGTGCATGTTTCGAACGGGCCGGGCAGGAACGTCTCGGTCAATGTGAATTCCCCATTGGGGGTCACTGATTGCGCGGCCGCGCTCGATGCCATGCGATCCGAGCTCCCGAACCACAAGGCGACCTCGCTCGTCGTGTCCTGGTTCGGAACGGATCTGCGCTGCGGGCTGTGCGACGTCGCGCCTCGAGTCGAGCAGGCGGCGTTGGACGGCGTCGAGATGCCCTGGTCCGTTTCCGGGCTGACCAGAGCCCAGGCCGGAGTTGTGCCCTACGAAGAAGATCGGCCGATCTATGGTGGCACGCCTGCCGATGCGTCGGTCGTAGAGGCGATCTCCGAGTTGCGCGCAGATGGGCGCGAGGTGATGTTCTACCCGTTTCTCCTCATGGAACAGCTTGCCGGCAACGGATTGCACGATCCCTGGAGCGGCGCTGTGGATCAACCGGCGCTCCCTTGGCGCGGTCGGATCACGCTGTCGGCCGCGCCTGGGACGGCAGGCAGCCCGGATGGCACGGCAGCGGCCGATGCGGAGGTGGCCGCCTTCTTCGGGACCGCAGCCCCTGGCGATTTCATCGTCTCTGGCTCGACCGTTGCCTTTTCGGGAGCGCCCGAGAGCTCCTACCGAAAATTCATCCTGCATTATGCGCATCTCTGCGCGGCGGCGGGCGGGGTCGACGCGTTCTGCATCGGCTCGGAGATGCGGGGCCTCACCCAGATCCGCGGGGCAGGGGGCATATTTCCGGCAGTAGCCGCTCTCAGGGCGCTGGCCGCCGATGTCCGCCAGATTCTCGGCCCCGACACGAAAATCGGCTACGCGGCGGATTGGTCGGAATACTTCGGCTACCAGCCGCAGGACGGGTCGGGCGATCTGTTCTTCCATCTCGATCCGCTTTGGTCCGATCCGGACGTCGATTTCGTCGGTATAGACAATTACATGCCGCTCGCGGATTGGCGCGATGGCGAGAGCCATGCCGATATCGACTGGGGTACGATCTACAATCTGGACTACCTGCGCGGAAACATCGAAGGCGGCGAAGGCTTCGACTGGTTCTACGCGTCAGAGGCAGATGCCGAAGACCAGATGCGCAGCCCTATTTCGGACGGGGCGTATGGCGAAGACTGGGTCTACCGCTACAAGGACATCCGTGCCTGGTGGAGCCAGCCGCACCACGACCGTCCGGGTGGCGTGCGCTCGGCAACGCCGACGGATTGGGTGCCCCGGTCAAAGCCGATCTGGTTCACCGAGATCGGCTGTGCTGCCATCGACAAGGGCGCCAACGCGCCGAACAGGTTCTTCGATCCGAAATCGTCGGAATCGGGTCTGCCGCCATTTTCGTCCGGACGCAGGGACGACACGATGCAGATGCAGTTCCTGATCGCTCAGCTCGGCTACTGGTCCGATCCGGCGATCAACCCGGTATCGCCGATCTACGGCGGCCCGATGGTCGATACCGGCCACGCGTTCGTCTGGGCCTGGGATGCGCGACCGTTTCCGTTCTTCCCGAACAATCGCGCGCTCTGGAGCGACGGCGGCAACTACGGCAGGGGCCACTGGCTGAATGGGCGGACGTCCTCGCGGGCGCTGGCCTCAGTGGTGCGGGAGATCTGCCGCGGCTCGGGAGTGACCGACATCGACGTGAGCGCGCTCTATGGCGTGGTGAGGGGGTTCTCGGGCGAGGGTGCGGGAACAGCGCGATCGGCGCTGCAGCCGCTGATGCTGGCCTATGGGTTCGACGCGCTGGAAAAAAGCGGTCAGATCGTGTTCCGGTCTCGCGACGCGCGGCCCAAAGGTGCGATTGCGACAAGCGATCTGGCGGAAACCGATGAAGTGCCGGGCACGATCGAGCGCGTACGTGCACCCGAAGCCGAGATGGTGGGGCGGGTCCGGATCAGCGCCATGGAGGCGGAAGGATCCTACCAGATCCGCAGCGGCGAGGCGGTTTTTCCCGACGAGACCGTTGAGACGGTCACGCAGACCGAATTGCCGCTTCTCCTGACCCAGTCGGAACTGCGGGCGATCGCGGAACGCTGGCTCGCGGAGGCGCGCGTGGCCCGCGACAGTTTGCGCTTCTCGCTGCCGCCGTCGCGCACGCAGGTCTCGGTCGGCGACGTCGTGACCGTGGAGGACGGCGGCGATACCGCGCGCTACCGTATCGACCGGCTGGAGCAGGCGGGCCTCCAGATCGCGAGCGCGATCCGCGTCGATGCCGATCTCTACACGCCGTCCTCCGATTTCGACGATACCGGGGCTGCACCGGTGCCGTTCGTTGCGCCGGTTCCTGTCCACCCGGTCTTCCTCGATCTGCCGCTCGTCACCGGCGACGAGGTGCCTCATGCGCCCCATGTCGCCGTCGCGGCCGATCCCTGGCCCGGCTCGTCGGCGGTGTTCAAATCCTCCTCCGCGGACGGGTTCGTTCTCGATACCGAAGTGGGCGATCCCTCTGCGATCGGCATCACCGAGACTGACCTCGCCGCCGCGGCGCCGGGCTTGTGGGACAGGGGAGCGGCACTCCGGCTACGGCTTTCGGGCGGCGCGTTCGAGTCCGTGAGCGAAGCAGACCTCCTCAACGGCGCAAATGCCGTGGCCATCGGTGACGGGCAGTCCGACCTGTGGGAAATCTTCCAGTTTCGGAACGCGGCCTTGATCGGCGAGGACCTCTACGAGCTTTCATTGCGCCTGCGGGGACAGGCCGGGACCGACGCCGTGATGCCGGCGGTCTGGCCGGCCGGCAGCACAGTGGTGCCGCTCAGCGGCGCGCTGGTACAGATCGGCCTGTCCTCGTCAGAACGCGGCTTGGCGCGCCGCTACAGGATCGGGCCGTCCAGTCTCCCCGTGGACGACCCGGTTTATGCCGAAACGGAACGGGCCTTCGATGGGGTCGGCCTCCGTCCCTATGCGCCAGTGCATCTGCGCGCGGTGATCGACCCCGCTGGCAATACGGCAATCCGCTGGATCCGCAGAACCCGGATCGACGGCGATTCCTGGCTCGGCCTCGACGTGCCGCTCGGTGAGGCGCGTGAGGAATATCTCGTGCGGGTCTTCGGTGGCGGGGCGCTCGTTCGCGAAGCGACGGTGCCCCAAGCCTCCTGGACCTACGCCGACGCCGACAAGGCAGCCGACGGCATTTCCGGTCCCTACACCATTGAAGTCGCTCAGCTTTCGGACCGCTACGGTCCCGGACCATTCGGAAGGATCGCGATCAATGACTAGCACGCCGACCCTCGGGCTGCCGCTTTTGCAGCCCTCGCAGGCTCAGAAGCACGTGACGGTGAACGAGGCGCTGGTGCGGCTCGACGCGCTGGCCCAGCTCACGCTCGCCTCGCGCAGCCTCACCCAGCCGCCCGCCTCCCCGGCCGAAGGCGACATCTACGCGGTGCCGACCGGTGCGACCGGTGCCTGGAGCGGCGCGGATGGGCAGGCGGCGGTCTACGTGAATGGCGGCTGGGCTTTCGTTGCTCCCAAGGCGGGTTGGCAAGGCTGGATCGCCGACGAGGGCTCCGCGGCGCAGTTCGACGGTCAGGCCTGGGTGGTGGGGAGCGGCTCGCTCTCGCCCAACGGAGCGGCGACCACGTTCCGCGTGGTCGAGATCGACCACACCATTGCCGCCGGCGCGAGCTCCGAGACCCTGCCTGTGATCCCGGCACAATCCGTCGTGTTCGGAGTGACCGGGCGGGTGCTCTCCACGATCACGGGTGCGGCAACCTCCTGG
>JBNKWI010000037.1:0-29136 GCA_050299695.1 Paracoccaceae bacterium
GAACGTGCGGTAGTTGATCGTCTCGGGTTTCTTGATCTCGCCATAGGACCAGCTCAGGATCCGCTCCGGCGAGGCCAGCGAGATCTTGATCTCGTCGAAGGTCTTCACCGGCGCGAGCGGGTTGAACGGGTTGGTGGTCAGTTCCTGGTTCATTTTCGATTCCTAATCTTGCGGATGGGGACGAAGGGGCTCGGGCCGATCACTCGGCCGCGATCCCCGCGTCGTCGTCTCCCTCCGCATCCAGGAGTTCCATGTTGAGGCCGAGGCCGCGGACTTCCTTCACGAGCACGTTGAAGCTCTCGGGCACGCCCGCCTCGAAGTTGTCCTCGCCCTTGACGATCGACTCGTAGACCTTGGTCCGGCCTGCCACGTCGTCCGACTTGACGGTGAGCATCTCCTGCAGCGTGTAGGCCGCGCCATAGGCTTCGAGCGCCCAGACCTCCATCTCGCCGAAACGCTGGCCGCCGAACTGGGCCTTGCCGCCCAGGGGCTGCTGCGTGACGAGCGAGTACGGGCCCGTGGAGCGCGCGTGGATCTTGTCGTCCACCAGGTGGTGCAGCTTCAGGAGGTACTTGATGCCGACCGTGACCGAGCGCGCGAACTGCTCGCCGGTGCGGCCGTCATAGAGGACCGACTGCCCCGATTCCGAGAAGCCCGCCCGTTTCAGGGCGTCGTTCACGTCGGCTTCCTTCGCGCCGTCGAAGACCGGCGTCGCGATCGGAACGCCGCGGGTGACGTTGCCGGCGGCCTCGACGAGGAGGTCTTCCGTCATCCCTTCGATGCCCTCGGCATAGACGTCCTCGCCATAGGCGATCTTCATCGCGTCCTTGACCGGGCTCAGGTCGCCCGACCGGCGATAGGCGCCGAGCGCCTCGTCGATCTGGATCCCCAGCCCCCGCGAGGCCCAGCCCATATGGGTCTCGAGGATCTGGCCCACGTTCATCCGCGACGGCACGCCCAAGGGGTTCAGCACGAAGTCGACCGGAGTCCCGTCGCCCAGGAACGGCATGTCCTCCATCGGCACGACCTTGGAGATGACGCCCTTGTTGCCGTGACGGCCGGCCATCTTGTCGCCCGGCTGCAGCTTGCGCTTCACCGCCACGAAGACCTTGACCATCTTCATGACGCCCGGCGGCAGGTCGTCGCCGCGGCGGACCTTCTCGACCTTGTCCTCGAACCGCGCGTCGAGCGCCCGCTTCTGCGCCTCGTATTGGGCGTGCAGCGCCTCGATCGCCTGGGCTTCCGAGTCCTCGCCGACCGCGAGCTGCCACCACTGGCCGCGCGACAGGCTGTCGAGCAGTTCCTCGGTGACTTCCGACTTGGGCTTCACGCCTTTCGGGCCCTTGATCGCCATCTTGCCGACGATCATGTCCTTGAGGCGCGCGTAGATGTTGCGGTCGAGGATCGCGAGCTCGTCGTCCCGGTCACGGGCCAGACGCTCGACTTCCTCGCGCTCGATCTGCAGCGCCCGCTCGTCCTTCTCGACGCCGTGGCGGTTGAACACCCGAACCTCGACGATGGTGCCGAAATCGCCCGGCGGCAGCCGGAGCGAGGTGTCGCGCACATCCGAGGCCTTCTCGCCGAAGATCGCGCGGAGGAGTTTTTCCTCCGGCGTCATCGGGCTCTCGCCCTTCGGCGTGATCTTCCCGACAAGAATGTCACCCGGCCCCACTTCGGCGCCGATATAGACGATGCCGGCCTCGTCGAGGTTGCGAAGCGCCTCCTCGCCGACGTTCGGAATGTCGCGGGTGATTTCCTCGGGCCCGAGCTTGGTGTCGCGGGCGGCGACCTCGAACTCCTCGATATGGATCGAGGTGAACACGTCGTCGCGCACGATCCGTTCGGAGATCAGGATCGAGTCCTCGTAGTTGTAGCCGTTCCACGGCATGAAGGCGACGACGACGTTCTTGCCGAGCGCCAGTTCCCCCATGTCGGTCGACGGACCGTCGGCGATCACCTCACCCTTCAGCACCGTGTCGCCCACCTTGATGAGCGGCCGCTGGTTGATGCAGGTGTTCTGGTTCGAGCGCTGGAACTTGCGCAGACGGTAGATGTCGACGCCCGGATCGCCCGGCTCGAGATCTTCCGTCGCCCGGACAACGATCCGCTGCGCGTCCACCTGGTCGATGATCCCGCCCCGGCGCGCCTGGATCGAGGCGCCCGAGTCGATCGCGACCTTGCCCTCGATGCCGGTGCCGACGAGCGGCGCCTCGGCCTGGAGGAGCGGCACGGCCTGACGCTGCATGTTCGAGCCCATCAGCGCCCGGTTCGCGTCGTCGTTCTCGAGGAACGGGATCAGCGAGGCGGCCACCGACACCAGCTGCTTCGGCGAGACGTCGATCAGGTCGACGCTTTCGACCGGCGCGAGCGTGTATTCGCCCGACTGTCGGGTGTTCACCATCTCGTTGACGAAGCGGCCCTCGCCGTCGAGCGAGGCGTTGGCCTGCGCCACCACATGCCGCATCTCCTCGGTCGCCGACATGTACTGGACCTCGTCGGTCACCTTGCCATGCTCGACCTTGCGATAGGGCGTCTCGATGAAACCGTACTTGTTCACCCGCGCGAAGGTCGCGAGCGAGTTGATCAGGCCGATGTTCGGGCCTTCCGGCGTCTCGATCGGGCACATCCGGCCATAGTGGGTCGGGTGCACGTCGCGCACCTCGAAGCCGGCGCGCTCGCGTGTCAGGCCGCCCGGGCCAAGCGCCGAAAGGCGCCGCTTGTGGGTGACCTCCGAGAGCGGGTTGGTCTGGTCCATGAACTGCGAGAGCTGCGAGGAGCCGAAGAATTCCCGCACCGCCGCCGCCGCCGGCTTCGCGTTGATCAGGTCCTGCGGCATCACCGTGTCGATCTCGACCGACGACATCCGCTCCTTGATCGCGCGCTCCATCCGCAGGAGGCCAACGCGGTACTGGTTCTCCATCAGCTCGCCGACCGAACGCACCCGGCGGTTGCCGAGGTGGTCGATGTCGTCGATCTCGCCGCGGCCGTCACGCAGGTCCACGAGCGCCTTGATGCAGGACACGATATCCTCGCGCCGCAGCGTCCGCTGGGTGTCGGGCGCGTCGAGGTTGAGGCGCATGTTCATCTTCACCCGGCCCACGGCCGAGAGGTCGTAGCGCTCGCTGTCGAAGAACAGCGAGTCGAACAGCGTCGAGGCGGCCTCCACGGTGGGCGGCTCGCCCGGGCGCATCACCCGGTAGATATCCATGAGCGCGGTGTCGCGGCCCATGTTCTTGTCGGCCGCCAGCGTGTTGCGCATGTAGGCGCCGACCGCGATGTTGTCGATGTCGAGCACCGGGATATCGGTGATGCCCGCGTCCAAAAGCGCCTTGAGCGTCCCGCCCGTGACGTTGCCGTCCTTGTCGGTTTCCCAGGTCAGCTCGTCGCCGGCCTCGACATAGATCGCGCCGGTTTCCTCGTTGATGATGTCCTTGGCGACGAAGCGGCCGACGATATGGTCGAACGGCACCAGGAGATTGCTGACCTTGCCGTCGTCGATCAGCTTCTTGACCGCGCGCGGCGTCACCTTCTTGGTGGCCTCTGCGATGACCTCACCGGTCGCCGCGTCCACGAGGTCGAAGGTCGGACGGGTGCCCCGGACCCGCTCGGGGAAGAACTTGGTCACCCAGCCCTTGTTCTTCTTCAGGCTGAAATCGACGGTGTCGTAATAGGCATCCATGATGCCTTCCTGGTCGAGCCCCAGCGCATAGAGAAGCGTCGTCACCGGAAGCTTCCGGCGCCGGTCGATCCGTGCGAAAACAAGGTCTTTCGCGTCGAACTCGAAGTCGAGCCAGGAGCCGCGATAGGGAATGATCCGGCAGGCGAAGAGCAGCTTGCCCGACGAGTGCGTCTTGCCCTTGTCATGGTCGAAGAACACGCCAGGCGAGCGGTGCATCTGGGAGACGATCACCCGCTCGGTGCCGTTCACGATGAAGGTGCCGTTCGGCGTCATGAGCGGCATGTCCCCCATGAACACGTCCTGCTCCTTGATGTCCTTCACCGACTTGGCGCCGGTGTCCTCGTCGACATCGAACACGATCAGCCGCAGCGTGACCTTCAAGGGCGCCGAATAGGTCATGTCGCGCTGCTGGCATTCCTCGACGTCGTATTTCGGCCGTTCGAGCTCGTATTTCACGAACTCCAGAACCGCCGTCTCGTTGAAATCCTTGATCGGGAAGACCGACTGGAAGACGCCCTTGATACCCTCGCCGTCCGCCGGTTCCGGATGATCGCCGGAATTCAGGAACAGGTCGTAGGAAGATTTCTGAACCTCGATGAGGTTCGGCATCTCCAGCACTTCGCGGATCTTGCCATAGTACTTGCGGAGACGTTTCTGACCAATGAAGCTCGACGCCATGTCGGTTTTCACCTTTCGCTTTCGCTGACACACCACCCGTCGGGGCCCGGGCGGGCATGCCGGTGAAACAGGAGGACCGGTCTATACCAGGCTGCCGTCCCACCGGCAGCCGCCCGACCGGATCCGCACCTTAGAAAGCCCGCTCGTGAATGGGCTTGCTGAGACGCGGAAGGCCGGGCCCGTTTTCCGGGCCCGACCGTTCTTGCCGCAGAGCGGCGATTACTTGAGCTCGACCTCGGCGCCAGCCGCTTCGAGCTTGCCTTTGATCTCCTCGGCTTCCGCCTTGGCGCAGCCTTCCTTCACGGCCTTTCCGCCGGCCTCGACGAGGTCCTTGGCTTCTTTCAGGCCGAGACCGGTGATGGCGCGCACTTCCTTGATCACGTTGATCTTCTGCGCACCGGCCGACTTCAGGATGACGTCGAATTCGGTCTTTTCCTCTTCCGCGGCGGCGGCATCGCCACCAGCGGCCGGACCGGCCATCATCACCGCGCCGCCAGCGGCGGGCTCGATGCCGTATTCGTCCTTGAGGATGGTTTTCAGTTCCTGGGCCTCGAGCAGCGTGAGGTTCACGATCTCTTCGGCGAGTTTCTTCAGATCTGCCATTTTACAGTTCCTTAAGATGGGTCCTAACGTCGGGTGTTCAACCCCACGAAGTCATGACTGAGAGGATCACGCGGCTTCCGCGCGCTCCTCGATTGTCGAAAGGATGCTCGCGATGTTCGAAGCAGGCGCGCCAACGGCGCCGGCGATGTTCGAAGCAGGCGCACCGATCTGCGACACGATCTGAGCGATGAGCTCTTCCCGCGACGGCATGTCGGCGACCGCTTTGACACCGGCCGGATCCAGCGCCGTTCCGCCCATTGCGCCACCCAGGACTTCCAACTTCTTGTTGTCCTTGGTGAACTTGTCGATGACCCGGGCCGCGGCCGGCGGGTCCGCGGAATAGGCGAGAACGGTCATACCCGTGAGAAGGTCGCCGAGCGATGCGTTCGGTTTCCCCTCGAGGGCGATCTTGGCGAGCCTGTTCTTGGCGACACGAACGGAACCGCCAGCGTCGCGCATGCGACCCCGCAGATCCTGCATCTCAGCAACCGTCATGCCTTCGTAGCGGGCAACCACCACGACGCCAGAGCTTTCGAAGATCTGGCCGAGTTCCTCGACCACTTTCTCTTTCTGGGCTCTATCCATGAGTGCTCCAAGTTTTGGAGGGCAAGACCCTCCGGCTCAGCTTCCGCCGGGCAGAACGCCCGACGAACGGGAGTCCTTACGGGTCCTTCGCAATCTCGCCCTCGGGGCCGCGAACGGCGTCCGAAGAAATGCTCTGTTCCCGTCTCGGGCAGGAATTACAGGCTTTCGCCAACCCGCCGTCTCGGACGAATAATCGGGCGGCCCGAATCTTCGAACCACCCGATCGCGGGCGGTTTAGGCCCTTTCGGAAGGAATGTGAAGAGGAAAATCCCGGAAATTCGGGCGTCTAGACGAAAGCCTCCTCGGGTTCGGAAAACGCGTCCTCATAGGTCAGCGCGTGAATGTCGTCGTGATCGCCGGCGGCCCCGCCATAGGCGTGGTCGAGGAAAGCCATCAGCTCCTCCCCCGCCCCGGCCCCGGCCGGATCGTCGTCCTGGTCCGTGTCGTCGTCATCCACCTTGCCCGCGAAAGACGCCATCGCCACCGCGGCCCCGCCGCCGCCGAACAGCGCCGCCACCAGGGACGCCAGGAGCCCCAGAAGCAGCATCACGCCGCCGCCGCCGCCCCCGCCGTCGCTTTCGGCCGAGGCGGTCTCGGCGCCACCGCCTGAAGAGGGGGCTTCCGCCGAGACGGCATCGCCCGGATCGGCGCCATAGAGCACCTGTGCGCCCAGGATGTCGCCGTCGCCCAGCTCGTCGGTGGACAGGACCGGGTTCATGATCTCGCTGGTGTCGTCCACATGCTCGAGCCCGATCGCGTGGCCGATCTCGTGCAAAGCGACCGCGTAGAAATCCGATCCGGCCGCTCCGCCGAACGGCGCCCAGGTCATCAGGCTGTCCAGCTGGATATCGACGTTTGTCAGCGCCACGATCTTTCCGGGCTCCAGCTCGGCGGCGGTTCCCAGGCTCGCAAGGCCCGCCACGCTGCCGGGAAAGGGAGCCATGTCGACGAAGATATCCGCGCCCGACGGATTCGAGACATAGGCGAAATCGACCGACGCCGCGTTCTCCCAGGAATCGAAGGCATCGCGCAGCGCGCCGAGGAAATCATCCTCGCCATAGAGCGACGCGTTGTATTTCAGATCGTCGGAAAGATCCGCCGACCAGGTCACCTTCCCGCTGGGGGTGCCGAGCGCCAAATTGCCCCATTTCGCGCCAATAAATGCATAGCTCAATGTATCGCCCTCCCGACGACGCGGAGATCGCCGAAGCGGCCGCGGTCACCCGTTGCCAACCCTATTAACCATTATGGCAGGAAGATGGCGCACATCCAGCGCCCGACACGATCCGACGCGCGGCTGGGCCATTTTACGCAACCGCTGTTGCAATCCCGTCCCGACCCCCGAAAACGAGAACGGGCGAGCCTCGCGGCCCGCCCGTCCCGAAAACTCTGCGACTCCGGTCAGTTGCCGGTCGCGCTCGCCACGTCGACCGAAACGCCCGGGCCCATGGTGGACGAGATCGAGACCTTCTTCATGTAGGTCCCCTTCGCGCCGGTGGGCTTGGCCTTCGACACTGCGTCGACGAAGGCGCGGATGTTCTCGGCGAGCTTGCCCGCGTCGAACGAGACCTTGCCGACGCCGGCATGGACGACGCCCGCCTTCTCGGCCTTGAACTGCACCTGGCCGCCCTTTGCGGCCTGGACCGCCTCGGCCACGTCCATCGTCACCGTGCCGACCTTCGGGTTCGGCATCAGGTTCCGCGGGCCCAGCACCTTCCCGAGACGGCCGACGATCGGCATCATGTCCGGGGTGGCGATGCAGCGGTCGAACTCGATCTTGCCGCCCTGGATCGTCTCCATCAGGTCCTCGGCACCGACGATATCGGCCCCGGCCTTGGTCGCTTCCTCGGCCTTCGGACCGCGGGCGAACACGGCGACTCGCACCGTCTTGCCGGTACCGTTCGGCAGGTTCACCGTACCGCGGACCATCTGGTCGGCATGGCGCGGGTCGACGCCCAGGTTCATCGAGATCTCGATGGTCTCGTCGAATTTCGCCGTGGCGTTCGATTTCACCAGCGCGACCGCGTCCTCGACGCTCAGTACTTCCTTGCCCTCGAAGGCGGCCTTGGCGGCCTTCAGGCGCTTTCCGATCTTGCCCATGGCCTTACCCCTTCACCTCGATACCCATCGACCGCGCGGAGCCGAGGATGATCTGCATCGCCGCCTCGACGGAATTCGCGTTGAGGTCCTTCATCTTGGCCTCTGCGATTTCCTGGAGCTGTTTCTTGGTCACCGACCCCACGGTCTCGCGGCCCGGCAGCTTGGCGCCCGACTGCTTCTTCGCGGCCTTCTTGAGGTAATACGACGCCGGCGGCGTCTTGATTTCCATCGAGAAGGACTTGTCCTGGTAGTAGGTGATCACGGTCGGGCACGGCGCACCGGGCTCCATGTCCTGCGTCTTGGCGTTGAACGCCTTGCAGAATTCCATGATGTTGATGCCGCGCTGACCGAGCGCGGGGCCCACGGGGGGCGACGGGTTGGCTTGGCCCGCCTTCACTTGCAGCTTGAGCTGCCCGACGACCTTCTTGGCCATGGGCTCTCTCCTTTCTCAACGCCTTCCGGGCGCGCCCGGGAGACTTCGGTTGATGTGGTCCGGCCAGGCGCACGCCTGCGCCTCGCCTCCCACCGGGAATGCCGCCCTCGGGCGACCGGCGCGAAATACGGGAGGGACGACGCTATTGCAAGGGAAATCCCGCGCTCATCCGGGCCTGGAACCAGACCAGCGCCGGGTAGGCGGCGATCCAGGCCCAGAAGAACCGGTTCAACCCGAAGAGGCAGGCATTGCTCAGGTGGAACAGGGCCGCCACGCACAGCGCCGGGCCGAGCGCAGCCGGGTGCGCCAGCGCCAGCGGAAACGCCACCTCGAACAGGATCACCGCCCAGGAGGAGAGCAAGAGGACCCGTCGACGATCTGACAGACCGCGCAGTTCCTCGCTCGCCGGATAGGCCGAGAACGCGAACACGTCCGAAAGCGCCCGGCCCGAGCGCCAGTCGGGGTTGCGGAGCTTCACCCAGCCCGAGACGAAGTACGACAGGACAAGCTGGACCGCGAGATAGGAGAGCGCCATCTCGCCCCAGAACCGCCCCGGCGCGGCATGGGCAACAGCAAGGAAGCTCAGCGTCAGGAGCACCATCTTGTCCGACCCGCCATTGTAGGGCCCCTGGAACCGGTAGAGCTGCCAGAGCCCCAGCGCCCAAAGGCCCCAAACCGCAGGCCCCGGCCAGAGCCCCACCAGCAGCACCAGCGCCGCGACGATCTGCGGCCCGAAGATCCATCCCTCGCCTTTCGCCAGATGCTCCGCCCCGCGCTGGAGCAGCGCAAGGCTCACCAGCAGTTCGGTCATTCGCAGCGCGGCCTCGAAACTCACCGCGCCCCGGCCCCGGCCCGCTCGCCGAATGTCACGGGCGCGCTCTGGTATTTTACCATGGCGCCACCGCGCACATGGAACACCAGTCGGAACTCCAGCACCCCCGCGCCGCCGATCCGCCGCGCGATCCGCGCGTGGATCTCGTCCATCGAATGCTGCGTGGGCTCTTCCACCAGTCGCTCGGCACAGCTCACCAGAAACAGCGTCTCGTTCCAGTCGGGGTTCCAGAAAAGCCGGCGCAACATCGCCCCCGGCCCCATCCGCCCGGGCCGACCCGTCGCCTCGCGCCAGTCCCCGCCATCCACCCTGTACTCCACCCGCGGCGACGGCCCCACTTCCTGGAAGAACCGCCAGGAGGGGAACAGCACAGGCAGGTAAAGCAGGACCAAGCGCAGCACGGGGCAGGCTCCCTTTCGGAACGCCCCGGCTTACGAAATCATGCTTAACCCAATCCTACCAAGGGCCGGCTCAACGGTCGTGCATCCCCTTGCCCTCGAGGATCCTTGGGCGCGCCTTTTCGATCCGGTCGCGCCGCGTCCCGGCCTGTTTCGCGCCCGCGACATGAAGCGCCCAGCCACGCCGGCGCCCGGGCGTCAAAGACCTCCAGGCTTCCGCCAGCACGGCATCCGAGTCGAGCGCCTCGACAAGTTCGTCCGGCAGATCCAATTCTTCCGCACGCAAATCGACGGACCGGCCCGCCGCTTCGTTGGCGATCGCCTGCCGCACGAAACCGCGCAGCAGCGTCTCATCCGCGGCAACCTCCACGACCGACCGGAACTTCATGTAGCGCGCCGAGCGGGAATTGGGCCCCGGCGCCTCAAGACGGCCATCGGGATCGTCGAGCAGCACGCCCTTGAAGAACGATACGAACGCCGTGTCCTTCAGGGCATCCATCATGAGAACGTTTCCGCCATGCGCCGTATAGCAGGGCGACCGCCATTTCAGCGTCTCGGTCAGGGACTCGGACAACAGGACGTCGCGCAGCGCGGTCATCTCAGCGCGCCATGGACGGTCCTTCGAAAGGTAGCGTTCGATGCGGGGATCGGCCTTGCCCATCCATCCCCACTCCGAGGATCACCCCTGCTTCGAGACCTGGGCGAATTCGAGCTCCACCGGCGTCGCGCGGCCGAAGATCGAGACGGTAACCTTGAGGCGCTGGTTGTCCTCGTCCACCTCCTCGACCATGCCGTCGAAATCCTCGAACGGGCCGTCGGCGACTTTTACCTTCTCGCCCACCTCGAAGGAGATCAGGGTGCGCGGCGCCTCCTGGCCTTCCTCGACGCGGTTCAGGATCTGGTTCACCTCGGCATCGCGCATCGGCATCGGCCGGCCCTGCGGGCCGAGGAAGCCGGTCACCCGGTTGATCGAGTTGATCAGGTGATAGCCCGCGTCCGACATCTCCATCCGCACGAGCACGTAACCCGGCATGAAGCGCCGCTCGGTCGGGACCTTCTTGCCGCGGCGGATCTCGATGACCTCCTCGGTCGGAACCAGGACCTCCTCGATCTCGTCCTCGAGACCGGCATCGATCACCGAATGCCGGATCTGCTCCGCGACCTTCTTCTCGAAGTTCGAGAGCACGCTCACCGAGTACCAGCGCTTCGCCATGATCCGCCTTTCCGTCTTCCGGCCATCCGTTGCATACCGACGCGAAGGGGCGCTCGTCAATCGAAGCTCGTCGCTGTCGGGAAGTGGGGCGCACTTACACGCTGCCCGCCCGCCTTTCAAGACCCGACATGCCCGTGCGCCCGCTGACCGGCGCGCCCGCCATCCGCGAGGCCGCGGCTGCGGCCCGGAGGGCCAGACGCAACGCGCCACAGGCGCGCCCTTGGATCGACCTCCCCGCGCTGGAGGGGGCTCTGCCCCCTCGCGTCCTGCGAACGCTCACCCCCGGGATTTCCAGACCCAAAGAGGGGCGGATCCCGCGACCTAGTCGAAGATCTCCTCGAGGATCCGCATCACCTCGCGGTCCGCGGTCGAAAGGGCGCTGCCGGCGCGGGTGACGAGGCGGGTGCCGCGCGGCGGCGGGTCACCGGCGAGGTAGAGTTCGAGCGTGCCCGGATCGGGCCGTGCCGACGCGCCGGAGAAATCACGCGCCCTGCCCCCGGCGCGGGCGGCGAGACTCTCCGCCTCGGCCCGGTCGTCGGCGTGATAGTAGCGCACATGGGTGGCGCTGATCCGGTAGGGCACCAGCGCGACGGTGATCCGGCCAGCCCCTTCCGCCGCACCCCAGAGCCGCGCGCGGTCCGGGGCCCCCGGTCCAAGGCTTCGCGGGATGAACACCCGCAGATCCGCGAAAGTCCCGGTCTCGAATGTCCCGGTCTCCTGGGCCGGACCCGTCTCGACCGCCCCGGGCGCTCCAGCGCGCAACGGGCGGGGACGCGGGCGGAGGCCGGGCGGGGCCGGCGCAGGGGCGCCGGACGGCCCGGCGATGGCGAGGATCGGCTCGGTCTCTGTCGCAGGCGCGCTGCGCGGGAGGGCCACCTCGTCCGGCAGGCCGAGCGCGGCGAGCTTGTCGGCCTCAGGCACCAGCCCCTCCGGCGCGAGCGCGGCAGGTTTCGTCCAGGCCTCCCGCGACGCGCCGTCGATCTGCGGAAGCGGCAAGGTCGCAACCGGAAGCGCCGAGAGTACCACAGGCGGCCGCTCGCGGGTGACATGGGCGTAGAAGGTCGCCCCGGACAGGAGCGCCACCAGCGCGATCCCGGCCACGGCCGGGTGGAGCTTGCGGAGCCGCGTGGCCACGGACGCGGCGACCGCAACGGCCCAGGCCGGAAGCGCGGAAGCAGGGCGGAGATGCGGGGACAGTGCCGTCCACGCGGCGCGGGCGCGCGCCATGACCGCAAGAAGACAGGAGCGCAGCCAGGGGTCCTGCGCCACCGCCCTCGCTCTCGCAACGGCCAGGGCGCGGAAAAGCCGACCGTGCAGTGCGGCAGCCGACCGTTGCGCGGCGCGGGCCGGCGCGTCCTGCCGCAGCACCGGTTCGGCAGGACCGAGTCGCGGCGCAGGGGCCGGGTGATCGGCGCCAGGCCGCAGCGGCGCACGGGCGAAGCGGGCCGAAGGCGCGGCGGCGGTCACGGGCGGTGAAGTGCGCGGGCGTGTCTCGGCCGCGGGGGTCTCGCGGGGACGATGTGCCGACCTGGCCGCCAGGGCCAGCGCCCGGCGGCGGCGTGCCTCCTCGAGTCGGTCTTCCAGCTTCATCGCGCGTCGCTCTCCCGCTGCGGTTGTCGCGCGGCGCCACACGGCACCTTCCCGGTCACCATAGCGCGGCCGCTTCCTGATATCAGATAGCGGCGCCCGGGATAAGCGGGATCGAGCCGATGGCACCGGCACTTGACCGGCCCGCAGCCCGGCGCTAGGGCGAAAAAGGCCCCCGGCACGGCGATGGCGTCGCCGGCACCTGTCGGGGCCCGGCCCGTGCCAGTGCCGGCCGTCTCGTCCTGAACGCCCGGATGCGCTGCGCCGGGTGCAGGACACCCCGGCCGATAGGACCGGACCAACAAGATGACCGAACTCGCGAACCGCCCCGCAAGCTTCACCTGCCACAATGGCGAAAAGGCGCCCCTGCCCTTCAGCGCCGGCGAATACGCCCGCCGCCTCGCCGCCCTGCGCGGCATCATGGCGGCGGCGGACCTGCCCGCCGCCCTGTTCACGTCGATGCACAACATCGCCTATTACTCGGGCTTTCTCCATTGCAGCTTCGGCCGGCCCTTCGCCCTCGTGGTCACGCCCGAGGCCTGCACCGTGGTCGCCGCCAATATCGACGCTGGCCAGCCCTGGCGGCGGAGCCATTGCGAGGCAGTGATCTACACCGACTGGGCGCGCGACAATTTCTGGCGCGCGGTCCAGGAGCTCGCAAGCGGCGCGCGGCGGCTCGGGATCGAAGGCGATCACCTGACGCTCGCGCAGGCGGCGAAACTCGCCGGGTTCCTCGGTGCGCCCGAGACAGTGGATATCGCGCCTGCGGCCATGGCGGCGCGGATGGTGAAATCGTCCGAGGAGATCGCGCTGATCCGCGAGGGCGCGCGGGTGGCCGATCTTGGCGGCTGGGCGATCCGCGACGCGATCCGGCCCGGCACGCGCGAGATCGACGTGGCGATGGCCGGCCGCGACGCCATGGAGCTGGAGATAGCCCGCGCCTTCCCGCACGCCGAGTACCGCGATACCTGGGTCTGGTTCCAGTCCGGGATCAACACCGACGGCGCCCACAACCCGGTGACCGCGCGGCGACTGGAACCCGGCGACATCCTGAGCCTCAACGCCTTCCCGATGATCTCGGGCTACTACACCGCGCTCGAACGCACTCTGTTCCTGGGCGAGCCCGACGCCGCCTCGCTGAGGCTCTGGCAGGCGAACGTAGCCACCCACGAGCTCGGCCTCTCGCTGATCCGCCCGGGCGTCTCCTGCGCGGCGATCTGCGCCGAGCTGAACCGGTTCCTCGCCGGAGAGAACCTGCTCCGGTACCGCTCCTTCGGCTACGGCCATTCCTTCGGAATGCTGTCGCATTACTACGGCCGCGAGGCGGGGCTGGAGCTGCGCGAGGATATCGACACGGTCCTGGAACCCGGCATGGTCGTCTCGATGGAACCGATGCTCTGGGTGCCCGAGGGCACGCCCGGCGCGGGCGGCTATCGCGAGCACGACATCCTCGTGGTGACCGAGGCAGGGGCGGAGAACATCACCGGCTTTCCCTACGGGCCGGAGGCGAATGTGGTGGCGGTGTAAGGCGAGGGAGGTGTTTCAACGCACCGCAACCGCATCACCTCTTGTTTGAACCGGCCCTTATGTTTACCCCGCCCGAACAGCGCCGAAGGCGCCGGGCTGGCGGGTACCCGCGCCGTCCCGGAGCTCCGCGCGTTCGCCCCTCGAAACGTCCCCCGGACGTTCCGCCGGCTACGCCGGGCCGGGGCTCACCCCTTCCGGGGCAGCGTGTCGGCGAGATGCACCCAGGGCACCCGCTCGGACCAGTGCACATGGGAGTCGGGCTCGAACCCGGCAAGATCGTCCAGAAGGCTCGCGTAAAAATGGATCTCGCGCGGGAACCTGTCGGACTCGTAGGCGACGGGCGCGCCGCAGATCGGGCAGAAATAGCGCCGCACCCCGGGGCTCGAGACAAAGACCGCCGGGCGCTCGCCGGTCCAGCGCCAGGCCCCGTCCGACACTCCCATGAAGGTGGTGAAGGGCGAGGCCGTCTGCCGCCGACAGCTCTCGCAATGGCAATGCGCGCGCCAGTTCTCCGGCCCCTCGTAGGCGAAACTCACGCCGCCACAGAGGCAACGGCCGGTGCGGGCCGTTTCGTCACTCATGCGCGATGTCCTCCCGCCGACAGGAGACCCTTGGATCGCCCCGAAAGCAAGCACGAGAAAGCGGGCTTTCAGCACAAATCCGCATCGGTATATGAGGACCCCGCGACGCAGGAGGAAAGACGCCATGACCGGAACCGACAAATATGCGGGCCTCGAACAGCTCGGGCAAAAAGCGGAGATCCCCGCGCGACCCGAGGACGCGGTGCTCGAACGGGTGGAGAACACCCAGACCGGCGCCGAGTACTGCGTGCGCTTCACGGTGCCGGAATTCACCTCGCTCTGCCCGATGACCGGCCAGCCCGATTTCGCGCATCTGGTGATCGACTACGTGCCCGGCCCCTGGCTGGTGGAGAGCAAGTCGCTCAAGCTCTACATGTTCGCCTTCCGCAACCACGGCGCGTTCCACGAGGATTGCACCGTGGCCATCGCCCGCCGCCTCGTCGACTTCCTCGCGCCGAAATGGCTCCGGATCGGCGGCTACTGGTACCCGCGCGGCGGCATCCCGATCGACGTGTTCTACCAGACCGGCCCCGCGCCCGAAGGCGTGTGGATCCCCGACCAGGGCGTGCCGGGCTATCGCGGGCGGGGCTAGACCCGCGCGGCGATCACGTTCGACACATGCGGGAAGGTGAGCGCCCGCCCTGTGACCAATGGGCCAAGCGCCGTCAGGAAATCCTCGACACTCCGCGTCCGGCGGTCGGCATCGAGCGCCGAGAGCTTGTCGCCGGTATGCATGCCGCCCATGGCGCCTTCCGCGAAGGCCCGCGCGTCGGGGTGGCGGAGCGTCAGCGCCACCGTCTCGATTTCGACCTCGCGGAACCCGGCCGCCTCGAACAGCGCCCGGATCTCGTCCGCATCGGGCAGGCCGCAGATCGCCCGGACCGCGTTGCCGGCCGCCTCCCCCACATGCTTCTCCAGCGTCTCGGCCTGGGCGCGCAGCATCGGGTTCACCTCGAGCGCGCATTGCACGCAGAAAACCGCCCGCCCTCCCGGCACCAGCACGCGGCGCAGTTCGGAGAGCGCCGCCGTACGGTCGGGGAAGAATTGCAGCGCCTGCTGGCAGAGCGCGAGGTCGAAGCTCGCATCGGGAAAGGGCAGCGCCCCGGCGTCGGCCTCGACCCAATCGGCCGCCACCCGGGCCTCCGCGGCCCGCGTCCGGGCGACCGCCAGCATCTCGGCGCTGTGATCGGCGCCGGTGAGGCTTCCCGGACGGATCCCCGTCGCGGCGATCTCGCGCGTCACCACGCCGGTGCCGCAGGCGAGGTCGAGGATCCGCTCGCCGTCCATCGGCGCCGCACGGCGGATCAGCTCGCGCGCCCAGGGCACGAAGATCACCGGAACGAGCGTGGTCTCGTAGCGTTCCGCGAAGTTGCGCGGTGCGGGCGTGCCGTCCCCCATGTCCGTCTCCCCCTTCCGAACGGCGGCAGGGTAGCACGGTCGGCCGCCGAAATCAGCCCGCGCGGCTGCGGATCGCGGACAGAAGCGCGGCGGTGGAGGCGTCGGTGGCGGACACATCGGCGCCGTCGAGCAGGGGTTCGAGCTTCTTCGCGAGTTCCTTGCCCAGTTCCACGCCCCACTGGTCGTAGGAATTGATGCCGAGCATCGCGCCCTCGACGAAGACCCGATGCTCGTAAAGCGCCACGATCTGGCCGAGCACGTAGGGCGTGAGCTTCGGATAGACAAGTGTGGTGGAGGGCCGGTTGCCCTTGAACACCCGGTGCCTTGCCTGGCGTTCGCGTTCGGCGCCCTCGAAACCGGCCCTCTCCATTAGCGCCATGGCCTCTTCGAGCGACCGACCGAGCATCAGCGCCTGCGACTGGGCGAGGCAGTTGGCAATGAGGAGCCTGTGGTGATGGGCCAGTTCCGGCTCATGCCCCTCGGCGCCGACCATGAACTCGCAGGGAATGACCGCGGTGCCCTGGTGGATCAGCTGGTAGAAGGCGTGCTGGCCGTTGGTGCCGGGCTCGCCCCAGACCACCGGGCCAGAGACCACGGCGAGGTCGGCACCGTCCATCGAGACGCCCTTGCCGTTACTCTCCATCTCGAGCTGCTGGAGATAGGCCGGGAGCCGCAGGAGCCGCTGCTCATAGGGAAGCACCGCGCGGGTCGGGTAGCCGCAGCCCTGGTGGTGCCAGATGCCGGTGAGCGCCAGCATGACGGGGAGGTTTTCCAAGGGCGGCGCGCTGCGGAAATGGCGGTCCATCGCCTGGGCGCCGTTCAGGAACTCGCGGAAGCACACCGGCCCGACCGCGAGCATCACCGAAAGCCCGATCGGCCCCCACATCGAATAGCGCCCGCCGACCCAATCCTCGAAGCCGAAGACGCGCGCGGGGTCGATGCCGAAGGCAGCGGTCTTGTCTGCGGCGGTGGAGAGCGCGGCGAAATGCGCGCCGGCGTTTTCCTGGCCGACGCCGCGCGCGAGCCAGGCCTTCACCGTCTCGGCATTGGTCATGGTCTCGATGGTGGTGAAGGTCTTCGACGCGACGATGACGAGCGTCGAGCCGGGCTCCAACCCCTTCAGCACCTCGGCGGCATGGGCGCCGTCGACATTGGAGATGAAATGGGTGCGCGGTCCATCGGCATAGGGTGCCAGTGCGATGCAGGCCATGACCGGGCCGAGATCGGAGCCGCCGATGCCGATATTCACGACATCGGTGTATTTCCGGCCGCCCGGCGCGGTGATCGACCCGTCGCGGATTCCGGCGGCGAAGGCTTCCATGCGCGCGAGCGTCTCCTTCACGCCCGGCATCACGTCCTCGCCCTCGACCATCACCGGGCCGCCGTCGAGATTGCGGAGCGCGGTGTGCAGAACCGCCCTGCCCTCGGTCTCGTTGATCTTCTCGCCGGAGAACATCGCGTCGCGGCGGGCGGGGACGCCAGCCGCTTCGTAGAGCGACACCAGGAGGTCGCGGTCGCCCGCCGACATGGTGGTTTTCGAATAATCGAAATGGAGCCCGTCCGCGTCCACCGCGAACGCCGCCGCCCGGGCGGCGTCGAGCATCTCCGCGATGCGCCTTCCTTCAGCCTCAGCCGCCGCCGATTTCAGAGAGGTCCAGTCCATCGCCGCCTCCTACGCCGCCCAGTGAACAATGGCGTCCGACCAGACCGCGCGCACCGGCGCGTCCAACGGGTCGGCCGTCCGGACCCGTTCCAGCGTCTCTCGCTTTTCCGGTCCGGTGATCAGGATATGGGTCGAAAGCGCCCCCTGCAGGACCGGCGCCGTGAGCGTGATCCGGGGCTCGCCCGCGCCCTCTGCCCGCATCGCCATTACCGGCGGCGCGTCCGAGGCGAGCGCGGCCTCGAGATTGTCGGCACCGGGAAAGAGCGAGGCAATATGCGCGTCGCCGCCCATGCCGAGGAGCAGGACCGAGATCGGCAGATGCGGCACCACGCCATCGGCGAGCCTGTCGATCACCTCTTCCGGCGTCTCCGCCTCGGCATGGAGCGGAATGAGCTCGGCCATCGCCGCGCGGCCGGTCAGGAGATGCTTCCGAATGAGCCGCGTGTTCGAGCGGCCGTGGTTCTCAGGCACCCAGCGCTCGTCGGTCAGCATGACCCGGATCCGGTCCCAATGCAGGTCGGCGCCGGAGAGCGCGTCGAAGATCGGCCCGGGCGTGGTGCCGCCCGGCACCGCGAATGTGGCGAATTCGTTCGACATCAAGGCGGTGTTCAATTCCCCCGCGAGCCTGTTCGCGAGATCGATCATCATCATCTCGCGGTCGGGATATTCGATCAGCTTCACGCCCGGATCTCCCGCCAGCGGCGCCCGTCGCGGTGCAAGAGCATGAATGCCTCCTCCGGCCCCGCCGAGCCCGGATCGTAGGGCCGCGGCGCATCGCGCCCGGCTTCCCAGGCCTCGATGATCGGATCGGTCCAGGCCCAGGCCGCCTCCACCTCGTCGCCGCGCATGAACAGCGTCTGGTTGCCGCGGATCACGTCCATGATCAGCCGCTCGTAGGCATCCGGAACATCGGTCTCGTCCTGCCCCAGCGCATCGGCGAAGGTCATGTCGAGCGGCACCTCGATCAGCCGCATGCCGCCCGGCCCCGGCTCCTTGATCGTCACCTTGAGGTCCATGCCCTCGTTGGGCTGGAGCCGGATCGTCAGCTCGTTGGCGTTGTTGCCGGCATCCTCGTCGAAGATCGAATGCGGCGGCTCCTTGAACCGCACCACGATCTCGGACAGCCGCGTACGCATCCGCTTGCCGGTGCGCAGGTAGAACGGCACCCCGTTCCAGCGCCAGTTGGCGATGTCGATCTTCATGGCGATGAAGCTCTCGGTGCGGCTCGCCGGATGGCCGCATTCCTCGAGATAGGATTTCGTCTTCTCGCCTGCGGCGTACTGTCCGCGCACGATGCTGCCCGGCTTCACCGGCTGGAGCGCGCGGATCACCTTTAGCTTCTCGTCGCGCACCGCGTCGGGGTCGAACTTCGCCGGCGGCTCCATCGCGGTGAGGCAGAGGAGCTGCATCAGGTGGTTCTGCACCATGTCCCGCATCGCGCCCGACTTGTCGTAATACTCGCCGCGGCCGCCGATGCCGACGGTCTCGGCCACGGTGATCTGGACGTGGTCGACATATTGATGGTTCCACAAGGGCTCGAAGAGGATGTTGCCGAAGCGCAGCGCCATCAGGTTCTGCACCGTCTCCTTCCCGAGATAGTGGTCGATCCGGTAGATCTGGTGCTCGTCGAAATGCTCGGCGAGCGTGCGGTTCAACGCCCGCGCCGAAGCCAGGTCGCGACCGAAGGGCTTCTCGACCACCATGCGGCTCTCCGGGTCGGCGATGCCGTGCTCGTGCAGCCGCTCGGCCAGCGCGCCGAACAGCGACGGCGCCACCGAGAAATAGAACGCCCGGATCACCCCCGGCCGCATCAGCTTGGCCAGCTCCTTCCAGCCGTCCTTGCCGGTCGCGTCGATCGCCACATAGTCGAGATGGGCGAGGAACCCCTCCACATCCGCCTTGGGCCGAGCCTTCTCGGGCATGAATTCCTTCAGCGCCTCGGCGGTCATCTTGCGGAACCCGTCGCTGTCGAGCTCGGAGCGCGCAGCGCCGATCACCCGCGCGTCGGGCGGCATCTGCCCCGCCGTGAAGCGCCGGAACAGCCCGGGCAGGATCTTGCGGCGGGCAAGATCGCCGGTGCCGCCGAAGACCACGAGATCGAACGGATCGACCGGAATGACACGCGAAACCATGGGCAAACCCCCGTCTGCACGGTTGCGGCAGAGTCGGCGCGCCCTGTTAGCGCTAACGCAACCTTCTGCCGCGTCGTCTATCCTCACCTTCCGCCCCTGTCTAGCACGCGGGCGGCGCTTCACAACTGCGTCAGGGCCACGGCATGGCCTAGGCAAATCCGGCCCGGGCGGCTAGGCGTTGAAAAGCAGGCAGAAAACGAGGCTTCCATGGACGATTTCGGCGCCGGATCCTTCGGCAAGTTCCAGCACCCCGAGATCACCGCGAAGGGGGAATCGCGGGCACGGGTCGCGCTGACGAACCCGAAGACGCTCTGGTTCAACACCGGGACGCTCTGCAACATCACCTGCGAGAACTGCTATATCGAAAGCTCGCCCTCGAACGACCGGCTGGTCTACCTGAGCGCCGACGAGGTCACCGACTATCTCGACCAGCTCGCCGAACGCAGCTGGGGCGTGACCGAGATCGGCTTCACCGGCGGCGAGCCCTTCATGAACCCCGAGATCCTCGAGATGACCCGGCGCGCGCTGGCGCGCGGCTACGAGGCGCTGATCCTGACGAACGCGATGCAGCCGATGATGCGCAAGACCATGCGCGCGGGTTTGCAAGTTCTGGCAATGGAATACGGGGAGAAGCTCACCCTTCGCGTCTCGCTCGACCACTGGTCGCCCCGGCTCCACGACCTGGAACGCGGCGCCGGCAGCTACGAGCGCACGCTCGAGGGCATGCGCTGGCTGCGCGACGCGGGGATCCGCATGGCGGTGGCCGGCCGCACTGTCTGGGGCGAGACCGAGGCCGAGGCCCGCGCGGGCTATGCGGTGCTGTTCTCGCGCGAGGGCTTCGCGGTGAACGCCTCCCGCCCGGGCGAGACGGTGCTGTTCCCCGAGATGGATACCCGCGCCGAGGTGCCCGAGATCACCACCGCCTGCTGGGGCATCCTCGGCAAGGACCCGTCCGACGTGATGTGCGCCTCCTCGCGGATGGTAGTGAAGCGCAAGGGCGCGGCGCGGCCTGCCGTGGTGGCCTGCACGCTCCTGCCCTACGAGGCGGAATTCGAGCTGGGCGAGACCCTCGCCGAGGCCGAGGGCGACGTGGCGCTGAACCATCCCCATTGCGCGAAGTTCTGCGTATTGGGCGGGGCGAGTTGTTCGGCGTAAGGGCGCTCCGCCGCTTCTCCTGCGGCCGTTCGGCGCGCTGGAGCGGGATGCGTTTCCCCGGGATCGGGGCAATCATAGGTCCCCGAGTTTTGATATCGGCCAAGCCCTGCCCCGCCCGGAATCGAGGCCCGCAGGGCCGCCGGGAGAGCGCCGGACCCTAGCCCGCCGCCTGCAACGCCCGGATCGTCTCGCCGTAACCGCCGTTCGACAGATACGCCTCCTCGCCCGCCTGCATCGGGCGCGCCAGCGCCTCGTTGCGATAGGGGAAACGGCCGAACTTGCGGATGACCTCGCGATGCGCCTTGGCGTGCACGAGGTTCGACGCCCCGGTCTCGGGCATCCGTGTCAGCATCAGCCGGACGCAGCGCTCCTGGTCGGAGAGGCATTCCGAATGCATCAGCGGCATGTAGAAGAACTGCCGCGCCGGCTCGTCGATCCTCAGGTCCCAGCCCTTCGCGATCGCCATCTTCGCCGCCGCCAGCGCCGGCACGTCGGTCGAGAAAGCCTGCGGGGAGTTGCGGAACATGTTGCGCGGAAACTGGTCGGCCAGGACGATGTAGGCCAGCGTTCCGGACGGATAGGTCAGCCAGAGCGACAGCGACCCGCCCGCCAGCGATTGCCACGTCCGCTCGAACCGGGACCGGATCTCGGCATCCAGCTCCGCGCCCCCGCCATACCAACCTTCGACACCAACATCGTCCAGCCAAAAGGCCAGGACATCCTCGGGACGCACCATCACACTCACCCCTTGCTCGTCCTAGACTACGAATCGTTACTCCGATTCCCGAAATTCTCAACCATTGCCGCGTGCGGCCACGGGCAATGTTGCGCTCTCGCCAACAACGTCCTCCACGCTGTCGGCATAGACCTCGCCCGCGGTGGCCACCGCGACGGGCGACGCGGCCGGCGTGATCGGCGCATAGGGCACGGTATCCTCGACCGAGACGGTCGCCCGGCGCCGCGTCATCCGCCAGGCGGCGTAGCCCGAGAGGCCGAGCATCAGGCAGGCGACATACAGCCAGAACCCCTCCGGCCCGGCCGCCGACATCATCCAGCCGGTCACCACCGGCCCCGCCACGGCGCCGACCCCGTTGAGGAAGATCAGACCGCCCGAAGTGGAGGCCATCTTGTCGGGTTCCACCATGTCGTTGGTATAGGCCAGAACCAGCGCGTAGAGCGGATTCGCCGTGCCGCCGACAAGGAAGGCCGCGACCAGAACCGGCACGAACGCGGTCCCCGCCAGCGCGCCGGCCAGCGCCGAGGCCCCGCCCAGGGCGGCGACCGCGAGAATCAGGATGCGCCGGTCCATCCGGTCGGAGATCCAGCCCACCGGGTACTGCATCAGGAGCCCGCCGGTATAGATCAGCGCGATGAAGAGCGAGATCTCCGGCACCGTGAACCCGGCCTGCGTGCCATAGACCGAGGCCATACCGAACAGCGCCGCGAAGATCCCGCCGATCAGGAAAGTACCGACACAGCCCAGGGGCGAGATCTCCCAGAGCTCGCGAAGCGTCATCGGCTTCGTCGCCTCGAAATGCGGTGTCGGCGAGGCGGTCAGCAGCATCGGCAGGAACGCCAGCGACACCAGCACCGAAGGCAGGACGAACAGCACGAAGCCGGACGGGTCGCCCAGCACGACCAGCCCCTGCGCGCCGATGATTCCCGCCATCTGCACGATCACGTAGAGCGACAGCGCCTTGCCCCTGTTCTCGTTCGACACCGCGTCGTTCAGCCAGCTCTCCGAGGTCACGTAGATCCCCGAGAAGCAGAAGCCGATCATCACCCGCAGGCCAATCCAGACCCAGGCCTCGGCCAGCGTCGGGTAAAGCACCAGGATCGCCGAGGTCATCGAGCCCAGGGCCGCGAAGACCCGCACATGGCCGACCCGCTGAATGAGCCGCGGCGTCAATCGCGATCCGCCAAGAAACCCGAGGAAATAGGCCGACATCACCAGCGACATCTGGAAGGTGGTGAAGCCCTCCAGTGTGCCGCGAATCCCCAGAAGCGTGCCCTGTACGCCGTTGCCGACCATCAGGAGCATCAACCCGAGGAACAACGCCCAGGCGGCCGCGAGCACCTGCACCATACGCTTACCTGGCTCCTTCCGGACCTTGACTTCGCTGCCTCCGCGCGGCGCGTATCACCGCTTCCGGCGGGCGTCGAGCGCCTTTGCGACGGATTGGGTCGGGAACGGCGCCGGGGCGCGCCTGCTTTTCACTTTGCGCCCGCCCGAACCCGCGCCGAAGGCGCCGGGCGATGGAGCGGAAACCGGGGGCAGTTTCCGCCGTGTCCTTCGTCGCTAGTCCTCGGGGATGAGGAGCGAGGCGTCACCATATGAAAAGAAACGATATTCCTCGGCGACCGCATGGGCGTAGAGCCGCCGTATCCGGGCACTGCCGAGGAAGGCCGAGACCAGCATCATCAGCGTCGATTTCGGCAGGTGGAAATTGGTCATCAGCGCATCGGCGGCCCGGAAGTCGAAGCCCGGGGTGATGAATATATCCGTCGCGCCCTCCCAGGGCTCCACCGCACCGCCCCGCGCCGCCGTCTCGATCAGCCGGAGCGCCGTGGTGCCCACGGGGATGATCCGCCCGCCCGCCGCCCGCGTCTCCGCGATCTCCAAGGCCGCCCGCTCGCTGACGATGCCGCGCTCGGCATGCATCCGGTGCTCGGAGATGTCGTCGGTCTTCACCGGCAGGAACGTCCCCGCACCCACATGCAGCGTCACATGGGTGAACGACACGCCACGCGCGGCAAGTGCCGCCATCAGCGGCTCATCGAAATGCAGACTGGCTGTCGGGGCCGCCACGGCGCCCGGGTCGCGCGCCCAGATCGTCTGATAATCGTCCCGGTCCCGCGCGTCGGCGGCGCGGCGCTGGGCGATATAGGGCGGAAGCGGCATCTCCCCCGCTTCGGCCAGCGCAGCTTCAAATTCGGCACCCAAGCGGTTGAATTCCAACAGCGCCTCACCATCCTCGCGCCCGACGACCAGCGCCTCGAGCCCGGCCGCGAAACGGATCACCTCGCCGTCGCGGATCTTCTTCAGAGGTTTCACCAGCGCCGACCAGCGCCCGCCCGGACGCGGCTCCAGAAGCGTCACCCCGATCCGCGCCTCGGTCTCGCCCGCCGCCCCCGCGCGCTGCCTCAGCCCCGAAAGCCGCGCCGGAATCACTCTGGTATCGTTCAGCACCAGCCGGTCCCCGGGCCGCAGGAATTCCGGCAGGTCGAACACATGGGCATCCCTGAGCCCGTCGCCCTCGGCCACCAGCAGACGCGCCGAGGACCGGGGCCGCGCGGGCCGCGTGGCGATCAGCCGCTCGGGCAGGTCGAAATCGAAATCGGAAAGCCGCATGGCCGCCCACGTATCACCTCGGCGCGCGGGTGCAAGTTCCGCGCACCGCCGCGGACCGGCGCCCACGGCGACGCCGTAGGCGGCGCAAAGCAAGGGTGTGCGCGCGCCAGCGCGCTCCTTTGGATCAGACCCGGTTCACTTGGGCGGCGGGCGGCGGAAGATCTCGCGGAACATCCCCGGGGTCAGGACCGAGACCGGGTTCACGCTCACCTTCGGGTTATCGCTCGGGCCCCGCAGCTTGAAGGTGAAACCGAACAACCCCTCGCCCTTCCGGGTGAACACCGAACCCACCGCGTTCAGAAGATAGATCGGCGAGATCACCCCCTGCATGTCCAGCCGCTTCGCCGCGATGTCGTAGACCCCGTCGAGCGACATGCCGAGCGAGGCCCCCACCGCCGAGCCACGGGTCAGGGTCAGCCGGTCGTCGGTCAGGCGGAACCGCCCCTGGATCGTGTCGAAGGCGACGCCCGGCCCCCGGAGCTGGTCGATCAGCCCGACGATCGACACCGCGTCGAGCATGCCGATCAGGATCGACTGGTCGCCCAGCACGGCCTGGGTCATCTCGATCTGCCCGTCGAAGCCCGGCCCGTCCTTGCGCGGCGCCAGGATCAGGTCGAAGCTCCCCTTGTCGAGCGAACGGAACAGGCCCGCGTCGCGCAGGATCCTGCCGGCATTGTCGCCCTGCACCCGGAACGCGGTCCGCCCGCGCTGCGGCACCATCACGCCCGAGACAGGCGCCCCGCCATTCACGCGCGCCTGGAACTGGCCGTCGAGCCCCGCCCCGGCGGTGAGCGCCGCGGTGAAGCCGGTGAGCGCGATCGTGTCGGTGATCCTCAGGCTGTCGAGGGTCAGCGAGATCGGCACCGGTTCGCCGCCGCCCAGGCCCCCGGGCCGCCGCGCGAGGTTCACGCTGCCGCCCTTCACGACGATCCGGGGCGGCTTGCCCTCGCCCCGCCCCTCGATCGTGACCGGCGCATCGAACCAGTCGCTCGCGGTCACCCGGTCGAAGGCCGCCGTCTCGAACACCCCGCCCGCGCCGAGCGTCACCTTGCCCTCGGCGTCGAGCCCCGCGCCCGAAAGCGCCAGCCGGTCGATCGCGGGCACCGGCCCCAGCCGCCCGGCGATGGACAAACTGCCGCTCTCACCCGCCGGCTTGGTCCAGCCGAGCGCCGGCAGGCTCAGCGTCAGCCCATTCAGGTCCGACCCCAGCACGTAGTCGGGCGGCACCCCCTCGCGCAGGGTGAGCGCCAGCGTGCCCGTGCCTTCTCCCGCGACGCTCCCGGGCGGCAACGCGATCCGGAACGTGTCGAGGAACCGCTGCGACAGCTCCACCGTCCCGTCGACCCGCCCCGGCAGGCCCTTGGCCTTGTCGAGCGGCTGGGTCAGCGTCACGTCGAGCGGCAGCCCGTCGAGCGTCACCGGCCCCGTCACGGTCAGCGTGCCCGGAACCACTTCCACGTCGAGTCTCCTGGCCGCGAGCGCCCGGCCCGGCACGATGGTGTCCGACCGGGCGCCCTCCAGCGCCCCGGTCACGCGGAAATCGACCTCGGTCACCGGCAGGTGCTTCTTCAGCGGGAAATGCGCCTCGGTCCGCAGATCGGCCCGGGCGTCCAGAAGGTCGGCCGGGCGCCCCGCTTTCGACAGCACCCGGAACGGCGGGTTGTCCATCACGAGGAGCACGTCGCGCAGGGGCGCCCGCGTCGCGAGCCGCAGCGTCGCCTGACCGGGCTTCTCGAAGACGTCCGCGATCCGGAAGCTCGAGCCGCTCACATCCACCGGCCCACCGCCCGCGGCCGCCACCTGCCCGTCCGCCATCACGATGGTGAAGGCGGAATCCTGCAGGGCCGCATGGCCGCGCCCCTGGGTGACATGGGGCATCTCGGGCAGGAAGCGCAGATCGGCACCGTCGAAATCGAAGGTGAAGCCGAAGCGCGGGCGCTTCTCGCCGGGCCGGAGCCGCACCGCCGCCGAGACGTTCGACAGGACCCCCTGCGCCAGGTTCTCGCTCAGCCAGTCCCGCGTCTTCGGCCCCAGGCGCAGGGGCCAGAGCGCGAGCAGCCGCTCCGGCGTGAGCTCGGGCGAGGAGAGGTCGAACCCGCCGCGCCAGCCGCCCTCGCCCGCCACGATCCGGCCCTTGCCGTCGACCCGCGCCGCGCCGGCCTCGAGCACCACCTGACCGAAATCCACCTCGAACGGGTCGAGCCTGAGCCGGAAGTCGGCGATGCTGCGGTCGAAGGAAACCGCGTCGGCGAAGACCCCCTCCGGCGCGAGCACCAGCTCGGACAGGGTGACCTGCGCCAGGAGCGCGGCCGGCCAGGGCCCGGAAAAATCCCGCAGATAGGCCTGGCCCCGTCCCGAGGCCCGCAGGGTATCGCTCTCGACCGAGATTTCCGAAAAGGCGAGCTTCTGCTGCCCCGGGTCGTAGGAGAAATAGGCCCGTGCCACGTTGAAGGCCAAGGGCGCCGCCTCGGCCCGCGGATGCAGCGCCCCCTTGCCGATATCGAGCGTCCCATCGAGGCTTTCGACGCTGCCATCGCCCGCGATCACCGTCCTGAGCGCGCCCGAGACCCGCGCATCGAGCGCGCCCAGAAAGGCCAGCGCCGGCGCCTGCTGGGCGATGTCTCGCGCCGGCACGTCCTGGACCCGCGCGGTCAGGATCGCGGCCCGGCTGTCCTTGCGCGCATCGAAGGAGAGCTGCAGGCGGGCCAAGGTCTCCGTGCCGTCGAAAAGTTCTGAAATAAGATTTATTTCAGTAGTTTCCGACTCGTTCCTCAGGTTTATACTTCCATCCGTCACCTGCCAGATCCGCCCCGACCGCGCGTCCTCCAGCGTGATCGTCAGATCCTCCGCCGTGATCCGCCCGATCCCGGCGAGCGGCCCGGAGGCGAAGGCCGCGTCGATCCGGTCGAGAAGCTGCGACAGGTCCCCCACCGCCTCGGCATCGCCGCCCATCCGCACCCCGAACGCGCCGTCCGCCGCCCGCCGCACCGTGAGCTGCGCCCCCGACACGCTCAGCGCCGTGGGCCGCACCGCGCCCTCCATCAGCGCCTCGGGCGCGAGCCGCGCCGCGACGGTGTTGAACTGCCCCAGGCTCGCCCCGTCCGGCCCCGAAACCGCGAGATTGTGCAGGACCACCCGCGTGGTCCCGTCGCGCGACACCTCCAGGACGACGCTGCCCACATCGACGCCGACCCCGCCGGTCCGCGCGTTGATCGCCCGCTCGACCCGCGCCGTCGCCCAGTCGGGCAGGACCACCGGCCGGCCGGTCAGCGAGAGGAAGGCGATTGCGAACATGGTCAGGAAGGCCATCGGCCCGACCATCATCCAATAGCCCAGCCGCCCGCGCCGCCGGGGGCGGGGCGGGATCGCGATGCCCGGTTCCGTATCCTGCTCTGTCATTCTGCGGGCTTTATCTTCCGCGTCTTCGCCCTAGAACGAAACCCGAAACCACAGGCTTCAACAAGGGAAAGCTGAGAATGATCGAACCCGGACAGGCCGCCCCCGATTTCACCCTGCCCCGCGACGGCGGCGGCGAGGTCACCCTTTCGGCACTGCGCCCGAAGGCGGTGGTGCTCTATTTCTACCCGAAGGACGACACCTCGGGCTGTACCCGCGAGGCGCAGGAGTTCACCGCCGCGCTGGCGGAGTTCGAGGCCGCGGGCGCCGTGGTGCTCGGCGTGTCGAAGGACCCGGCGGCGAAGCACGACAAGTTCCGCGACAAGTATGATCTCGGCGTGACGCTCCTCTCCGACGAGGGCTCCGATGTCTGCGAGACCTGGGGCGTCTGGGCGGAAAAGAGCATGTATGGCCGCAACTTCATGGGAATCGAGCGCTCGACCTTCCTGATCGACGGCGCGGGCGTGGTGCGCGAGGCCTGGCGCAAGGTGAAGGTTCCGGGCCATGTGGACGCGGTGCTCGCGGCGGTGAAGGCGCTCTGACCGCGCTCCCGGCAAGTTGATCGGCCGGGAGTTGACCGTGAGCGGGGCGCTCCGGGAAGATGGCGCTACGGGCCGGAGCTTTTCACGGCACCGGCCGTCATTTTATTCCGGAGAATTTTCATGCAACGCCTTTTCTGCGCTTCCCTTCTCCTGTTCCTCGCCCCTGCCGCCCCGCTGGCGGCCCAGGAGGCGGATTTCCTGAAACCGGAATTCGTCAGCGTCCACCCCCGGGCGGGCGGCGACGGCGCGCGGGCTGCGAAATATGACTGCACCGGCGCGAGCTGCACCTGCACCATCGGCAAGGATTGCCGGGCGATGTTCGCCGCAGTCCGGATCGTCGATTGCCGCTATGGCGAACCCGGAATGCTGGCCTGCGAACCGGCGCGGAAGTGAGCCGCCGTCAGACCTGTTTCGGCGGGCGCGGCCGGAAGGTCGGATAGGGCGTGGGGATCGGGCTCGGCCCGCCCGGATTGGGCTGCGGCTGCGGCTGCGGGGTCGGCGCCGGTCCCGGCGGACTGGGATTGGGCAGGGGCACCGAGGCGCTCGGCTGCACCGCATGGGTCAGCTCATGCGCCAGGAGCCGCTTGCCGTCGGCGCTGTAGGGATTGTAGGCGCCCGAGCGGAAGAACACGTCCTGCCCGGTGGTGAAGGCCTGCGCGTCCGACCCGAGCGCGGTGACCACGGCGGAATTCGTATGCACCCGCACGCCCGAGAGATCGGCACCGAGATGGGCCTCGAGCATCTGCCGCAGCCGCTCCGGGATCGGCGTGCCCGCGCCGCGCTCGGCGCCGCTCGTCAAACCCGCATGCTGCAACCCCGACGGCCAGTCCCCGGGCTTCCCGTTCTCGCTCATCTCATCCCTCGTTACGTACGCTTCCCGCGCGCGATCCTAGCGCCCGGCCAGCGCCACGTTAACCCCCAATCCCGTCAGTCCCTTGGCCCGAATTCCTCGCCTTGCGCCGACGCCCCGGACCCGGCAAGACGGGCGCATGACCGAAGCGACAACCCTTGCCGAGATGGCCTGCGAGGTGCTCCACACCGCCGACGGCCGCGAAAAGACCGCGCTCTCGCGGCGCCACGCCGCCGCCTGGTTCGCGGCGCGCGACGCGGGCACCGCGCCCGCCATCGGCCGGGGCGATCCGCCCGACCATCCGGCGCGGCCCGCGAAGCCCGAGCTCCTCAGCCCCCGTGACGTGCCGAAGCGCAAGCCCGGCTCGCTCCAGGGCCGGATCGCGCTGCTCCATGCGGTGGCGCATATCGAGCTCAACGCGGTGGACCTGCA
>JBNKWI010000038.1:0-28941 GCA_050299695.1 Paracoccaceae bacterium
ATCTGATGGCGAACGACCTTGCCACCGAGCAGGCGGCGGTGCGCCAGCAGGTGGAGCAGTTCGCGGCGCTGAACGCGCCCTGCATCGTCTATGCGGAATGCTCGAACACCGTGCAGGGAGATATCGGCACGCCGGTGAACAACCGTCCGAAGCTCTCCCGCGACGAGGTGATGGCCTATGGGCGGAAGCTGGGCGAGCTGGCGAAATGGATGGCGGATCTGGGCCAGCCGCTCGCCTATCACCACCACATGGGTTCGATGATCGAGGACCAGGAGGATGTGGACTGGCTGATGGAGGCGGCACCGAAGGAGGTGCATCTCCTCTACGATACCGGGCATCTCCTGTTCGGAGGCGGCGACGTTCTGGGCACGCTGAAGCGCTGGGGCCATCGGGTGCTGCACGTGCATTTCAAGGATATCCGCCCCGAGGTGGTGAAGGATGTGCGGGAGAACGACCGGAGCTTCCTCGACGCGGTGATCGCCGGGGCGTTCACGGTGCCGGGCGATGGCTGCATCGATTTCCAGGCGGTCGCGGACGAGTTGAAGGCGATGGATTACGCGGGCTGGATCGTGGTCGAGGCGGAGCAGGATCCGGCGAAGGCGCCGCCCTACGAGTATTCGAAGAAGGGCTACGAGCATATCGTCGGGATCTGCGGCAGGTCGGGGCTCTCCATCGACGGCGCGGCCTGAGCCGATGGCGCGGCGCGGTCACTTCGAGGTTCGGTCACCGATATTCCGCCCGCTGTGGCGGCGGGTCCTGCTGGTCGCGGCTGTGCTGGGCTGGGCGCTGGTTGAGGTTTTCCACGGCGCGCCCGGCTGGGGCGCGATCTTCGCTGCGGCGGGCCTCTGGTGTGCCTGGCAGTTCTTTGTGGCCTGGGATGACCCGGAAGACGACACAGGAAAGGACGGGGAATGAGCCAGCTCCTCAGGAAGCCCTTCGGCAGCCATGGCAAGGTGCACGAGATCACGCCCGGGTCGGCGGGCTGGCGGTATGTCGGCTTCTCGCTCTACCGGCTGCGCGCGGGCGAGCGGGCGGGCGAGGCGACCGGCGGGAACGAGGTGATCCTGGTGATGGTCGAGGGCAAGGCGCGGCTCACGGGGGCGGGGCAGGACTGGGGCGTGCTCGGCGAACGGATGGACGTCTTCGAGAAGACGCCGCCGCATTGCCTCTACCTGCCGGATGGCAGCGACTGGGAAGCGGTGGCCGAGACCGATTGCGTGCTGGCGGTCTGCGCGGCGCCCGGGAAGGACGGCCATGCGGCGCGGCGGATCGGGCCGGAGGGGATCGCGCTCACCGCGCGCGGCAAGGGCGGGAACACGCGCTATATCAACAATATCGCGATGGAGAACGAGGATTACGCCGATTCTCTTCTGGTGACCGAGGTGTTCACCCCGGCGGGGCATTGGTCGTCCTATCCGTCGCACCGCCATGACGAGGACGATTTCCCGCGGATCACCTATCTGGAAGAGACCTATTACCACCGGCTGAACCCCGCGTCGGGGTTCGGGATCCAGCGTGTCTATACCGACGATGGCGGGCTCGACGAGACCATGGCGGTGAAGGATGGCGACGTGGTGCTGGTGCCGCGCGGGCACCATCCCTGCGGCGCGCCGCACGGGTTCGAGATGTATTATCTCAACGTGATGGCCGGGCCCTTGCGCAAGTGGCGCTTCGTGGCGGCGCCCGAGGTCGCGTGGCTCATGGCGCGCGACGCCTGATCCAAAGGCGCGCCCGCGGCGCATTGCTTCCGGCCCTCCGGGGCGCTGCGCGCCCCTGCGGGCGGGTCGGGGCGCTGCCCCCAAGCTCCCGGAGTACTTCCTGCCAGATGAAGGGAGCCCGGTCAGCGCCACCAGGCCGGGGCGTCCCAGAAGGCGCCGGTCTCGCGGGCGATCTCGCGGGCGTCGAGGCCGAGATCCGTGAGGCGCCGGGTGTCGAGCCGCCCGAGGGCGCGGCGCTGACGATGGCGGGCGTCGAGGTGCAGAAGGGTCGAGATGAGGCCGCGGCGCCGCGTCGGAGCGGTGCCGAGGAAGGACGGGAGCGAGCGGTCGGCCATGGGATGTCCTTTCACATTCCTGATGGATTATTCGGTTTCGATCACTGACGTTGATGCATATGCCCGGATGTGATAGATCTCTCAAACGAATGATTTTGAATTGAACCATCAGGATCTGTGATATGCGCCGCAATCTCGACCTCACCGCGCTCCGCTCCTTCGTGGCGGTGGCCGACACCGGGGGCGTGACCCGCGCCGCGGGCGTTCTGAACCTCACCCAGTCGGCGGTGTCGATGCAGCTGAAGCGGCTGGAGGAGGTGCTGGACACGCAGCTCTTCGACCGGTCGAGCCGGCGCATCATGCTGACCGGTTCGGGTGAGCAGCTCCTCAGCCATGCCCGCCGCATGGTGCAGCTGAACGACGAGATCGTCGCGCGGATGACCGATCCCGGCCATGAGGGCGAGATCGTGCTCGGGGTGCCGCACGACATCGTCTACCCGGTGATCCCGCAGGTGCTGAAGCGGTTCAACGCCGCCTATCCGCGGATGCGGGTCAATCTGGTGGCGTCCTTCACGCGGTCGCTGAAGGAGCTCTATGCCCAGGGCAAGGCGCAGCTCATCCTCACCACCGAGGACGTGTCGGATGCCGGAGGCGAGGCGCTCGCGGAATTGCCGCTGGTCTGGGTCGGCGCCCCGGGCGGCAAGGCCTGGCGCGAACGGCCGCTGCGCCTGGCCTTCGAATACCGGTGCATCTTCCGCGCGCCGGCGCAGCAGGCGCTGGATGCGGCGGGAATCCCCTGGGAAATGTCGGTAGAATCCGAAAGCACGCGCGCGGTCGAGGCGAGTGTCAGTGCGGATCTGGCCATCTATGCGCAACTCAAGGGGACCTGCGCGGCGCATATGGCGGAGATCCAGCACAACGGCGCGCTGCCCGACCTGCCCTTGCGGCGGATCTTTCTCTACAAGGTCGAGTCCCAGGCGGCCCAGGGGCCGCTCGCGGTTCTGGCCGAGGAGATCCGGGCCGGGTACCGTGGCGACCTACGGCGTGATCACGACCTTGCCCGTAGCCCGGCGGCCGCGTAGCAGCTCGAGCCCGTCGGCCGCGCGCTCGAGCGGCAGGACGTGCGAGATCTGCGGCCGGAGCCCGCCGGCGGCGTACCAGTCGAACAGGGTCTCGAGGCTCGCCCGGAGCTTTTCGGGTGCGAAGGCGAGGTAGCCGCCCCAGTAGAAGCCGATCACGTCGACATTCTTGACGAGGAGATGGTTGGCGCGGATCTCGGGCACCGCGCCGCTGGCGAAGCCGATCACGAGGAGGCGCCCGCCCGGGCGGGTGGCCTTGAGCGCGGCGCGGAAGGCGTCGCCGCCGACGGCGTCATAGACCACGTCGACACCGCCGAGGTCCTTGAGCGCCTGCGCGAGATCCGCGGTGGCGGCGCTGTCGATCAGGTGATGCGCCCCGGCCCGTTCCGCGACGGCGAGCCTTTCGGCGCCGCGCGCCACGGCGATCACCCTTGCGCCCATCCGGGCGCCGAGTTCCACCGCGGTCAGCCCGACCCCGCCCGAGGCGCCCAGGACGAGGAGCGTCTCGCCCTCGGCCAGCCGGGCCCGCTCGGTGAGCGCCAGATGCGAGGTGCCATAGGCGATCTGGAAGGCGGCGGCGTCCTCGAAGGGCATCGCGTCGGGGATCTTCACCGCGCGCTCCGCCGGGAAGACGCCGCTTTCGGCAAGCCCGCCCTGGCCGGAATAGACCGCGACCCGATCACCCAGATCGAGGCCGGTCACGCCCTCGCCGACGGCCTCCACGACGCCCGCCAGCTCCAGGCCGAGCGTGATCGGCAGGGGCGGAATGTCCTGGTACTGTCCTGCTACCATGAGGAGATCCGCGAAGTTCAGCGCGGCGGCCCGGATCCGCACCGCGACTTCGCCGGGGCCAGGTGACGCCGCGTCATAATCGGTGAGGGCCGGAGGTTCTCCGAAACGGAAAAGTCTGAGTGCACGCATCTTTGACCGAACCCGCGATTTCTCGTCTACCCAGGGGTGAAAAGTGTGTTTCCCATCATGGTTGCAGTAGGTTGCGATATGTGCCTACGCAACTACTAGTCAATTGACCGCCTGTTGTGTATGGTTGTTGCGTTGGTAACCACTCATTGCCAACGATCGTCAGATTGGTAACCGTGTGTGCACTTATCGAAAAGGATAGGTTGTGCAACTCATGCGTGATCCATCATAAGAACAACGTAGCGAACAGGTTCGGAGTTTGTCCATGAAGCACCCAGTAGATGTGCATGTTGGGAAGCGGATCCGCCACCGCCGCTGGGTGATTGGGATGACCCAGCAGCAGCTTGCGGAACGCGTTGGTATCAAGTTTCAGCAGATCCAGAAATACGAGACCGGGATGAACCGGGTGAGCGCTTCCCGTCTGTGGGACATTGCCGAAACGCTGGGCGTGCCGGTGTCGTTCTTCTTCGAAGGTCTCGAGGCCGAGCGCGCGGAAGAGGCGACCCCGGACCTGATGGCCGACAAGGAAGCGATGGAACTGGTGCGGTCGTATTATTCGATCCCCGAGACGCAGCGCCGCCGGCTGTTCGAACTGGCCCGGGTCCTGAGCGACCCGCATTAAGCGGGCAGCTTGACGGCACGCAGTCGTGTCGGTAGCGACGGGATCCTCCGAAGAGGGTCCCGCCGAGATGTCTGACGATCTCCCGTCCGAAGAACTGCACGCGGTGGCGGCGCGGCTGGCAGATGCCGCGCGCGCGGCGATCCTGCCCTGGTTCCGGACACAGGCCCTTGCCGCCGACAACAAGGACGCGACGTCCTTCGACCCGGTGACCGAGGCCGACCGGGCCTCGGAACGGGCGATGCGCGAGATCCTCGAGTCCGCGCGGCCCGGGGACGGGATCCTCGGCGAGGAATTCGGCCCGAAGGCGGGGCGGAGCGGGTTGACCTGGGTACTCGACCCGATCGACGGCACGCGCGGCTTCATTTCCGGCACGCCGACCTGGGGCGTGCTGATCGCGCTGTGCGACGCGTCGGGCCCGCGTCTGGGGATCATCGACCAGCCCTATATCCGCGAGCGGTTCACCGGCGGGCTGGGGCGCGCGGAGGTGACGGGGCCGTCGGGCACCGCGCCCCTGCGCACCCGCAAGGGCCGGGCGCTGGCGGAGGCGACGCTGTTCACGACCTTTCCCGAGATCGGCACCGAGGCGGACAGGACCGCCTTCGAGCGCGTCAAGGCGCGGGCGCAGCTCACCCGCTATGGCACCGATTGCTACGCCTACGCGCTGGTCGCGGCGGGGCAGGTGGATCTGGTGATCGAGGCGGGTCTCTACCCCTATGACGTCTGCGCGCCGATCGCGGTGATTGAGGCGGCGGGCGGCATCGTCACCGACTGGGAGGGACGGCCGGCCCATGGCGGCGGACGCGTGATCGCCGCCGCGACGCCCGAGCTTCATGCCGAGGCGCTGGCGCTGCTAGGCGCGGGCTGAGCCGGATTGCCGTCAGCGGGCGGGCATGCGAGACGGAGGCACCGCCGCCCCCTTCACGCGAGGACACCCGTGACCGCATCGCCGGCCAAGAACGACGACACGCCCCGCGGCTTCGCCTTCGCGGTCTCGGCCTATCTCCTCTGGGGTTTCCTGCCGCTCTACATGAAGGCGCTCGCCCATGTTCCGCCGGTCGAGGTGGTGGCGCATCGCGTTGTCTGGTCGGTGCCGGTCGCCGGTGCGGTGCTCCTCGCCACGGGGCGTACCGCCGATCTCCGCGAGGCGCTGCGCACGCCCCGGGTGATGGCGATGGCGAGCCTGACCGCGGCGCTCGTCTCGATCAATTGGGGCATCTATGTCTGGGCAATCGGCGCGGGCTACGCGCTCGACGCCGCGTTCGGCTACTACGTGAACCCGCTCTTCAGCGTGCTCCTCGGCGCGACGCTCCTGGGCGAGCGGCTGACCCGGCTCCAGATCGCCGCGGTCGTGCTGGCGGCGCTGGCCGTGCTGGTGCTGGGGATCGAGAACGGCCGGCTGCCCTGGGTCGCGCTGGGGCTGACCTTCAGCTGGGGGTTCTACGCCTATTTCAAGCGTTCGCTGCCGATCGGGCCGAACCAGGGCTTCCTGCTCGAGGCACTGATCCTGTCGCCGCCCGCGCTGGCGGTGATCGCCTGGCGGCAGGCGACGGGTGCCGGGCATTTCCTCGACGGCGTGCCGGGCGACACCTGGCTCCTGCTTGGCTCCGGCCTGGTCACCGCGGGGCCACTGATCCTCTACGGCTACGGCGCCAAGGGGCTCAGGCTCTCGACCATCGGCATGCTGCAATACATCGCGCCGACGATGATCTTCCTGATCGCGATCTTCGTCTTCGGTGAGGAATTCGGTCGGGGCCAGCGGATCGCCTTCCCGATGCTCTGGACGGCGCTGGCGCTCTATATCGGCTCGCTGCTCCGCGAGAGGCGCCGGGTCTCCGCCTGAGGTGCCGCGGTCTTTGGTGATTGCCAGACCGGGCTTTCAACCCTAAGCTGCATTTTGCGCGGATTTGCACCCGCGAGACGTTTGCTTTGCAGATTTGAAAGGACCGAGGATGTTTTCCGCCCGCATCTGCGCCGCGACCCTTCTCCTCTACGCCGGTCCCGCGCTCGCCCAGACCGTCTTCGTCGACCAGGGGCCGGACTGGAACGGCGCGCTCCGCACCCGTTTCTATACCGAGGACCAGGGCTCGCGGATCATGCCGGTCGCCTGGATGCGGGCGCTTCAGGCGCCGGACGGGACGGGGTTCCTCGACGACGCGCTGGCGCGCTACGGCTACCTGCCGATGACCGGGCGCGACGAGGCCGACATTCCGGCGGGGTTCACGCTCGCGGGCGAGGGGGCGGGCACTTCCATCGGAATGACCTGCTCGGCCTGCCACACAAGGCAGATCGACGTGAACGGCACCGGCTACCGGATCGACGGTGGCCCGGCGATCGTCGATTTCCAGGCCTTCCTCGCCGATCTCGACGCGGCGGTGCTGGCGGTGCTGGCCGACGAGACCACGTTCGCCGCCTTCGCCGAAAAGGTGCTGGGCGGCGACGCGCCGCCGCCGGACGTCGCCTCGCTGAAGATCGAGCTCGAGACCTGGAGTGCGCGGTTCCATGTGCTGATCGAGCGCTCGCTGCCGGATCCGGCCTGGGGGCCGGGGCGGCTCGACGCGGTGTCGATGATCTTCAACCGGCTCGCCGGGCTCGATCTCGGCGCCCCGCCCACCTTCGTCATCGCCGACAACATCGCCGTGGCCGACGCGCCCACGCGCTATCCGTTCCTCTGGAACGCCGGGCGGCAGGACAAGACCCAGTGGCCGGGCTTCGCCGACAACGGCAACGACATCCTCGGGCTCGCGCGGAACCTGGGCGAGGTCTACGGCGTCTTCGCCGAGTTCCACCCGACCGAGCAGGCGGGCTACCTGAACCGCGATTACATCACCGTGAACTCCGCGAATTTCACCGGGCTTGGCGCGCAGGAAGACGCGCTCTGGAAGATCGGCCCGCCGCGCTGGCCCTGGGCGATCGACGACGCGCTGGCCGACCAGGGGCAGGCGATCTACGAGCGCCCGACCGATCAGGGCGGCTGCACCGATTGCCACGGCAAGAAGAAGGGCGCGTTCCGCTCGGTGTTCCACACCACCTGGAAGACGCCGGTGCAGGACGTGGGCACCGATATCCGCGAATGCCAGATCCTGGCGCGGATGGTGCAGACCGGGGTGCTGGAGGGCGCCGACGTGCCGTTCACGCTCGACAAGCTCGGGGCCGAGGAACCGGCCTTCAAGGTGCTCGCGGTCAGCGTGCTGGGCGGGATCATCCAGCACTATACCCACGACTTCGCGGAACGGGACCTGGCGGCGACCGGCCCGGTGGACGACCGCGCGGTGCTCGCCGCGGCCGATCCGACCGGCACTCGCGGCTACCCGGCCGAGTTCGAGAGCCTGCGGGGCGCGTTCGGGGCACCCGAGGGAGAGCCCCCGGCGGCGCCGTCCTGCGGCTACGAGGCGCGGGTGCTCGAGGGGATCTGGGCCGCGGCGCCCTATCTCCACAATGGGTCCATCCCGACGCTGACCGAGCTCCTGAAACCCTCGGCCGAACGGGTGGCGAGCTTCAAGCTCGGCCCGGCCTACGATATCGAGGCGGTCGGCCTCGCGGCGGAGCAGACCGAGTTCGACCATGTGCTGGAGACCACCGGTTGCGGCGAGCTCGCCAGCGGCAGCAGCCGCTGCGGCCACGAATACGGCGTCACGCTCTCGGACGACGAGAAGGCGGCGCTCCTGGAATATCTGAAACGCCTCTGATCCTTCTTTGGGTCCGGAAATCCCGGGGTTTGGGGCAGAGCCCCAATCGCGGGGCGACAGCCCCGCCAAGGAAAGGGAATGCGCCGCAGGCGCGCCTTCCGATCAGCCCCACGGCCCGGACGCCCGCGCCGGGTTCCGGGACGGGGCGGGGGTGCGCCGCCCGCCCGCCATCGCCTCGAGCCGGGCGATGCGGTTCCGCACGTCCGGATGGGTCGCGAAGAGCGCGTCGCGGGCATGGGCGTGCAAGGGGTTCACGATGAACATGTGCGCGGTCGCCGGATTCGCCTCGGCGCGCTCGTTGTCGATCCGCGCCGCATGATCGTGGATCTTCGCGAGCGCGGCGGCGAGCCAGAGCGGCCGGCCGCAGATCTCGGCGCCTTCCCGGTCGGCCTCGTATTCGCGGGTCCGGCTGATCGCCATCTGGACAAGGCCGGCCGCGAGCGGCGCGAGGAACACCGCGAGGAGCACGCCGACGAATCCCAGGGGGTTGTCGCGGTTGCCGCGGAAGAAGAAGGCGAAGTTGGTGAGCATGCCGATGGCGCCCGCGATGGTCGCGGTGACGGTCATGAGGAGCGTGTCGCGGTGCTTGATATGGGCCAGCTCATGCGCCATCACGCCCGCGAGTTCTTCACGGCTGAGCCGCCGGAGCAGGCCGGTCGTCGCCGCGACGGCGGCGTTTTCGGGGCTGCGGCCGGTGGCGAAGGCGTTGGGCTGGTCGGTTTCGATCAGGTAGACCGCCGGGGCGGGCAGGCCGGCATTCTTCGCCAGTTCCTCCACGAGCCCGACGAGTTCCGGCGCCGAGCGCCGGGTCACCAGCTTGGCGTTGTGCATCCGGAGCACCATCTTGTCCGAGGACCACCACGACCAGACGTTCATCCCCGCCGCGATCAGGAAGGCGATCAGCATGCCCCCTTGCCCGCCGATCAGATAGCCCACCGCGCCGAAGAGCGCGGTCATGGCGGCGAGGAGGATTCCGGTTTTCACGATGGGCATGGCCGTCGGGTCCAGGTGGTTGCCCTCCGGATATAGGCGCGCCGATGCGCCGTCGCAAAGGGGGTGTCCGGCCCGGCCGCGATGCCGCACGGCCAGCGGCCCGCGCAGCCGGTTTCCGCCGGGTCGGGGCGAATTCTCGGAACCCGGACCCGTTCGCGCGGGTTCCTTCCCCAAGCCGGTCACCGGCGCAACACACAGAGGAGATCGCCATGAACTGGGATCAATTCGAAGGCAAATGGAAGGAACTCAAGGGCAAGGCGCAGCAGCACTGGGGCGAGCTGACCAACGATGACCTCGACGTCATCGACGGCCGCCGCGAGGAGCTGGAGGGCCGGATCCAGTCGCGCTACGGCAAGACCAAGGAGCAGGCCAAGCGCGAAGTCGAGGAGTGGCTCGACCGGGTGTAAACGACCGCCGCCCCGCCCGGCAACGTCGCTTTCTCACGCGATTATGTCGCGCGACCCGCGACGGGCGGGGCGGCATCCATTACATCTCGTGGCCGGAACCAGTCGTGAGGGACGGCCATGAAAAGCCATGTGAAAGCACTTGTCGTCGGCGGCGGCGCCGTGGGGACCTCCATCGCCTATCATCTGGCGAAAGCCGGCTGGGCGGATGTGATGCTCCTGGAGCGCGACGAACTCACCAGCGGGTCGACTTGGCACGCGGCGGGGCTTTTGCCGCTGTTCAACATGTCCTACGCGACGACGCATATTCACAAGTATTCGGTCGATTTCTACAAGACGCTGGAAGCAGAGACCGGCCTCAATGCCGGTTTCGCCGTGGTCGGCAACCTGCGCATGGCCCAGACGCAGGAGCGCATGGACGAATACATGCTCTACGCCTCCACCGCGGAGACCTGCGGCGTGAAGTACGAGTGGCTGACGCCCGAAGAGATCAAGGAACGCTGGCCGCTGATCACCACCGAGGACCTGAAGGGGGCGATCTATCACACCGAAGACGGCTACATTAACCCCGCCGACGTGACCCAGGCGATGGCCAAGGGCGCCCGTCAGCGCGGCGTGGCGATCGAGCGGAAATGGCAGGCCGACGCGTTTCACTGGAACGGCGCGGCCTGGGAAGTCACCTGCACGAAGATGGTCGAGAAGGGCGGCAACCTGGTCCCGTCGGACGAGCAGGTCGTGATCACCGCCGAGCATGTCGTGACCGCCTCGGGCAACCATGCGCAGCGCACCGCGAAGATGCTGGGCATCAAGATCCCGGCGATTCCTGTCGAACACACGTTCATCGTCATGGACCAGGACCCGGAGCTGGTGGAATGGCGCAAGACCAACCCCGAGCACCCGGTCGTGCGCGATGCCGACGCCCAGTCCTACGCGCGCGAGGAACGCGGCGGCTGGATCCTGGGGATCTACGAGGAAGGGGCGCCCGCCCGGTTCGAATACGGCGTGCCGGACAGCTTCCGCGCCGACCTGTTCCCTCTCGATCTCGACCGCATCGCCGAGCAGTACATGAAGATGGCCGAGCGTGTGCCGTCCTGTGCCGAGTCGGGTCTCAAGGACGATTTCAACGGCCCGATCTGCTACACGCCGGACGGCAACCCGCTTGTCGGCCCCGCGCCGGGGCTCCGGAACATGTGGCTCGCGGAGGGCTTCTCGTTCGGGATCACCGCGGCGGGCGGCACCGGCTATTACCTGGCCCAGATGATGACCGAGGGCGAAGCCGAGATCGACATGGCCTCGCTCGACCCCAAGCGTTACGGGTCCTGGATGACCACGGAATACGCGGCGCGGAAGAACGAGGAATGCTATTCCCACGTCTACGTCCTGCACCACCCCGACGAGGAGCGCGAGGCCTGCCGCCCGCTTCGCACCGCGCCCGCCTATGACCGCCAGAAGGCGGAGGGCGCACAGTTCGGCTGCGTGAACGGCTGGGAACGCCCGAACTATTACGGCCCGAAGGACGCGCCAGAGAATTTCGACCACGAGGCGCGGTCGTTCCGCCGCGGCGGCTGGTGGCAATACGCGGTGGAGGAGGCCAAGGCGATCCGCGAGGGCGCGGGCCTGATCGACGCGACGGCCTTCACCAAGCATCTCGTCAAGGGGCCGGGCGCCACCGCGTTCCTCGACCACTTCACCTGCAACAAGCTGCCCAAGGTCGGGCGCATCAACCTGACCTACGCGCTGACCTCGGCCGGCACGACGCGGACGGAATACACCATCGTGCGCCTTGCCGAGAACGAGTATTACATCGTCTCCGCCGGCGCCTGGACGGCCTATGACGCCGACTTCCTGAAGAAGGCGGCGGAGGATTTCATGGTTGCAGGCGGCGCCTGGCTCGACATCGCCGACGTCACCTCGCAATGGGGCGTCTTCGCCATCGCGGGCCCGAAATCGCGCGACGTGCTGAACGAGCTGGTGCGCGATGCCGATCCGGCGACGGTCCTGTCGAACAAGCGCTTCCCCTGGCTCAGCTATCGCGAGATCGAGCTGGAGATGTGCCCGGTCCGCGCGATCCGCGTGGCCTATACCGGTGAGCTCGGATGGGAGCTGCATCACCCGATCGAGATGCAGCGCTATCTCTGGGACCGGCTGACGGCGGTTGGCGCGAAGCACGGGCTCAAGCTCGTCGGTGCGCGGGCGCAGAACTGGCTCCGGCAGGAGAAGAGCTACCGCGCCTTCGGGACCGAGCTCGGCCGCGACGCGACGCCGCTCGAGGCGGGGCTCGACCGGTTCGTGGATCTCGAGAAGGAGTTCCACGGCAAGGCGGCGATGGTCGAGACCGGCATCCGCTCGAAATGCGTGACGCTTCTGATCGACGGGCCGGCGGATGCCGATCCCTGGGGCCGCGAGGCACTCTATTCGGGCGACACGCGGGTCGGGCGGCTGACCTCGGGCGGCTACTCGGTGGCGTTCGGCAAGTCCATCGGCATGGGCTATGTGCGCCCCGATCTTGCCGAGCCGGGCACGGTGCTGCAGGTTCGGATGCAGAAGGAGCTTTGGACCGCGACCGTGACCGAGGACAGCCCTTACGATCCGCAGAACGCGACCATCCGCAAGGATGGCTGATCCTGCCGGACGCTCACGTTATGGGCGTCCGGTGCTGGCCGCTTTGGCGGCGCTGGCGATGGTGCTTTCGCTCCTGGGGCAGAACCCGCTTTCGGGGGCAGCCTCGCGCCAGGCCGGTCAGGTCACCTTTGGCGCGGTCACGATCTATGCCGCGTTGCGCAGCCTGAACCTGTTCCTCTCGGCGGCGCAGGAGGTCGAGGTCGGCGGGTCCTTCGTGCTGTCGGGCTCGGTCCAACCCCTGAAGACGCTGGAGCCGATCGACGACACGGTGGAAAGCGTCGCGGCGGCGGTGCTGGCGATCTCGGTGGCCTCGGGGCTTCTCTCGATCAGCTTCGGCCCCCTTGCGGCGATCGGCTTCGCGCTCCTTTGCTGCGGTCTTCTGGTCGGCCCGCGCGCGCCGCCCTTCGCGCGGCGCCTGACGAGCAGCGGGGCGGCGATGGCGCTGGTCGTGCCCTCCGTATTCGCCGTCTCGGGACTGTTCGCCGATCTGGCGACGCGGCCGGTCTGGGACCGGAACGAGGCGCTCATCGCCGGTATCGCCGCCGAGATCGAGGCGAACGAGGCGGTGGCCGAGGCGGTGGAGCCGGCGCCGGAGACCGCGCCGGACGATGGCGGGTTCTGGAGTTCGCTCTGGCGCTCCGGCGCGGAGAATGCCGAGCGCGTGGGCGACGCGACCTCGGCGGTGGTCGATGCGCTGGCGGGCTATCGCCGGGCCGGGCAATACCTGTTCGAGAACGCCGACGCGCTCCTGCGCAGCTATATCGACATTCTCGCGGTGCTGCTCTTCAAGCTCGTGCTCCTGCCCGGCGTGCTGATCGCGGTGTCGTTCCGGCTCCTGCGCTGAGCTTGCCGGGAGCCTGACATGGGCCTGCCACAATCGACCGGGCGGCGGAAACAAAGCCGGGGCCGTGCCCCGCACTGTCTGGACGCTGCCCCCGATTCGCAGGCGCAATGGCGGCTTGGTAAATCCCGGTTTCGGACGGAGACGGCCGGGCAGGGGCGCGGAAAATGCGGGCAATTTGGCGGGAATTTGCCGATACTGCGCTGAAATATATGGAAATAATGGGGTTTTGGGAGGGGGAATCCGGGTGGATTCTGCCGCCCGCTTGTGACCATCTGTTTACCAAATTCATGCCATATTCACTTTCAACTCTGGGCCTAGGGGATGTGGCGTTGGAGTCCATGCGACATGACCATGATGTCGAAGATCACGAAGGCGCGTAGCGGGCAGGGTCCGCTTCTCGGGCTGGCCGGAAGCGCCAATGTACGCACGCCCTGCGGTGCGCGGCGGATCGAGAACCTGCGGCCGGGCGATCTGATCGTCACCCGCGACAACGGGCTGCAGCCGGTCCGGATGGTCTGGACGCGCAGCCTCACCGCCGCCGAAATCGCCGCCGATCCCTCGCTGGCGCCGGTACGGCTGAAACCCCGGGCCATCGGCCCGATGATGCCGCAGCGCGATCTCCTGGTCGCGGCCAGCCACCGGATCCTGGTGCCCGGCTACCGGCTCGCCGACATGCCCGACACGCGCTCTTGCCTGATCGCCGCGCGCGACATCGCCGAGGCGTCGGACGCGGCCTTCTTCGACCGTGGCATTACCGAGATGACCTTCTACAACGTGGTCTTCGCCGATCATCAGGTCTTCGCCGCGAACGGGTTGCCGGTCGAGAGCTACCTGCCCTCGCCGAAGGCGGTGGACGAGCTCGACGAGGATCTCAGCCGCGACATCGCCGCGCTGTTCGAGACCGGCCCCGAGGCGGCCCCGGGCTACCCGGCCCCGCGCTATTCCGAGCCGGAGGCGCAGGATTACCGGCCGGAATTCGTCTGACGGGCGCCTGTCGCGGGGGAGATAGCACGCCTCGCGCGAGCTTGTTCGATTTTCCGAGCGCAACGAGCGCGGGCCGCGCCTTCGAACCGGTCGGTTTGGACCAAGATCGCCATTGGCGAATTCCGAGCTCGAATCCTTAAACGGGCTGCACGAAGCCCCGCCCGAGTAGCGCCGAAGGCGCCGGGCGAGCGCCTGCCCGTCCTGGCGGGCTGGCGCTTTTGTGACGTTAGCGCGGACCTTAGAGGTTGGAGGAACGTGGCGCCATAAAGCGAGTTGAAAACCGTCGCAGCGCCACCCCACGGGCAGGCGCTCGCCCGGCTTGCGCCTTGGGCCGCCGGGTGCGTCGGATTCCGCAGGAACAGGTGGCGGATGCGGGGCCGCCCAAAGGCGACCCCCGGTCTTTCCAGGGTCAGTTCGGAATGTCGCCCGTGACGCCCTCGACGTAGAAGTCGAGCCCGGCCAGCGCGCCGTCATCGGCCACTTCGCCCTCGGCGAGCCAGGGCGACCCGTCCTGCTTGTTCAGGGGGCCGGTGAACGGGTGGTAGCTCTTGTCGACGATCGACTGCTTGAGCGCCTCGGCCTCGGCGCGGACATCCTCGGGGATCACCTCGGAGAATGCACCGATCCCGACCATGCCCTCGGCGATCCCGTCCCAGGTCGCCTTCGCTTCCCAGGTGCCATCCATCACCGACTGGACCTGGCTGATGTAGTAGGGCGCCCATTCGTCGATGATCGAGGAAATGCGCGGCTCGGGCGCGTATTCGGCCATGTCGGCGGCCTGGCCGAAGCCGTAGACGCCGCCATGGTCCTTCATCTTGGCCAAGGGGGCGGTCGAGTCGGTATGGGCGAGGATCACATCGACGCCCTGGTCGATCAGCGCCTGGGTGGCGTCGGCTTCCTTCGACGGGTCGAACCAGGTGAAGAGCCAGACCACGTTGATGGTCACGTCGGGGTTGGCCTTCTTCGCGTGGATGAAGGTCGAGTTGATGCCGCGGATCACTTCCGGGATCGGGAAGGAGGCGATGTAGCCGATCTTGTTCGACTTGGTCATCTTGCCGGCGATATGGCCCATCACCGCGCGGCCCTCGTAGAAGCGCGCGGAATAATTGCCCATGTTGGCGGCGGTCTTGTAGCCGGTGGCGTGTTCGAACTTCACCTTCGGGAACTTGTTCGCGACGTTGAGCGTCGCGTCCATGTAGCCGAAGGAGGTGGTGAAGATCAGGTCGGTGCCCGCAAGCGACAGCTGGGTCAGCACGCGCTCGGCATCGGCGCCCTCGGGCACGCTTTCCTGGACGACGAGCTCCACCGCGTCGCCGAAATGTTCCTTCATCTGCTCGGCCGCCTCGTAATGGTGCTGCGACCAGCCGCCGTCGTTCTTCGGCCCGACCAGCACGAAGCCGACCTTGACCTTGTCCTGCGCGGAGACCTTGCCCGCGACGAGGGCCGCGGCGGCGGCGCTGGCCAGAAGCGTTCTGCGTTTCATCCCTAACTCCCTGTTACTGTTCGGCCCCTTGCGGCCGGGTGATGGTTTACGCTGCTGCGTGGAACGGCCGGCCGAGCGAGGCGGGCGCGTTCATCGCCGCGCGCGTCCGGTCGGCCGACATGATGACGAGCACGAGGATCGTTATCAGATAGGGGGACATCGACAAGTATTCGACCGGGATCGAGGCGCCGGCGGCCTGCAGGTTCAGTTGCAACACCGTGATGCCGCCGAAAAGATAGGCGCCGAGGAGCACCCGCCAGGGTCGCCAGGAGGCGAAGACCACGATGGCGAGCGCGATCCAGCCGGCGCCCGCCGTCATCCCTTCGGTCCATTGCGGGACGCGGACGAGGGAGAGATAGGCGCCGCCGAGCCCGGCGCAGGCGCCGCCGAAGGCGATCGCGGCGATCCGGAGCCGGACCACCTTGTAGCCGAGCGCATGGGCGGCATCGTGGTTCTCGCCGACGGCGCGGAGGACGAGGCCGAGCCGCGTGCGGGTGAGCACCGCCCAGACGAGGGCGACGAGGGCGAGGGAGACATAGACCATGAGGTCGTGCCGGAAGAGGACGGGACCGAGGAAGGGGATGTCGCGCAGGAGCGGGATCCAGAGGTCGTGGGTCGCGGGCGGCTTCTGGCCGGAATAGCTCTGGCCGATCAGCGCAGAGAACCCGAGGCCGAAGAGCGTGAGCGCGAGGCCGGTGGCGACCTGGTTCGACAGAAGGACCTGGGTGAGGAAGGCGAAGATCATCGAGAGCGCCGCGGCCCCGGCGGCGCCGCCGAGGAAGCCGAGATAGGGGTTCTGGGTCTCGACCGCGACGGCGAAGCCGCAGATCGCGCCCACGATCATCATGCCCTCGACGCCGAGATTGAGGACGCCGGCCTTTTCGACGACCAGCTCGCCGATGGCGGCGAGAAGGATCGGGGTCGAGGCGACCATGAGGGCGGAGAGCAGGAGTTCGGGGTTCATTCAGCTACCTCGTCGCGGGCGCGATCCTGTGCAACAGCATATTTGACGTCAGGTGGAACGGAGGGCAGGGCCCGACCGCGGGTGGGCGCTTCCAACCGCCGTGCGGTGCGATTTATGGTGCAATCCCGTGGAACGCCTGTTCCTTGCGTCAACGGCGCAAAAGCGCCCGCCCGGGTGGCGGTCGGACGCTGCCCGGCGGCGCTTCGCGCCTTGCTTCCGGGCAAGTCTTGCAGGTCCATCACGCCACCTCCGGCCGGCCGAGCCGCAGGCGGAAATTCGTCAGCACGTCGCCCGCGAGCAGAAAGAACAGCAGCATCCCCTGGAAGGCCTGGATCGCGGCGGCGGGGAGCCCGAGATTGGCCTGGGCGGCCTCGCCGCCGACATAGGTCAGCGCCATCAGGAGCCCGGCGAGGAGGATGCCCACCGGGTGGAGGCGGCCGAGAAAGGCGACGATGATCGCGGTGAAGCCGTAGCCCACGTTGAAGCTGGGCGTGATCTGGCCCGCCGGGCCCGCCAACTCGAAAAGGCCGGCCATGCCGGCGAGCGCGCCCGAGACGCCGAGGCAGAACAGGATCAGCCGCGCGGGCTGTACGCCGGAGAATTTCGCCGCGCGCGGCGCCTGGCCCGCGAGGCGGATGTTGAAGCCCATGATGTGGCGGTTGAGGAGCACATGGGCGAAGATCACCGCGACGAAGGCGGCGACGATGCCCCAATGCATCCCCGTCCCGGCGATCAGCTCGGTATTGGCCGCCGAGGGGTATTGCTGGAGGTTCCGGCTGCCGGGGAAGCCCGATCCCTCGGGGTTGCGCATCAGGCCGAAGGACATTTTCGCCATCAGCTGCTCGGCGACGTAGACCAGGAGGAGCGATGTAAGGATCTCGTTGGTGTTGAACTTCGTTCGGAGGATGCCGGGGATCATCGCCCAGACCCAGCCGCCGAGCGCGCCGGCGATGACCATGAGCGGAAACAGGAACACGTTTTCCATCGGATAGGCGGCGAGCGCCACGCCGGCGCCGCAGAGCGCGCCGATGATGTACTGCCCCTCGGCGCCGATGTTCCAGACCCCGGCGCGGAAGCCGAGCGCGAGGCCGGTGGCGATCAGGATCAAAGGCCCCGCCTTCACGAGGAGCTGGCCGCGGTAGTAGAAGGCGAATTCGCCGAAGAGCGGATCCCAGAAGATGGTGCGGATCGCCTCGACGGGCGGCTTGCCGAGCGCCGCGAAGAGGAGGCCGCCCGCGATCATCGTGGCGAGAACGGCGAGGGGCGGCGTGGCGAGGGACCAGGCGCGGGACGGGTCGGGGCGGCGGTCGAGGCGGATCATGCGACGGCTCCCGCTTGCGTTTCGGGATGCGCGACTTCCATCCCGTGGGCGCCGCCCATCATCAACCCGATCTCGTCGATGGTCAGCCCCTCCACGGGGCGGGGCGCCGAGAGCCGGCCCTCGTTCAGCGCGGCGAAACGGTCGGAGATTTCCATGAGCTCGTCGAGATCCTGGCTGATGCAGACGATGGCCGCGCCCTGTAGCGCGAGATTGAGGAGCGCCTGGCGGATATAGGCGGCGGCCGAGGCATCGACGCCCCAGGTCGGCTGGTTCACCACGAAGACCGCCGGGTCCTGCATGACCTCGCGGCCGATCACGAATTTCTGCAGATTGCCGCCCGAGAGCGAGCGCGCGGCGCGGTTCGGCCCCGGGGTACGCACGTCGAATTCGGCGATCACCGCCTCGGCGAAGCGGCGCGCGCCGGTCCAGTCGAGAAAGCCGTTTTTCGTCAGCCCCTTGCGGATCGCGGCGGTGAGGAGCGCGTTCTCGGTGAGGCTCATGTCGGGCGCCGCCGCGTGGCCGAGCCGTTCCTCGGGGGCCGAGAGGACGCCCAGGCGGCGCCGCTCGTTGGGGCCGAGCGCGCCGACCGGCTGGCCCATGATGGTGATCGTGCCGGGCGCGGTCCTTGTCTCGCCGGAGAGCGCGAGGAGGAGGTCGTCCTGTCCGTTCCCGGCGACGCCGCCGATGCCGAGGACCTCGCCCTTGCGGACCTCAAAAGAGATGTCGCGCAGGCTGGTGCCGAACGGGTTGGCCGAGGCCACCGAGAGCTTCTTGACCGCGAGCGCCACTTCGCCCAGGGCCTTGCCGCCTCGGTCGGGGGTGTGGAGCGTCGAGCCCACCATCATCTCGGCAAGCTCGCGGGCGGATTTCTCGCGGGGGCTACAGGAGCCGACGACCTTGCCGAGTCGGAGGATCGTGGCGCCGTCGCAGAGCGCGCGGATCTCCTCGAGCTTGTGGGAGATGTAGAGGATCGCGGTGCCTTCGGCCGAGAGTTTCCTGAGCGTTTCGAAGAGGATATCGACTTCCTGCGGGGTCAGGACGCTGGTCGGTTCGTCCATGATCAGGAGCTTGGGGTCTTGCAGAAGACAGCGGATGATCTCGACGCGCTGGCGTTCGCCGGCGGAGAGATCGCCGACCAGGCGGGCGGGGTCGAGGGGGAGGCCGTAGGTTTCCGAGACCTCGCGGATGCGTTTCGAGAGCTCGCGCCGGGCCGGCGGGTTCTCCATGCCGAGCGCCACGTTCTCGGCCACGTCCAGCGCCTCGAAGAGCGAGAAATGCTGGAACACCATGGCGATGCCGTTCTGCCGCGCGACATGGGGCGTGGCAGGCTCGAAGGCGGCGCCGCGCAACGTCATGGTGCCTTCGTCGGGGCGGACGAGGCCGTAGATCATCTTCACCAGCGTCGATTTTCCGGCGCCGTTCTCGCCGAGGAGCGCATGCACCTCGCCCTCGCCGATCTCGAAGGAGACATGGTCGTTGGCGACGACGCCGGGATAGGCCTTGGTGAGGCTCTCGATCTTCAGAAGCGGCGTCATGCGGTCTTTTCTCCCCGTCCGGCCATCGCTGCGGGTTTCAGGAACTCGGCCGCGACGCCGATGGCGATGGCCTGCGGATGCTTGCCAAGCGCCGGGTCGCCGATCGGGCAGCGCATCCGGTCGATCTGCGCGGGCCCGTGGCCAAGCGCCGCGAGCCGGGCGCGGAAGCGGGTGCGCTTGGTGGCCGAGCCGATCAGGCCGAGCGTGGCGAAGTCACGCGAGAGCACGCGGTGGCAGATCTCGAGGTCGAGCGCGTGGGAATAGGTGAGGACAAGGTGCGCGGCCTCGGCCGGGGCGGCAGCGACCGCGTCGGCGGGGTTCGCGGCGACGAGGCGGGTGACGCCTTCGGGCATCGGCTCGGGGAAGCGGCTGGCGGCGTCGTCGATCAGCGTGACGGCAAACCCGGGGAGCGGCGCCAGCGCGGCGGCGATGGCGCGGCCTACATGGCCGGCGCCGTAGATCCAGACCGCGCGGGTCGGGCGGGTGACCGGTTCGAGGAACCAGCCGGCGACGAGGCCCGGCTCGGGCAGCGCGCGGCCGTTTCGCGCGGCGGCGAGCAGGCGGCGCACGGCCATCGGCGCCGCCGTATCGGCTGTGCCGGGGAGGGGGCGGGCCACGATCTCGCCGGTGAGGGTGTCGAGCCGGGCGCTGTCCCAGATCTCGGTCAGGAGCGTCACCGCGCCGCCGCAGCACTGGCCGAGGCCGGGGCCGAGCGGAATGCGGTCGGTGCGGTCGCGGCCCTCCGCGAGGCTCCGGCAGGCCCGGGCGATAGCCTCCCATTCGAGCGCGCCGCCGCCGATGGTGCCGATGGTCTCCCGCGCCGTCACCAGCATCGCCGCGCCCGGTTCGCGCGGGGTCGAGCCAGCGGTCGCGGTCACCACCACCCGGGCGACGGGCCCGTCTTCGGCAACCTTGCGAAGGGCGTCGAGATCAAAGCTCATCCCCGCGCCCTCCCGATGGCCGCCAGCACCGCCTCCGCCGTGGCGGGCGCCTGGAGATCGGGCCAGGCCGGCCCGGTGGCCTGCACCGCGTCGGAAAGCGCCAGCCAGGCCGAGATGCCCAGCATGAAGGGCGGTTCGCCCACGGCCTTGGAGCGGTAGATCGTGTCCTCCCGGTTCGCCCCGTCCCAGAGCGCGACGTTGAACACGCGCGGCCGGTCGGAGCAGGCGGGGATCTTGTAGGTGGAGGGCGCGTGGGTCTTCAGGCGGCCCTTGTCGTCCCACACCAGTTCCTCGGTGGTGAGCCAGCCCGCGCCCTGCACATAGCCGCCCTCGATCTGGCCCTTGTCGAGCGCGGGGTTCAGCGAGGCGCCGCAATCGTGGAGGATGTCGGCGCGCAGGATCCGGTTTTCGCCGGTGAGCGTGTCGAGCACCACTTCGGTCACTGCGCAGCCATAGGCGAAGTAAAAGAACGGGCGGCCCTCGCCCTTGATCCGGTCCCACCGGACCTTGGGCGTGGCGTAGAACCCCGTGGCCGAGAGGCTCACCCGGTTTTCGTAGGCCTCCTTGGCGACCCGTTCGAAGGGCAGCGCCTCGCCGCCCACATGGACCTTGCCGGCATCGAACCGGACCGAGCCGGGGTCGGCCTGGTAGCGCTCGGCGACGAAGGCCGCCATCTGGTCGCGGATCGTGTCGCAGGCCGCCTTCACCGCCATTCCGTTCAGGTCGGAGCCGGAAGAGGCCGCGGTGGCCGAGGTGTTCGGCACCTTGCCGGTATCGGTCGCGGTGATTTTAACGCGCCCCAGGTCCACCCCGAACCGCGCCGCTGCCACCTGCGCGACCTTCTGGAACAGGCCCTGTCCCATCTCGGTGCCGCCATGGTTCATGTGGATCGAGCCGTCCTGGTAGACATGGACGAGCGCGCCGGCCTGGTTCAGGTGGGTCAGCGTGAAGGAGATGCCGAACTTCACCGGGCTGAAGGCGATGCCGCGTTTCAGGAGCGGGTTTGCCGCGTTCCAGGCGGCGATTTCGGCCTTCCGCGCCGCGTAGTCCGAGGTTTCGAGGAGCCGCGCGGTCATGTCGTGCAGGATGAAATCCTCGACCGGCATGTGATAGGGCGTGGTCTGCGGTCCGATCTCCTCCGGCTTCGGCGAATGCGTGGCCCCGTAGCGCCGCCCGGTGCCGGGGCCCGTGGGTGCCTCGGCGCGGTAGTAGTTCGCCTGACGGAGCGCCACCGGGTCGATCCCCAGCGTCCGGGCGACATGGTCCAACACCCGCTCGATCCCCAGCATCCCCTGCGGCCCGCCGAAGCCGCGATAGGCGGTGGCGGACTGGGTGTGGGTCTTGAGCCGGTGGCTTTCGATCCGGACATTCGGCAGGTGATAGGCGTTGTCGGCATGGAGCATCGCCCGGTCGGCCACCGGCAGGGAGAGGTCCTGCGCCCAGCCGCAGCGGCAGTAATGCACGAAATCGAGCCCGAGGATCCGGCCCCCGGCATCGACACCGGCGCGGTAGTCGATCCGGAAATCGTGCCGCTTGCCGGTGATCACCATGTCGTCGTCGCGGTCGTAGCGCATCTTGGCGGGCCGCCCGGTCGCCTGCGCCACCAGCGCGCAGGCGATGGCGAGCGCGTTGCCCTGGCTCTCCTTGCCGCCGAAGCCGCCGCCCATCCGACGGGTCTCGACCCGGACCGCGTTCATCGGCAGGCCGAGCGCGTCGGCCACCTTGTGCTGGATCTCGGTCGGGTGCTGGGTCGAGGCATTCACGACCATGTCGCCGCCTTCCTGTGGCAGCGCCAGCGCGGCCTGGCCCTCGAGGTAGAAATGCTCCTGGCCGCCGAGAGTCAGGCTGCCTTCCACCACATGGGGCGCGGCGGCGATGGCGGCGGCGGCGTCGCCCTTCATGTAGATCCGCGGGCCTTCCTCGAAACGGCTGTCGGCGGCGAGCGCGTCCTCGATGGTGAGGAGCGCCGGTTCCTCGGCGATCTCGATCCTGGCCAGTCGCGCGGCGCGGCGGGCGGCGCGGTGCGAGGTCGCGGCGACGAGAAAGACGGGCTGGCCGGCATAGAACACCTCGCCCTTGGCGAGGAGCGGTTCGTCATGGGCGGAGGGCGAGCAATCCGCCTCCCGGGCGAGGTCGCCCGCTGCCAGCGCCAGCACCACCCCGGGCGCCGCCCGGACGGCGGCCAGATCGAGCGCGGTGATCCGGCCGCGCGCCACCTCGGAGAGACCGAAAGCGAGATGCAAGGTGTTGGCCGGGAGCGGGATGTCGTCGACATAGCGCGCCGCGCCGGTGACATGCAGCGGTGCCGCGTCATGGGGGAGGGACGCCGCGACGCTCATGCGGAGACCTCCAGCACGTTCACCGGCTGCCCTGCGAGTTCGTGGAAGTACCGCAGGAGCATGTTCTCCGCCGCCGCCAGCCGGTAGCCCGCGGAGGCGCGCATGTCGGTCATCGGCGTGAAATCGCGGGCCATTTCGGCCATGGCGGCGCGGATCGTCGTCTCGGTCCAGGGCTGGCCCGCGAGCGCGGCTTCCACGTGGCTGGCGCGTTTCGGGATGCCGGCCATGCCTCCGAAACCGATACGGGCCTCAGAGACGGTCTCCCCGTCCAGCGTCACGTTGAAACAGCCGCAGACGGCCGAGATATCCTGGTCGAAGCGTTTCGAGAGCTTGTAGCAGCGGAGCGCGGGGGCGTCTTTCGGGATCGTCACCGCCTCGACGAATTCGCCCGGCTGCCGGTCCTGCCTGCCGTAGTCGAGGAAGAAATCCTCGATCGGCATCTCGCGCCGCGCCGCGCCCTGCCGCAGGTGGAGCGTGGCGCCGAGCGCGATCAGCGCGGGCGGGTTGTCGCCGATCGGCGAGCCGTTGGCGATATTGCCGCCGATGGTCGCGGCCTGGCGGATCTGCTCGGAGGCGTAGCGGCGGACCAGTTCGCCATAGGACGGGTGGCAGCCACGGAGCACCGGCAGGAGCGCCGCCATGGTGACACCGGCGCCGATGCGGATGTTGTCGCCGGTCAGTTCGATGTCCTGGAGATCGGCGCAGCGGCCGAGGAAGGCCACTTTCGGCAGGTCGCGCAGCGCCTTGGTGACCCAGAGACCCACATCGGTCGCCCCGGCGATCAGCGTGGCGTCGGGGTTGGCCGCGTACCACTCGGCCAGCGCCTCGGCGCTGTCGGGGAGGAAGCAGCCGTCATCGGAAACTGCTGCCCCGCCCGGAAGTGTCTCGTCCATCCAGCCCGGCACCGGCTCGGCGGCGGCGGCCTCGGCGGCGCGGACAATGGGCGCATAGCCGGTGCAGCGACAGAGATTGCCGGCAAGCGTATCGTCATGGTCGGTGCGGCCCTGCGCATGGGCAACTGCCATCGAGACGACGAAGCCCGGCGTGCAGAAGCCGCATTGCGAGCCGTGTTCGGCCACCATCGCCCTCTGGACCGGGTGGAGCCTGCCGTCCGGCCCCGCGATCCCCTCGACGGTGCGCACCGCCTTGCCTTGGAGCTGCGGCAGGAACAGGATGCAGGCGTTGAGCGCCTTCGGCCCGCCCTCGTCGGTGACCATCACCGTGCAGGCGCCGCAATCGCCCTCGTTGCAGCCCTCCTTGGTGCCGGTCAGCCCGCGCTCCTCGCGGAGCCAGTCAAGGAGCGTGCGGGTCGGGGCCGCGTCCGCGACGCGGACGGGCGTTCCGTTCAGGGTGAAGGCGATCTCAGGCATGGCGCCCTTGCCGCTGTCTCTTCGGCGGGGTTTTCCCCTCGCTTGCGCACCGGCCCGATGCGGCGTAAAGCCGGCGCCTCTCCCGGACTTGAAGCAAAGCGCCGAAGCGGCCGCCGCGCAAGCCCCGTGGTGCCGGGGTCGGTCGAAGGACTTTCAAAAAATCCCGTCGAATGCGCAGTCGGCTTAAAGTTCGGGCGAAGAAAAAACCTGGTTCATCAGGGCGGGCAGCGCCCCGTCGAGCCAACTCCCGCGCCTGCGGTCGTAGAGCGGGAAGGTGCTGGCGAAGCCCCAGTGACACCAGCCGATCCCGGCCGTTTCGGCGGCGCGGCGCACGGTTTCGGTCCAGGCCCAGCGGAGATCCGGCCGGACCCGGTGGTTGACGCCGAACTCGCCCAGAAAGACCGGGCCGGCCAGACGCCCGGCGCGAGCGATGTCGCGGGCGATGCGGGCGCGGTCGGCCGCGCTGCCCCAGCGGGTTTCGCCGGGCGGCGCGTCGAGCCATTCCGCGCCCTGGTGGGTGAACTCCCAGGGCTCGTAGTAGTGAAAGCTGCGCACCGTGCGGCTGTCATGGCGCTTGAGGCGCCCGAGTGCGCTGGCACTCGCCCAGTCGCCGCCGTCGAGCACTACCCAGCGCGTCGGGTGCAGGGGGCGGATCGCCGCGAGCGCGCTTGCGTGGAGCGCGTTGGCGCGCCGCGTGGTCAGCGCCCCGGCCGGTTCGTTGTAGAGCTCGAAGATCAGCCCCTCGGGCCAGCCCTGGTAATGCCGCGCGAGGACGGTCCAGATTGCCACGAATTTCGCGCTTTCCGGTCCCGGATCGCGGCGCAGGGCGTCGAAGCCGTGGAACGTCAGGATCACCCGGAGCCGCCGGTCGAGCGCGTCGCGGATCACCCGGTCGGTGCGGGCGAGGAAGGCGGGGTCGATCCGCGTGCCGTCCCAGCGGGTCGAGAAATCCACCGGCAGGCGCACCGTGTCGAACCCGGCCCGCGCGATCCGGTCGAGATGCGCGCGTTCGATCCGGTAGCCCCATTCGCCCTCGTAGCCGGGCGCGTTCAGCGCGTTGTCGAGATTGACGCAGCGCTCCACCGGGAAGCCCCAGGCGGGGGCGGCGAGGAGGATCAGCGCGAGGATCCATTTCATGGCTTTCCCTCGGGGAACGGGTTTGACACCTTCGCACCATGACCGGCGATCCGCGATTCATCCACCTCCGCGTGCATACCGAATATTCCCTGCTCGAGGGGGCTGTGCGGCTGAAGAAGCTGCCCGGCCTCTGCCGCGATGCGGGGATGCCGGCGGTGGCGGTGACCGACACCAACAACATGTTCGCGGCGCTGGAATTTTCCGTCTCGGCGCTGGGCGCGGGGATCCAGCCGATTGTCGGCTGTCAGGTCTCGCTGGCCTTCCGGCCGGCGGAGCAGGGCCAGCGCCCGCCGGCGCCGGCGCCGGTGGTGCTGCTCGCGCAGAACGAGGCGGGGTATCTGAACCTCCTGAAGCTCAACACCTGCCTCTATCTCGGCGAGGGCCGCGACCTGCCGCAGGTGACGCAAGGCGAACTCGAGACCCATGCCGAGGGGCTGATCTGCCTGACCGGCGGGCCGCGCGGGCCGGTGGGCATGCTCCTGCGCGACGGCAACCGGGCGGCGGCCGAGGCACTGGCCGGGCGACTCGCGAAGGCGTTTCCGGACCGGCTCTATGTCGAGCTCCAGCGCCATCCGGGCGAGGGCGGCGTGCCGGGCGTGGAGCGGCTGGTCGAGCGCGGGCATGTGGAGATCGCCTACGGGAAGGGCCTGCCGCTGGTGGCGACGAACGACGTCCATTTCGCCGATCCGGCGATGTACGAGGCGCATGACGCGCTCCTTTGCATCTCGGACGGCGCCTATGTCGACCAGCAGGAGGACCGCCGCCGCCTGACGCGGGAGCACTACTTCAAGACCCCGGCCGAGATGGCGACGCTCTTCGCCGATCTGCCCGAGGCGCTGGAGAACACTGTCGAGATCGCGCGGCGCTGCGCCTATGGCGCCCAGAAGCGCGACCCGATCCTGCCGCGTTTCGCCGAGGACGAGGTGGAGGAGTTGCGCCGCCAGGCCCGCGCGGGGCTGAAGGCCCGGCTCGCGGTCATTCCCCATGCGGCGCCGGTCGAGGAATACGAGAAGCGGCTCGATTTCGAGCTCGGGATCATCGAGCAGATGGGCTTCCCGGGTTATTTCCTGATCGTTGCGGACTTCATCAAATGGGGCAAGGCGCGGGGTATTCCGGTGGGACCGGGGCGCGGCTCGGGCGCGGGCTCGCTCGTGGCCTATGCGCTGACCATCACCGATCTCGATCCGCTCCGGTACTCGCTCCTCTTCGAACGCTTCCTGAACCCCGAGCGGGTGTCGATGCCCGACTTCGACATCGACTTCTGCATGGACCGCCGCGAGGAGGTGATCGGCTACGTGCAGGAGAAATACGGCCGCGACCGGGTGGGGCAGATCATCACCTTCGGCGCGCTTCTGTCGAAGGCGGCGGTGCGCGACGTGGGGCGGGTCTTGCAGATGCCTTACGGGCAGGTGGACCGGCTCTCGAAGATGATCCCGGTCGAGGGGGTGAAGCCCGTCTCGATCGCCCAGGCGCTGGCCTCGGAGGAGCGTCTGCGCGACGAGATCCGCGAGACCGAGCAGGACCGGCGCGAGGGCAAGGTGAACCCGGCGCGGCGGCTTTTCGACTATGCCGAGAAGCTGGAGGGGCTCCTGCGGAACGCCTCGACCCACGCGGCGGGCGTGGTGATCGGCGACCGGCCCTTGGACGAGCTGGTGCCCCTGTTCAAGGACCCCCGCTCGGACATGCCGGCAACCCAGTTCAACATGAAATGGGTGGAGCAGGCGGGGCTGGTGAAGTTCGACTTCCTGGGCCTGAAGACGCTGACGGTAATCGAGAACGCGGTGGCGCTGATCCGGGGGCAGGGGCGCGATCTGCATACCGGGCCGGACGGGGCGCATCTCTACGACCCGCCCGAGGGCGCCGAAAACGATATCGGCGCGATCCCCCTGGACGACGAGAAGAGCTACCGGCTCTATGCGAGCGCCAAGACTGTGGCGGTGTTCCAGGTGGAAAGCTCGGGCATGATGGATGCGCTGCGGCGCATGAAGCCCACTTGCATCGAGGATATCGTCGCGCTGGTGGCGCTCTACCGGCCCGGGCCGATGGAGAACATCCCGAAATATTGCGAGGTCAAGAACGGCCTTCGCGAGCGCGAGTCGATCCACCCCTTGATCGACCACATCCTGGAGGAGACGCAGCGCATCATCGTCTACCAGGAACAGGTGATGGAGATCGCCCAGGTGATGGCGGGCTACACGCTCGGCGGCGCCGACCTGCTGCGCCGGGCGATGGGCAAGAAGAAGCCGGAGGAGATGGCGAAGCAGCGGGAAATCATCCGCGACGGGGCGATCAGGCAGGGCTACGACCCGGCCCTGGCCGAGCACCTGTTCGACCTGATGATGAAGTTCGCGGGGTACGGCTTCAACAAGTCGCACTCCGCCGCGTACGCGGTCCTCTCGGTGCAGACCGCCTGGCTGAAGGCGAACCACCCGGTGGAGTTCATGGCGGGGGTCATGAACTGCGATATCCACCTGACCGACAAGCTCGCGATCTACGCCGAGGAGATCCGCCGCGGGCTCGGCGTCGAGATCGTGCCGCCCTGCGTGAACCGCTCGGAGGCGACGTTCAGCGTGTCGGAGGGGCGGGTCGTCTACGCGCTGGGGGCGCTGAAGAACGTGGGCGTCGAGGCGATGAAGCTCGTCACCGAGGCGCGCGGGGAAAAGCCGTTCGTCAACCTGTTCGACGTCGCCCGCCGGGCGGACCTCAAGCGCGTGGGCAAGCGGCCGCTCGAAATGCTGGCGCGGGCCGGGGCCTTCGACCAGCTCGACCGCAACCGCCGCCGGGTGTTCCAGTCGCTCGACGCGCTCACCGCCTATTCGGCGGCGATCCACGAACAGCGGGGCTCGGCGCAGGTGTCGCTCTTCGGCGAGGCCGGCGACGACCTGCCCGAGCCGCGGCTCTCGCCGGTCGAGGATTGGCTGCCCAACGAGCGGCTCTCGGAAGAGCATGTGGGCGTCGGCTTCTACCTCTCCGGCCATCCGCTCGACGACTACATGGCGCCCCTGAAGCGCAAGGGCGTCGTCACCATCGCCGAGCTCGAGGAGCGGCTCCGGGCGACGCCGGCGATGAACGCCAAGCTCTCGGGCGCCGTTTCGGGCCGGCAGGAGCGCAAATCGGCGCGCGGCAACCGTTTCGCCTTCGTGCAGCTTTCCGACCCGTCGGGGCTCTACGAGGTGACGGTGTTCTCCGACACGCTCGAAGCGGCGCGCGACATGCTGGAGCCGGGCACCAACGTGGTGCTGACCGTCGAGGCGACGATGGAGGCGGACCAGGTGAAGCTGCTGGCGCGCTCGGTCACCGGCGTAGATGCGGTGGCGGCAGAGGCGGGGCAGGCCGGGCTGAAAGTGTTCATCGACGCCGAGGCGGCAGCCCGCTCGGTCGCCTCGGTGCTCGACCGCGCGAAGAAGGAGGCCGGCCGCCGCGCTCGCGGGCCGGTCTCCTTCTGCCTGATGGCGCCGGACCTCCCGGGCGAGGTGGAGATCGAGCTCGAGGGCATCTTCCCGGTCTCGCCCGAGATCAAGGGCGCGCTGAAATCGCTGCCGGGTGTGGTGACGGTGGAGGAGGTTTGAGCTAGTGTAGGGCGGGAGGACTGGCCGATGTACTATTTGAGATGGTTTGCCGTTGTTCCGATGCCGATTATCGGTTTCTTTTTGGCGGCCTTTATTGTCGGGCTGTGGAATTTCGTATTCGGTCTTGGAGATACCAG
>JBNKWI010000039.1:0-28930 GCA_050299695.1 Paracoccaceae bacterium
CCACACCGTACGAAGATCACCTGCGCGCCCCGGCGGCAAGCGACCGCGTCCGCGGCGCGCGCGACCCTGCCGCGCCCGACCGGTGCGGCGCTGTCGAACGCCGGGGACCGGTCAATCGCCGAGCAACCCGCGCGGCGTGCCCGCGATCAGGAGCGCGACGTCGCCCAGCGCGATCAGCGGCGATACCCCGGGCGGCAGCGCGAGGTAATGCGGCCGCCATTCCGGCTGGAACTTCTGCTTGAACGCGCGGAGCCCCTCGAAATTGTAGAACGCCCCGCCATGGCGGTAGATCAGCCGGCCGAACCGGTTCCAGGACCGACCCACCGAATGTTCCGAAAGCCCCGCGAGCGGCGCCATGCCGAGGCTGAATTCCTCGGTGCCGCGCTCGCGGTAGATCTCCATCAGCCGCAGGAACATGTACTCGATCAGCCCCGACGCCTCCTCGGGAAGGTAGCGCATCAGGTCCACCGCGACGAAGCGCGCCTCCGAGGTGGCGAGGAGATTGGCGAAGGCGACGACGCGCCCCTCCTTGCGGACCACCGCGATCTCGAAATGGTCGAGATAGGCCGAGTCGAACCGGCCCACCGAGAAGCCCTTCTCGCGCCCGGTCTTGCCCGAAAGCCAGGCGTCCGAGACCTCGCGCAGCCGGTCGATCAGCGCGCGATCATGGGGCGGGCCCAGGGCCTCCAGCTCGTAGCCCTCGCGCTGCCGCTTGTTCAGCGCCGCGCGCATCGTCTTGAACCGCCCGCCCGCGAGGCCGAACTCCCTGAGCGGGATCACCGCCTCCTCGCCGATCTTGTTCAGCGTGAAGCCGAGATCGACCCAGAGCGAGAGATTCGCCGCGCCGACCTCGTAGAAGACCGGCCGGCAGTTCGCCCGCGTCGCCATCTCCGAGAACGACCAGCACAGCGCCTGGACCTCGGACGGATCGCCCACCGGGTCGCCCAGCGCCACGAAGGACCGCCCGCGCACGCCGTACATCAGGAAGGACCGCCCGCTCTCGGAGAACAGGAGCCACTTGTCGCCGGTCTGGCTGAGCCAGGCCTGCGGGTTGTCCGACACGGCCGCCAGCGCCGCCGCCCGGGCCAGCGCGCCCGGGTCCATCTCCTCGGCCGGCATCCGCCGCATCGGCCGGACCAGGAGGTAGATGCCGAAGAAGACCAGCACCGCCGAGGCGGCAAGCCCGGCCCGCAGCGCCCTGGGCGTGTTCGAGCCCGCGCGGAACTCGGACCAGAGATCGTTCGAATAGGGCACCGCCTTGTGCAGGAAGAAGAACAGCGCCGCCGTCGCCAGGGTGACCCCTGCGACCATCGCGAACCATTGCGGTTCGAACACGCCGGTGGTCAGCCGCCCGGCACGGTCGAATGCGCGGCGGAACGGCAGGAGCGCCAGCGCGCCGCCGGAGAGGAGCAGCGAATTGGCGAGGTCCAGATCGTTGAGCAGCGAGGCCACCGCCGCCGCCGCGAGCGCGATCACGGCGAGCCAGTAGGCAGAGCCCACCCGGAGTGCGAGCCCGTGCGACAGGATCAGGAGCAGGACCCCGGCAATGGCCGAGGCGAGGGTGCCGCCTTCGAGGAGCAGCGCGCCGACGAGATCGACATCCGCGATCGCGTCGGACCGCACCGAAGGGATCATGGTGACGAGAAGGAGATAGGCGCCGAAGCCGAAGGCCACCACCGCCACGAGGCCCGGCGCGAAGCCGTGCAGCGTGCCCAGCGCCGGCTGCACCGCGGCGGGGATCCGCGCGAGCACCCGCCCCCCGAAGCTGCCCGCGAGCCTGGCTTCGTTCGCCGCGACCAGGAGGAAGCCCAGCGCGAAGGGCACGAGGTAGTAGATCAGCCGGAACAGGAGCAGCGCCGCCGCCGCATCGCCGGCCGGCACCGCGGCGGGCAGTGCGCCCAGCACCACGGTCTCGAACACGCCGATGCCCCCCGGCACGTGGCTCGCCACGCCCACCACCGTCGCGCAGGCGAAGATCGCCACGAAGCTCGCGTAGTCGGGCTTGCCCGCGGGCAGCAGGATCCAGAGCGCGAAGGCGGCGGCGGCGATGTCGACCAGCGTGACAACGACCTGCCCGGCGACATGGGGCACGGGCGGCATCCGCAGTTCGATCCGCCACAGGCGCAGGGAGCGCTGGGTGACGGCGCCCCAGAGGATCGCGGCGGTGGCGACCGTCACTGCCAGCAGCGACGCCGTGCGGATCGTCTCGGGCGCATAGGCGACATGGCCGGCGATCGCCGCGGGGTTGAACGCCAGGGCGGCGAGCCCGACCAGGATCAGCCCGGTGCCGAGCGCCGCGGCGACATAGCTCGAGACCGCCGCCACCTCGAAGGCGTTGAGCCCGACCGCCGAATAGATCCGGTAGCGCACCGCGCCGCCCGAAACCACGCTGACCCCGATCGTGTTGCCGAAGGCCGAGCCCAGGAACCCGCCCAGTCCCACCACACCCGGCGGGAGCCGCCGCCCGATATAGCGCAGCGCGTACCAGTCGTAGAAGACCAGCGCGAGATACCCCAGCGCGGTCGCCGCCAGCGCGCCCAGAAGGCGCGGCACCGGAGTCGCCCGGATCTGCGCGAAGATGTCCTGCGGGTTGACCGGGCGGAGGAGGTGGTAGAGCGCGAACAGGCCGAGGCCGAACAGGCCTGCGCCGATCAAGAGCGGGAGAAATCTCCGGGCCTTCCTGAAAGACATGCTCGGCATCCTGACGCTTCCGATTGCCGCTCTCTGGGCGATCGCACGCGGTGCCTAGCGATGCGGGCGCCCCATGTAAACGGAAACTCCCGATCTCCCGGAAATTGTGCCTCGCCGCCGCCGCGGGAACGCCCCGGCGGCGAGGCCGCGCAGGTCAGGCCAGGTCGGCGGGCAGGACGCCGTCGGGCATGTTCTGGTAGCACACCGGCCGCAGGAAGCGGCGGATGGAGAGGGTGCCGACGGAGGTGGCGCCGAAATTGGTCGAGGCCGGGTAAGGCCCGCCATGGACCATGCTGTCGGCCACCTCGACCCCGGTCGGGAAGCCGTTCGCGAGGATCCGGCCCGCCTTCCGCTCCAGCACCGGCAGGAGGCGTCGGGCCGTCTCCGCGTCGCCCGCGTCCATGTGCAGGGTCGCGGTGAGCTGGCCCGCGAAGCTCCGCGCGACCCGCTCCATTTCCGCGACATCCTTCGCCACGACCACGAGGCCGAGCGGTCCGAACACCTCTTCCGAAAGGGCATGGTTGCCCAGCCAGTCCGCGGCAGCGACCTTGAACAGGAACGGCTTCGCCTCGCGGCGGTCGCACATCGAGGTGATCAGGTCCTGCACGCCCGCCTGCGCCGCCATGACGTCCGCGCCCCTGCGGTAGGCGTCGGCGATCCCGTCGGTCAGCATCACCTGGGCGCCGGTTTCCGACAGGGCCGCGCGGGCGGCCTCGACGAAGGCGTCGGCCTCGGCGCCCCCGATCACCACGGCGATGCCGGGATTGGTGCAGAACTGCCCCGCCCCCATGGTCAGCGACCCGGCCCAGCCCTTGCCGATGGCGTCGCCCCGCGCCCGCACCGCCTCCGGCAGCAGGAACATCGGGTTCACCGAGCCCAGCTCGCCGAAGAACGGGATCGGCTCGGGCCGCGCGGCGCAGAGGTCGTAGAGCGCCCGGCCGCCGGCGAGCGAGCCGGTGAAGCCCACCGCCATGATCAGCGGATGCTGCACCAGCGCGGTGCCGACCTCGCGATTGCCGCCCTGGATCAGCGAGAAGACGCCGGGATGCATGCCGGTCTTCGCGACCGCGGCGTGGATCGCCTCGGCGACGATCTCGCCGGTGCCGGGATGCGCGGAATGGCCCTTGACCACCACCGGGCAGCCCGCCGCCAGCGCCGCGGCGGTGTCGCCACCGGCGGTCGAGAAGGCGAGCGGGAAGTTCGAGGCACCGAACACCGCGACCGGGCCGATCGGGCGCTGCACCATCTTCAAGTCGGGGCGCGGCAACGGCTGGCGCTCGGGCAGCGCCGCGTCGTGGCGCCGGTCGAGATAATCGCCCTTGAGGATGTGCTCGGCGAAGAGCCGGAGCTGGCCCGTGGTCCGCCCGCGCTCGCCCTGGAGCCGCGCTTCGGGCAGGCCGGTCTCCTGCGTGCCGATCTCGGTGATCGCCTCCGCCCGGGCCTCGATCTCGTCGGCGATGGCGTTCAGGAACGCCGCCCGCGTCTCGCGGCTCAAATAGCCATAGGACCAGAACGCGTCCTCGGCGGCCCGGCAGGCCGCATCGACCAGCGCCGGCGTGCCCACCGAGAACCCATGCGCATCCCCATGCGCCGGCGAGGAGAGAAACGTCTCCTCGGTGCCGATCCAGTCGCCGCCGATCAGGTGCTTGCCGTGGGGGGTGAATGTCATTTGGTTTCCTCTGTCTGGCCCCGGGCCGAAACGCCCCTCATTCCGGGCAATGTCTTAACGCACCCCGTCCCGCGCTGCCAGCGGTGCCTCACCCCGCCTCGAACGCGTCGAGCTGCGCGATCTCCGCGTCGGTCAGCACGATCCCGTCGCGCAGCGCGACCTCGCGCGCCGCGAAGCGCCGCTCCGAGGGCAGCCGCGCGCCCTGGGCGCCGATGGCGGTGAGCAGCCGTTCGCCCTCGGCGAGCGGATCGCGCCCGCTCCGCGCGGCGAAACGCTTCGGATCGAACGCCAGGACCAGCGCACCGTGCCGCGGCAGGAACCCGGTGCCGCCGATCACCTCGAGCGCCTCCCGGCTCATGAACTCGCCCAGCATCGCGCCTGCCAGAAGCTCGATCATCGTCGAGATCGCCGACCCCTTGTGCCCGCCGAAGGGCAGCATCGCCCCCGCCAGCGCCGCCTCGGGATCCGTGGTCGACATGCCGTCGCGGTCGACCGCCCAGCCCTCGGGGATCGGCGTTCCCGCCCGCCGGTGCAGCTCGATCTCGCCCCGCGCCGCGACGCTGGTGGCGAAATCGAAGACATAGGGATGCACCCCCGGGCGCGGCCAGCCGAAGGCGAAGGGGTTGGTGCCCAGAAGCGGCTCGCGACCGCCCGCCGGGGCGACCACGGCATAGCTCGGGCACATCGAGAGCGCGACAAGCCCCTCGGTGGCGAGCGCCTCCACATCGTGCCAGAGCGCCGAGAAATGCAGGCAGTTCCGGATCACCAGGGCCGCCAACCCCGTTTCGCGTGCGCGGGAAACGAGCACGCCCTCGGCCGCCTCGAAAGCCGGGTTCGAGAAGCCGCCGCCCGCGTCCACCTCGATCACCGGCCCGCCTTCGTCATGGACCTCCGGCACCGCGACCGGATCGACCTTGCCCGCCGCCAGCACCTGGAGGCAGCCCTCGATCCGGTAGATCCCGTGCGACTTGCAATGGTCCCGCTCGCCCGCGGCGATGACCCGACCCAGCACCCGCGCGCTCTCGGGCCGCACGCCGTGGCGCAGGAAGATCCGCTCGACCCGGGCCTGAAGCGCTTCGCAGGTGATCACGTTGGCATCGGCCATGGGCGGCCTCTCCTATCTGTCGACGTCGATATAGGTGCAGGCCCAGAACACCCGCGCCCCGGCCTCGTCCACCGCGCGCAGCCCGTGCTTCAGCGTGCTGTCGAAATAGACGCAGTCGCCCGGACCGAGCACCACCGGCTCGTAATGCTCCACCACCAGCTCGACCCGCCCGCTCAGCACATAGAGCGTCTCCTCGCCGTCATGCGCCTCGAGATCCTCCGGTTTCAGCGGCGCGCGGCGCTCGACGCGGGTGACCAGCGGAATGATCTTCTTCTCGGCAAGCGCGTTGCACAGCACCTCGTACTCGAAATGCTTCGAGCGCACCTTCCGCCCCTCGCCCGCCCGCGTGACGGTCATTCGCGTGGTCGGCTGCGCCTCGTGATCGTCCGAGAACAGCCGCTCCATGCCGACCCCGTAGGCCCGGGCGATCCGCACCAGGTTCTCGTAGCTCGGCGAGACCCGGCCGTTCTCGATCTTGTGGATCGTCGAGAGCGCCAGCCCCGCGCGCTGCGCCGCCACCTCGAGCGTATAGCCGCAGCCCTGCCGCACCGCCTTCATCCGCGCGCCGAGCTCGGAGCGGAGCTGCAACCGCTCGGCCTCCCAGTCTTCGGCCCCGGCGGGATTTTCCATTGGCATCATGATTTTTCTTTTCTTACCATTCTTGATCGTTTAAGCACATTCGCGGCGCGCTTTCAATGCCAAGACGCGCCCCGCCCGGATTTCCCGCCTCCCGAAGGAGCCCGCCCATGAACACGCAGATCTTCCACGGCACGATCCCCGCCCTGCTGACCCCCTGCACGCCCGACCGCAAACCCGATTTCGACGCGCTGGTCCGCAAGGGCCGGGAGATGATCGACGCCGGCATGAGCGCGGTGGTCTATTGCGGCTCCTGCGGCGACTGGCCGCTTCTCACCGACGAGGAGCGCATGGAGGGTGTGGAACGCCTGACCAAGGCCGGCGTCCCGGTCGTCGTCGGCACCGGCGCGATCAACACGAAATCCGCCGTCGCGCACGCCGCCCATGCCCAGAAGATCGGCGCCGCCGGGCTCATGGTGATCCCGCGCGTCCTGTCCCGCGGCCTCTCCGCCGCCGCCCAGCGCCACCATTTCAAGGCGATCCTCACCGCCGCGCCCGACGTGCCCGCGATCATCTACAACAGCCCCTATTACGGCTACTCCACCAAGGCCGACCTGTTCTTCGCGCTCCGCGCCGAGCACAAGAACCTGATCGGCTTCAAGGAATTCGGCGGCAAGGCCGACCTGAGCTACGCCGCCGAGCACATCACCTCGCGGGACGACGAGGTGATCCTCATGGTCGGCGTCGATACCGAGGTCCATCACGGCTTCGCCAAATGCGGCGCGGTGGGCACGATCACCGGGATCGGCACGATCTTCCCGAAGGAGGCGCTCCTCCAGGTCGCGCTCTCGAAAAAGGCCGCCCAAGGCGACCCCGAGGCCGATCTCCGCGCCCGCGAACTTGCCGACGCGCTTTCGGTGATCGCCAAGTTCGACGAGGGCGTCGATCTCGTGCTCTATTTCAAGCACATGATGGTCCTGAAGGGCGAGGAGGAATACCGGCGGAACATCAACGAGACCGACGCGCTCTCGCCCTCGCAGGCCGGGTTCTGCACCGCCCAGTTCCACCAGTTCAACGCCTGGTTCGCCAACTGGTCGAAGCAGGGAGGCGTGATCGCCGAATGCATGTGATCGACAGCCACACCGGCGGCGAACCCACGCGGGTGATCCTCGACGGCGGGCCCGATCTCGGCTCCGGCCCGCTCGCCGACTGCGCCAGGCGGCTCGCGACCGAGCACCGCGATTTCTGCCGCGCCGTGGTCGGCGAACCGCGCGGGCAGGTGGCCATGGTCTGCGCGCTTCTCGTCGAGCCGGTCGCGCCGGACTGCGTCACCGGCGTGATCTATTTCGACGCCGAGGCGGTGCTTGGCATGTGCGGCCACGGCACCATCGGCCTCGCCGCGACGCTCGTGCATCTGGGCCGCATCGGCCCCGGCCGGCACCGGATCGAGACCCCCGTGGGCGTGGTGACGGTTGACGTTCACGACGCCCACACCGTGACCGTGACCAATGTCGAAAGCCGCCGCCTCCGCGCGGGCGTCTCCGTCGAGGTCCCCGGGCTCGGCACCGTCACCGGCGACATCGCCTTCGGCGGCAACGGCTTCTTCCTGGTCGATCCGAGCCCGATCCCCGTCACCGCCGCGAATATCGGCGCGCTCACCGACGCCACCATCGCCGTCCGCGCCGCCCTCACCGCCCAGGGCATCGGCTGCGGCGACGGCCCGGTCGATCACGTCATCTTCTACGGCCCGCCCGAAACCCCGGAAGGCCACAGCCGCAACTTCGTCCTCTGCCCCGACGACGCCTATGACCGCTCGCCCTGCGGCACCGGGTGCTCCGCCCGGCTCGCCTGCCTCGCGGCGGACGGACGCCTCGCCGAGGGCGAGGAAATCGTCCAGGAAAGCGTGATCGGCAGCACCTACCGTCTCTCCTGGCGCGAGGGCCCGACCGGCGGGGTGATCCCCGCGATCACCGGCCGGGCCTTCGTCATGGCGGAAAGCCGGCTCCTGTTCCTGCCCGAAGACCCGTTCCGCGCAGGCATCGAACCCTGACCCGCGACCCCGACATCATCGTTATCGGCGCGGGCATCGTCGGCACCACCGCTGCGCTCGCGCTCCGCGCCGAGGGCCACCGCGTGCGCCTCATCGACCGCAAGGGTGTCGCCGCCGAGACCTCGCGCGGCAACGCCGGCGCCTTCGCCTTCGCCGATATCGAACCCCTCGCCACCCCCGGCATCCTCCGGAAGGTGCCCGGCTGGCTCCTCGACCCGCTCGGCCCGCTCTCGGTCCGCCCCGCCTATGCGCTGAAGATCGCGCCCTGGATGCTGCGTTTCGCCCGCGCCAGCCGGCCCGACCGCTACGACGCCGCCGTCGCCGCGCAATCCGCCCTGATGCGCCATTCCCGCGCGGCGCTCGAGCGTCTCGTCGCCCGCGTCTCCGGCGAACCGCTGCTGCGCCGCGAGGGTCAGCTCCAGCTCTACGATGGCCGCGCACGGTTCGAGGCCGCGCGTCCCGCCTGGGAGGCACGAAGGCGCCACGGCATCGCTTTCGACTTCCTCGAAAGCCCCGGTTCCATCGCCGAGATCCAGCCCGGCCTAGCCCCGCGCTTCACCCATGCGGGTTTCACCCCCGACTGGCTCAACACGACCGACCCGAAGCTCTGGACCGAACATCTCGCCCGCGCCTTCCGCGCCGCGGGCGGCGAGATCGACACCGCCGAGGTCACCGCCCTAACCCAGCGCGGGGACGCGGTGGAACTCGCCACACCCGGCGGCCCCCTCCGCGCCGGCCAGGTGGTGATCGCCGCCGGCGCCTGGTCGCACCGCCTCGCGCGGACACTCGGCGACCGCATCCCGCTCGACACCGAGCGCGGCTACAACACCACCTTCCCGACCGCGAGTTTCGACCTCCGCACCCATCTCACCTTCTCCGACCACGGCTTCGTCGTCAGCCGCATAGGCGAGGGGCTCCGCGTCGGCGGCGCGGTGGAACTGGGCGGGCTCGACCTCCCGCCGAACTTCCGCCGCGCCGAGATCCTGGTGCGGAAGGCCGCGGATTTCCTGCCGGGCTTCGACCCGACCGGCGGCACGCAATGGATGGGCTTCCGCCCCTCGCTCCCCGACAGCCTGCCGGTGATCGGCCGCTCGCCGCGCTCCGCCCGGGTGATCTACGCCTTCGGCCACGGCCATCTCGGCCTCACCCAATCGGCGGGCACCGCCGAACTCGTCGCCGCACTCGCGGCCCGGCGCGCGCCCGAAATCGCGCTCTCACCCTTCCGCGCCGAGAGGTTCTAGCCGATCCGCGGCCAGGTATCCGAGAGCCGGTAGCCGCCCGGCCAGGGATCGTCGGGATCGAGCATGTGCTGATGCGTCCCGGTGATCCAGGCCCGACCACTGATCTCCGGCCGGATCGCATCCAGATTGCCCACGCGAACCGGCCCGAGAATCCGGCCGTGAAACTCCGAGCCGATGATCGACACGCCGGTGAACCGGTCCCCCGGCCCCATCTCGCCCCGCGCCGCCAGGAGCGCCATCCGCGCCGAGACCGCCGTCCCGGTGGGCGAGCGGTCGAGCTTCCCGGGCTGGATCGCCACCACCGACCCCGCGCGCAACTCCCGGCCCTCCCGAGCCACCGGCCCAGCGAAGAGGCAGAAGGAATGATGCGCCCAGTCGGGCCGCCCGGGATGCTCGAACCGGTACCGCGCATTGGCCGCATCGGTGATGCGAATCCCCAGCTCGGCAATCGCGCGGGCATTCTCCGCCACCAGCTCCACCCCCAGCGCCCCGGGATCGGCCACCACGAAACTGTCGCCCCCGAACGCGGTATCGACCGTGATCGCCCCCAGCCCCGGCACCTCCAGCGGCACCCCAAGCCGCGTCGCGAAGGAGGGCAGGTTCTCCACATGGATCCGCCGCGCCTTGCCGCCCGCGCAGTCCGCCCGCACCCGCACCAGCCCGCCTGGCGCCTCGAGCACCAGCTCTGTCACCGGCTCGACCATCGGCACGATCCCGGTCTCCAGAAGCACCGTCGCCACGCAGATGGAGTTCGAGCCCGACATCGGCGGCGTGTCTTCGGGCTCCATGATGATGAACCCCGCCTGCGCCTCGGGATGTTTCGGCGGCACCAGGAGGTTCGCGTGCCGGAACACCCCGCCCCGCGGCTCGTTCAGCACGAAATCCCTCAGCCCCCCGTCCTCGGCGATCCAGCGCCGCTGCTCCCAGAGCGTTTCCCCCGGCGGCGGCGCGACCCCGCCGACGATGACGTCGCCCACCTCGCCCTCGGCATGGCAGGACACCACATGGATGACTTTCGAACTCCGCATCGCGCCAGCCCCCCGAATGCCGTGCGAACGGACCGCCGGCACCCTCGTTCTAGCACCCGCCGCGGCTCAGGCCACCCGCGCGAGAAGCCCGCGCTCCATGTAGATCCGGAGCCAGGGCGCGAACCGGTCCGGCCGCGCGCGCACCCGCGCCGCGAGCGCGCCGAGATCGGCCCATTCGGTCTCCATCACCTCGCGCGGGTCCGGGCGGGGAACGACCTCGTGCGGGACGCGGGCGAAGAAGATGTCCACCAGCTCGTGTTCCACCAGCCCGCCGCCCACATCGGCGCGGTACTCCACCACCCCCTGCGGAAAGAGGTCGAACCCGGCCAGTCCCAGCTCCTCATTGACACGCCGCACCGCACAGGCGTGACCCGTCTCCTGCCAGTCCGGATGGCTGCAGCAGGTATTCGCCCAGAGCCCCGGCGAATGGTATTTCGACAGCGCCCGCCGCTGGATCAGGAGCGCATCGCCCGCGAAAAGGAACACCGACACCGCCTTGTGCCGCAGCCCCCGGCGATGCACCTCGAGCTTCTCGACCGGCACCAGGCGGCCGTCGACCCAGGCCGGGATCAGCCCCATCAGACGTAGCCCGCCGGGACGAGACGCGTGAGATGGGCGAGGTTCTTCAGCCCGATCTTCAGATGCGCGAGCAGCCGCGCCCCGACGAGCTTCTTGTTCATGTAGGCCTCGAAGGTCAGCCGCTGCACGTCCACGTCATGGCAGAGCGAAACGAACCGCTCGCGCCGCTCGTCCGACCGGTAATAGGCGTTCTGCATCGAGGCGAGCACCCGGAACACATTCTTGTGCTCGCGCATGAAGAGCCGCCGCGCGAGGCCCAGATCGGCCACCCGCCCCGAGGTCAGGCAGGCTGCCGCCGCACTCGCCGCCACCCGCCCGCCAACCATCGCGTAATAGATCCCCTCGCCCGAGCTCGGCGCCACGACGCCGGCCGCATCGCCGGCAAGCACCACATCCTTCCCGTTGTCCCAGCGGTCGAGCGGCTTCAGCGGAATCGGCGCGCCCTCGCGCCGGATCGTCTCGCAGCCCGCCAGCCCCGCCGAGGCGCGCAGATCCGCCGTCGCCCGCTTCAGGTCGAAGCCCTGCGCCATCGACCCCATGCCGACGCTCGCCCGCGCCCCGTGCGGGAACACCCAGCCGTAGAAATCAGGCGAGATCCGCCCGTCATAGACCACGTCGCAGCGGTCCGGGTCGTAGCGCCTCGCCCCGCCCGGCGCCGCGATGATCTCGTGATAGGCGATCACGTAGGGAATCCGGTCGCCCCCCGGCACCTCGTCCCGCGCCACCCGCGACCGCGCCCCGTCCGCGCCGATCACCAGCCGCGCGCGCAGGCTCTTCTGCACCCCGGTCGCCTTCTCGCGATAGATCACCACCGGCCCGTCCTCGCGCACGATGCTCTGGTAGGTCCCGATCACCCGCTCCGCGCCCGCCCCGGCGGCGCGCACGCGCAGGAACGCGTCGAACGCCTCCCGGTCGACCATACCGACGAAACCGTTCTCGATCGGGATGTCCACCGACCTCCCCGTCGGCGAGACCATCCGCGCCGTCCGGATCCGCGCGACGAGCAACTCGTCCGGAATCGCGAAATCCGCGATCAGCCGGGGCGGGATCGCGCCGCCGCAGGGCTTGATCCGCCCCGCCCTGTCCAGAAGCGCGACCGAAAGGCCCGAGCGCGCCAGATCCTCGGCCGCCGTCGCGCCCGAAGGCCCGCCGCCGATGACGACGACATCGTACATGCTCATTCTCCCGGAACCAGGACGCCGCCGTCGCGCGGCGTCGTCTCGATGACCCTGAGCGCCATCGCTGCCGTGACGGCGAAGAGAAGCGCCTCGGCCAGGAACACCGCGCCAAAGGCCGGCGCGTCGTCCAGCACCCGCCGCGCGAGGTCCACCGCCGCCGCGCCCATCAGCCCGCCGAACCCCGCCGCCATCGCCTGCGCCGCGCCCCAGAGCCCCATCCGCGTGCCTTCGCGCGCCGCGCGTCCCCTTCCCGCCAGCGCCATCATCGAGGCGATGGCCGCGACCGCGAACATCCCGTTGCAGAACCCGAGCGCCACCACCGCCGGCACTAGCGTCCCGGGCTCTGCCGGCCCGCCCAGCGCGGCGATCGCCGCAAGGCTCGCCGCCGAGCCGAGGCACCCGGCCACGACCCAGGCGCGCAGGCTGCCGATCCGGAGCCCCGTCGCCGCGATCCCCACGGTCAGCATGCCCAGGAACACGCCGCCGTTCTGCGCCCCGCTGAGCGAGGTGGACTGCCCCGGCGTGAAGCCGAAGACGAGGCCGGCGTAAGGTTCCAGGATCAGCTCCTGCATGAAATAGGCGGTCATCGACAGGAACACGAAGACGGTGAAGTTCCGCGCCGCGGGCTCCGCCCAGACCTCGCGCAGACCGTCCATGACCCGCACCCCCTGCCGCGGCGCCGCCGGCGCGCCCAGCCGCCGCTCGATCCCCGCGACCGCGAGCACGGTCATCAGGACCGCCCCTCCCGTCACCACGCCGACCACCTCGAGAAGCCACCCCGGCGAATACGGGTCGAGGAACACCCCCGCCGTCGCCGCCGTCAGCGCGATCCCGGCGATCATCATCAGCCAGGTGATCGTCGCCGCCGCCGCGCGCCGGCGCGGTTCCACAGCCGCCGCCAGAAGCGCGAGGAGCGAGGTCCCCGAGGCCCCCACGCCCAGCCCGACCAAAGCATAGGCCACCACCGAGAGCGCCATCGCCCCGCCAAAATCCGTCCCGAACAGCACCACGCCGACAGCGGCTCCAAATGCGCCCAGCGCCAGCACCGCCATGCCGCCCACGATCCAGGCCGTCCGCCGTCCGCCCGCGTCGGAGAGGAACCCCCAGTTCGGCCGGGTGATCTGGATCCCGTAATGCAGCGCCACCAGCGCGCCGGGCGGCAGCGCCGGCAGCGCCATCTCCACCACCATCAGCCGGTTCAGCGTCGAGGTCGTCAGGACGACGATCGCCCCCAGCGCCATCTGTACCAGTCCCAGCCGAACGATCGTGATCCAGCCCCCCGGCATCGCCTATCCTCCCAATCCGCCTATCGCGAAGGCCGAAACCATCATGCCGCTCACGTAGAACATCACCCCGGTCGCGTTGTACCAGGGCGCCCGGCCCTTCGGATCTCTCAGCAAGACCCGCATCGCCCAGAGCTGCGCCGCGAGAAGCGCCAGCACCGCCGCCCCGTGCCAGGGGCGCCCCCAGGCGAACAGGAGCGCGATCACCGCGACCTGCGGCAGCGCCATCACCACGCAGGCCACCCGCGCCGCACGCCGGGGCCCCAAAGCCACCGGAAGCGAGCGGATCCCGGTCTGCCGGTCTCCCTCCAAAGCCTTGAAATCGTTGAGCGTCATGATTCCGTGCGCACCCAAAGCGTAGAGCGCCGCCACCAGAACCACAGGCCAGTCGGGCGCCCCGGACGACAGCACGGCCGCCCCGGTGAACCAGGGCAGCCCCTCGTAGCAGAGCCCGACCAGCCCCGGCCCCCAGACGCCCGAGCGCTTGAGCCGCATCGGTTCCGCCGAATAGGCCCAGGCCGCCGCCACGCCGATCACCGTCGCCCCGAACCCCCAGGGTCCGAGCAGCGCCCCCAGGCCGAGGCCAGCCCGCTCATCGCCAGCGCGATCCACAGCCCCCAGAGCCCGGGTACCGCGCCCGAGGGGATCGGCCGCCAGGGTTCGTTGATCGCGTCCACATGCCGGTCGCACCAGTCGTTCGCCGCCTGGCTCATGCCGCAGACCACCGGCCCCGCCAGCAGCATCCCCAGCGCCACCAGCCAGGGCGCGGACGGGATCGGCACCCCCGAGGCAACGACGCCGCAGAGATAGGCCCAGACCGGCGGAAACCAGGTGATCGGCTTTACCAGGGTCAGGACCGCGCGGGGACGGGGCAGCCCACCGCCAACTTGTAAATCATAGTTGACACTCATGGTGTCAATTAAGATACAGACACGCGATTTTCGAAAGGAGATTCTCGCACCCCGCCGCGCCCGGCGGTCAGTCGTCGCTCTCGGCGCCGATCAGCCCGTGCTTCCGGAGCTTGACGTACAGGCTCTGCCGCGACAGGCCCAGCATCTCGGCGGCGGCGACCCGGTTGTTGCCCGTGAGCTGCACCGCCGTCTCGATGCACATCTTCTCGATCACGTCCGCCGTAGCCGACACGAGATCCTTGAGCGAAGCGGTGCCCACGAGATCCATGACGTTCTTCATGGCCTCCTCGCTCATCGCCATCGCCCCCGCCTCCACCTCGGCGCCCTCGCCGGCCGCCCGGTCACGCAGGATCAGACCGTAGCCCAGGTCCCCGCCCCGCTGCAGAAGCCGCGCGGCCGAAATCTCGACCCCGGCACGTCGCCCGACCACGCTCGACATCTGCGCCGAATAGTTCCGCACCCGGCCCTTCTTCTTGGCGGTCTCGAGGATCAGCTTCAGGTCGATCTCGCCACGCACCAGGAACTCGGACAGCGACCGGTCGCGCACGTCGCGCAGCTGCGCGGCGTCGGCCAGGACCAGGAAGGCCTCGTTCGCCTCGCGTATCACCCCCTTGGTGTCGGTCAGCACCACCGCATCGCTGGTCGCCGCGAACAGCGCCGAGAGCGATTGCGCCAGCTCGGGGCCCGCCGTGCCCTCCTCGTCGATGCCGACCAGCCGGCACAGCATGAACAGCTCGCCCGCAGCGCGGAAATACTCCGGAAAGATCGTCACGACCCGCCCGTTCCGCCGGGCCACAGCCTCGACGCTCCGCACCTCGCTCGACCCGGCGGCGGATTGCAGGCTGTCGGCCAGCTCACCCGACCTGCGGCCCTCGAAGGCCTGCGCGAAGACGTTCCCCGTCAGCGTGTCGGCCTTGGTGCCCAGAAGCGTCGCCGCGGCGCCGTTCAGGTCGCGGATCCGGCCCTTCTGCGGCTCGACCAGCACCAGGGGGGTCTCCGACGCCTCCAGCACAACCCGGTAGAACGTGGTCTCCGCGCGCAGCTTCTGCTGGTCGCGCTCCCGGGCGAGCTGCTCCCTCAGGAGCCGTTGCTGCACCTCCGCCACGGGCTGCATGTCGCGGCCGAGAAGCAGCAGCGCGTCGCTCCCGTTGACCCGGTGCAGCGTGTAGCGGATCGGGAATTCCCAGGTCGCGTTGTCCACGTGGTTGAGCTCGATCGGCCGTGGCACCGCCACGGGATCGGCACGCATGTCGCCCACCCGCTCGGCGAATTTGGCCTGGCTCTCCTCGGTGAGAAACCCGGTGATGTTGCGCCCGACCCAATGATCGAGGCAGCCGAGAGACGGACTGTTCGGATTGACCGAGATCCCCTCGATCACCCCCGCGCCATCGGTGAAGACCGCGATGTCGGCCGCCTGCTCGAAAAGGTTATCGATGGCTCCGGCATCGGGGAGGATGCCGGCATTTAGGCGATCCGTGTTCGGTCCTTGCCGTGTCACATTCGTTCCCTGCACCGGACCAAAAACCCGGTCGGCCTAACACAGCTCCTGTGTGAACGCCGGACCGACCGTTGACAGCCCACATTTCTCCACCGCCTCGCGGGCCGACTTCACCGCAATATCCGCGCCGGTGCGCTCGGAGACCTTGACGGGGTCACGAACGGCACGTCCGCCAATCGCGACAGGTGGAACGTGTTCCAGATTTGAGCGCAAGTAATCTATGAGTTGCGCCACCTTTTCAAGGGTATTCGCCGTCGCGACAGACAACCCGAGAAGCGAGAACCGCCGCGACCGGACCAGCTCGGCGACCTCCCCGTCGTTGAGCCCTATCGCCATGTGCACCCAGAGCCCGTGGCGGCGGAACTGGTCGGCCGCGACGAAGGCGCCCAGCGAATGATGCTCGAAGGCCGGAACCACCATCAGGATCGACTGGCCCAGGGGAATCGCGCGGTCCTGCCCGGGCAGGGCACCAGTCGGCTGGCTGCGGAACAGCGCCTGAAGCCGCGCGGCGCCGACGGTCACATCGACGAAGCTGACCTTGTCCTTGACCCAGAGCTCGCCCAGGCGGCGTGCGGCCGCCGGGATGAAGGCCTCGAAGATCTCCTCGGCCCGCACCCCCGTCGCCATCAGCGAAGCGATCACCGCGCGGTGGCTGGTCTCGGCCTCCGACATCAGCGCCTCGGTCAGATGTTCGATCCACTGCTCCCGGTCGCGCGGCGCGTCGGCCTCCTTGGTGCTCCTCACCTTCCGCAGCGCGGACTCGACGAGAAAGCGAATGGCCGGCTGATGAATTGCCGAAAACGCAGAACCGGGAACACCATCATGCTTCCCCATGAGCCCCTCCCTCGGACACATCGGTAAAAGCCTCTTGGCTAGATACGTTCTCTGCGTAATTTCGGATGAGTCTGCCTACGATCTTGCCAATTGTCAATTTTCGTTGACAACCCCCTCGGCACGAACGCGCTCAAGCCGCTGTTATCTTTTTCCAAAAAATCGCCCCGCAATATATGGCCAACCTGCGGCAGTCCCCGGTGGCGGCGTCCGGATCCGCGCGCAAGGCGCAGCTTGTTCGTGACAGCCCCCACGAGGCAATGTGTAAATTTGAGTTGACACTCTCGCCCGCCCGAACCTAGCATCGCGGATACCAGCAGGGGTTGCGAGGGGCCTATGACACACGCGGCGCCCCATAGGAGCGCAAGCTTGAAGGATGCGGGGCTCGATGGAGAACCCCGCGCCATACGGGCTGAGATAGCGATCGCGGAAGGTCTCCGGGGTGAACACGAGGCTCTCCGTGACATGGGGGGCGAGGCCCGGCAGAAGGCGCGCCTCCAGCTCCGCCTCCACCTTCCGGCGGTAGATCTCCGCCATCCGGCCCCAGTCCACCGGGCGCTTGTGACCGAGATGCGGCACCGGGCTCAGCGCGTAAAACGTATCGCCGCCCTCCGGCGCCACGCTCGGATCGGTCACGCTCGGACGGTGAAGGTAGAGGCTCATGTCCTCGGCCAGCCGGCCCGTCCGGAAGATGTCGCGCACGAGCCCGCCGTAGCGCGGGCCGTTGAGGATCGTGTGCTGCCCGACATCAGGCCAGAGACCCTGCGTTCCCGCGGCGCCGAAATACCAGACGAACAGCCCCATCGACCAGCGCGTGCGGGCGAGCCGCCGGGACGTCCAGCGCCGGCGCGGCGCCCGGCGCAGGAGCCGGTCATAGGTGTGGCCCGCGTCGGCGTTCGACACGACGATATCGGCGCCGACGACCTCGCCCTCCGCAAGCCGCACTCCCGACACGCGGCCCCGCCGCAGGAGGATCTCGTCGACCTCGGCGTTCCAGCGGCAGGTCCCGCCCTGGTCCTCGATCACCCGAACCATCGCCCCGGCGATCGCCGCCACGCCACCGATCGCGCAATGCACGCCGAAGGCCTGCTCCAGGTGGCTGACCAAAGTGTACATCGCGGTGACGTGGAACGGGTCGCCGCCGATGAACAGCGGGTGGAAGGACAGCGCCATCCGGAGCCGTGGGTCGCGCACCCGCCGGGCAACATGGGCATGGACAGAGCGGTCGGCGCGCAGGGCGGCGAATCTCGGCAGCACCTTCAGGAGATCGCCGAGACGGTGCATCGGCCGCCGGCCCAGATCTTCGAACCCGAATTCGTAGCGGCATTCGCTGTCCCTCAGGAACCGCTCATAGCCGGAGAGGTCGTCCGGCGCGATCCGGGCAACCTCTGCTCGCATCGCGTCGGGGTCCTTCCGGGCGGCGAACCGGCTCCCGTCGGGCCAGCGGATCTCGTAGAACGGGTCGAGCGGGCGGAGGTCGATCTCGACATCGAAGTCGCGCCCGCAGGCCCGCCAGAGCCTGCGGAACACCTCCGGCACGGTGACGATCGTCGGCCCCAGATCGAACCGGTGACCGCCTTGCCGAAGGCAGGACCCGCGCCCGCCCGGTCCCTCGAGCCGGTCGAGGACAATGACCCGGTAGCCGCGCGCGCCGAGCCGCATGGCGGCCGCCAGCCCGCCGATCCCCGCCCCGATCACAACCGCCGTCGAGCCGCTGACGGCGGCGGCGCGTTCACGCAGATGCGGGTCAATCCTTGTCAACATTGGCAAAGAGTACGATTGTAAACTTAAACTGACAAGTTGTTCGAAATGCCTTTTCCGGACGTGGATTGCGTGTCAGGATAACTGGACAGGGAAGGGGGGCGCCATTCAGACGGTCAGTCTCAGTTTCTACCGCTTCGGCAGCGCGATCGACCGGCTCTGGGCTTTCGCGATGATGGGGCTGGCGCGCGCGGGCCTGCGCCGAACCGCGCATATCGGCTTCTGGAAGCTCTGCGGTTCGGGCACTGGAGAGGGCTTCACCCCGCTCCCCAACACCACCGTCGCCGCGATCCTCGCAACCTGGCCAGACACCGACACCGCCCGCCTGCAGGTCGCCGGAAGCCCGGTCTTCCGACGTTACCTGGAGCGGTCCGCCGAGAGCTGGTCCGTGTTCCTCGCCCCTGTCTCCGCCCGTGGCGCCTGGTCGGGGCGGAACCCGTTCGAACCCGTGCCCGGTGCGACAGCAGGCCCCGTCGCCGTGCTGACCCGCGCCACGGTGCGGCCCCGCGCCACTCCGGGCTTCTGGAGGCGCGTCCCGGATATCAGCGCGGTCATCGGCGCCGACGCCAACGTCCTCTTCAAGATCGGCATCGGCGAGCTGCCACTCCTCCACCAGGTCACCTTCTCGATCTGGCCCGACCTGGCCACCATGACGGCCTTCGCCCGCGCCGAGGGCCCGCACGCCCGCGCGATCCAGGCGGTGCGCGACGGCGGCTGGTTCCGCGAGGAGCTCTACGCCCGGTTCCGTGTGCTCGACGCCGTCGGCACCTGGGAAGGCCGCCAGCCCCTCGCGCTCCGGGACCTCGCGGCATGAGCCCGGCATTTCCCTTCTCCGCCATCGTCGGCCAGGACGAGATGAAACGCGCGATGATCCTCACCGCGGTCGATCCCGGCATCGGCGGCGTGCTCGTCTTAGGCGACCGGGGCACCGGCAAGTCCACCGCGGTCCGCGCGCTCGGCGCCCTCCTGCCGCCGATTACCGCCGTCGAGGGCTGCCCGGTCAACGCGCCCCGGGTGGAAGACTGCCCCCCCTGGGCCGGCATCGCCGCCGACGCGCCGCTGGTGGAGCGGCCGACCCCGGTGGTTGACCTGCCGCTCGGCGTCAGCGACGACCGGGTGACCGGTGCGCTCGACATCGAACGCGCGCTGACCCGCGGCGAAAAGGCCTTCGAGCCCGGCCTCCTCGCCCGCGCCAATCGCGGCTATCTCTACATCGACGAGGTGAACCTCCTCGAGGATCACATCGTCGATCTCCTGCTCGACGTCGCCCAGACCGGCATCAACGCCGTCGAACGCGAGGGCCTCTCTATCCGCCACGCCGCGCGCTTCGTGCTCGTCGGCTCGGGCAATCCCGAGGAGGGCGAGCTCCGCCCGCAGCTCCTCGACCGCTTCGGCCTCTCGGTCGACGTCCGCTCGCCCGCGAATATCGAGGAGCGGATCGAGGTGATCCGCCGCCGCCACGCCTTCGAGACCGATACCGGCTGCTTCGCGGCACGCTGGCAGGCGGAGGACGCGAAGCTCCGCGACGCGATCGTCGCCGCGCGCGTGGCGCTCACCGCCATCGCCGCGCCAGAGGCGGCGCTGCGGGACTGCGCCGAACTCAGCGTCGCGCTCGGGGTCGATGGGCTGCGCGGCGAGCTGACCATGCTGCGTGCGGCGAGGGCGCTGGCCGCCTTCGAGGGCGCCGCCGCGGTGGCGCGCGCCCATCTCCGCCAGGTCGCGCCCCTCGCCATGAGCCACCGCCTGCGCCGCGATCCGCTCGACGAGGCGGGCTCGCGCGCACGGGTCGAACGCGTCGTCCGCGAGGTCCTGCCGTGAACGCCGAGTGGAGCCGCGCGCTCCGGGCGCTCGCGCTCCTCGCGGTCGACCCGGACGGGTTGCGCGGCACCGCGATCCACGCCCGCGCGGGCCCCGTTCGCCGCGCCTTCGAAGACCTGCTCGGGCTTCTCCCGGGACCGCGGCGCCGTCTCCATCCCGGCGTCACCGACGACCAGATGTTCGGCGGCCTCGATCTCGCGGCCACCCTCGCCGAAGGCCGCGCGGTGCGTGGCCGGGGCGTGGCCGACGGGCCCGCAACACTGGTCCTGCCGATGGCCGAGCGCTGCCCGCCCGGCCTCGCCGCCCGCCTGTCCCAGCTCCTCGACGGCGCGGGCGGACACAGCCTTCTCCTCCTCGACGAAAGCGCCGAGGATGAACCGGGCGCGCCCGCCAGCCTCACCGACCGCGTCGCCTTCGCGCTATCGCTCGACAATGTACGCCAAGCCGAAACCGCGCCATCCCTGCCCGCACCGGCAGATCTCGATGCCGCTCGGAAGAGGCTCACCCACGTCGCGCTCCGGCCCGAGGATGCCGGGCGCCTCACCGCGCTGGCGGCGACGTTCGGCATCGCCAGCCTCCGCGCCCCGCTCTTCGCCCTGCGCGCCGCCCGGGCCATCGCCGCGCTCGATAACCGCGCCGTCACAAACGATCCCGATCTGCTGGAGGCGGCCGAACTGGTCTATCCGGCACGGGCGACCGTGCTTCCCGAGGCGCCGCCGGAGACCCAAGTCGAGCCCCCGAAACCGGAGACACCGGGCCACCATGGCGAAGGTGGCGACACGGAAATCCCCGACGACATGCTCGTCGCCGCCATCGCCGCCCATCTCCCCGACGGACTGCTCCGCCGCCTCGAGTCGGGCAGCGCGCGCACCCCCGGCACGGGCAGTGGCGCGGGCGCCCCGCGCAAGGGCAACCGGCGCGGCCGGCCGCTCCCGGCAAGGCGCGGTCGGCCCGGCAGCGGCACCCGCATCGACGTCGCCGCGACCCTCCGCGCCGCCGCGCCCTGGCAACCGCTCCGGCGCCAGTACCGGCACGGCGGAGACGAACGGCCGATCATCCTGCCCGACGACATCCGCCTCGCCCGCTTCGAGGACCGGTCCGACCGCCTCCTGCTTTTCACCGTCGACGCCTCGGGTTCGGCCGCACTCGCCCGGCTCGCCGAGACAAAAGGCGCCGTCGAGCTCCTCCTCGGCGAGGCCTATGCCCGCCGCGACCAGGTCGCGGTGATCGCCTTCCGCGGCCAGGAAGCGACCCTGCTCCTGCCGCCCACCCGCTCGCTCGTCCAGGCCAAGCGCCGGCTCTCGGCGCTCCCCGGCGGCGGCGGCACACCCCTCGCCGCCGCGCTCCTCGAGGCGCTGGCACTGGTCCGCCGCGCCGGGGGCCAGGGGCTCAGCCCCGCAATCGCGCTCCTCACCGACGGGCGCGCCAATGTGGCGCTCGACGGGTCGGGAGACCGCGCCCGGGCGCTCGAGGATGCCGAGCGGATCGCGCGCCACCTCGCCGCGCTCAGGGTCCCGGGCCTCGTCATCGACACTTCGCCCCGCGGCACCCCCGGAGACCCGCAGCCTCGCGGCGGCCCTCGGCGCGCACCATCTCGTCCTGCCCCGGGCCGACAGCCGCCGGATGTCCCGCGCGGTTTCCGCCGCGCTGGCGGAGTGACCCGGGATGGACCGGGCGCGCGACCTCCCGAGCTGGCCGCTGGCGGACCGCTCGCGCTTCCTCCGGTGCGCGCCGCACGACCGGCACGCCCAGGAGTCGGGCACCGGACCGACACTCCTCTTCCTCCACGGCGCCGGCGCCTCGAGCCATACCTGGCGCGACGTGATCCCCGCACTGGCCCCGCGCTGGCACTGCATCGCGATCGACCTGCCTGGCCAGGGCTTCACCCGCGCCGGGACGCTCCCGCGCAGCAGCCTTGAGCCGATGACCGAGGACATCGCCGCCCTATGCGCCGCCGAAGGCTGGCGTCCCCTTGCCATCATCGGCCATTCCGCCGGCGCCGCGTTGTCGCTCGCCCTCGCAGACCGGCTGGAGCCGCGCCCCGCCGTGGTCGGCCTCAACGCCGCGCTCGGACATTTCAGGGGCATCGCCTCCTGGCTCTTCCCACTCCTCGCGCGGCTCCTCGCGCTGAACCCTCTGACGGCCACCGTCTTCACCCTCGGGAACCGGCACCGCGCCCGCGCGCGACGTCTCACCGAGGGCACCGGGTCGCGGCTCGACGAGACCGGACTCGCCTGCTACGCGCGGCTGATCGGCGACACCGGCCATGTGAACGCCACGCTCCAGATGATGACCCAATGGCAGATCGACGGGCTCCTCGCGCGCCTGCCGAAGATCGCCGCGCCCACGCTTCTCATCGCCGCCGACGGCGACCGGGCGGTGCCGGCGGAAACCTCGGTGACCGCCGCCCGCCGGCTCCCGAACGCCGAGATTGTGCGCCTGCCGGGTCTCGGGCATCTTGCGCACGAAGAAGCTCCGGTGGCCATCGCCCGCCGGATCGAGGCATTTCTCGACCCGCTGCGCCCCATGGCCGCCGGGAAGGACACGGCGCTCCATTGCCCCTAAGCGCCGCACGATCCGCGCCCGATACGCGCGGCACGAAACGACAGAAAAGGGAACCGTTCTGAACCGGGAGATCCGCACATGTTCACAGCGAAACAACAGGTCTTGCTCCAGGTGGCCGCTGCCACCGCCATCGTCTTCTTTCTCGCCCGGATCGGCGGGACAGAGACCGGAGCGTCCCTGCTCTGGGGCCTCCTGGTGGGTTTCGTGCTGTTCCGCGTACTCCGGCAGAACTTCCTCGTCGCGGGTGGGTCCGATGTGATGCGCGACGTCCACGCCGTCAGCATCGGCCCGGCCGCCCGTGTCGTCGGCGAAACCTTCGGCGTCACCCGCGAAACGCCCACCGCGCCCGAAGCCGCCCAAGCCAGGCCACAAACTCTCGCCGGGCCGCGCGGCGGCAAGGCCGACGACCTGAAGCGGATCTCCGGCGTCGGGCCGAAGCTGGAAAAGGCGCTGAACGCCGAGGGCATCTACCATTTCGACCAGATCGCCGCCTGGGGCCCGGCGGAAATCGACTGGGCGGACAACTCGCTCGCCGGTGTCAAGGGCCAGGCCAGCCGGAGCGACTGGGTCGGCCAGGCAAAGGCGCTCCTCGCCGAAGGCTGACCCGGCGACGCGTCAGGCGTCGTTGAAATGGTTGTAGATCGTCTCGGCGAGCGCGTCGGAGATCCCCTCCACCGCCTTCAGGTCGGTGAGCCCGGCGCGGCCTACCGCCTTGGCCGAGCCGAAATGCGCCAGAAGCGCCCGCTTCCGCGTGGCACCGACGCCCGGCACGTCGTCGAGCGGCGTCGCGCTCACCGCCTTGGCCCGCTTCTGCCGGTGCGCGCCGATGGCGAAGCGGTGCGCCTCGTCGCGCATCCGCTGGATGAAATACAGGACCGGGTCGCCGCGCTTCAGAGCGAAGGGCCGCGCGCCGATCCGGTGGAACTCCTCCTTGCCCTGGTCGCGGTCGATCCCCTTGGCAACCCCCACCATCGGCACGTCCTCGACGCCAAGCTCGGTCATGATCTCGTGCACCGCCGAGACCTGCCCCTGCCCGCCGTCGATCAGGAGGAGGTCGGGCCAGGCGCCCGACTCCCGGTCCGGGTCCTCCTTCAGGAGCCGCTTGAACCGGCGGGTCAGCACCTCTTTCATCATCCCGAAATCGTCGCCGGGGGTCAGCGTCGTGTCCTTGATGTTGAACTTCCGGTACTGCGATTTCAGGAACCCCTCCGCGCCCGCGACCACCATCGCGCCCACCGCGTTCGTCCCCTGGATATGCGAGTTGTCGTAGACCTCGATCCGCTCCGGCCGCCCGTCCAGCCCGAACGCCTCGGCAAGCCCGTCGAGCAGCTTCGCCTGCGTCGCCGTCTCCGACATCTTCCGCGCGAGGCTCTCCCGCGCGTTCCGCATCGCGCCGGCCACCAGATCGGCCTTCTCGCCCCGCTGCGGCACCGCGATCTCCACCTTGCGGCCGATCTTCTGGCCCAGCGCCTCCTCGAGGAGCTCCCGGTCCTCGACGTCGTGCGACAGGAGCAGGAGCCGCGGCGGGTCCTTGCCGTCGTAGAACTGCGCGATAAATGCCTGCAGGATCTCCGCCGGCTCCGCGCCGCCGGTGCGCGGGTAGAAATCGCGGTTGCCCCAGTTCTGGTTGGCACGGATGAAGAACACCTGCACGCAGGCCTGCCCGCCCTCGGTATGGAGCGCGATCACGTCGGCCTCGGCCACGCCGGCTGGGTTGATCCCCTGGTTTTGCTGCACCTGGGTCAGCGCGCGGATCCGGTCCCGCAAGGCGGCGGCGCGCTCGAACTCCAAGGCCTCGCTGGCGGCCGCCATTTGTTCCGCGAGTTGGCCCTGCACCCTGGTCGATTTGCCCTGCAGGAACCGCTCCGCGTCGGCGACGAGCGCGCCGTAACCCGCCTCGTCGATATAGCTCACGCAGGGCGCCGAGCACCGCTTGATCTGGTAGAGGAGGCAAGGCCGCGTCCGGCTCTCGAAGGTCGCGTCGGAGCAGTTCCTGAGGAGGAACACCTTCTGGAGCTGGTTCAGCGTCCGGTTCACCGCCCCCGCGCTTGCGAATGGCCCGTAGTAGCTCCCCTTCTCGGCCTTCCGTCCCCGGTGCTTCTTGATCTGCGGGAAGGCGTGCTCGGCCGAAACCAGGATGTTCGGGAAGGATTTGTCGTCGCGCAGGAGCACGTTGTAACGCGGCTTCAGCTGCTTGATCAGGTTCTGCTCGAGCAGGAGCGCCTCGGTCTCCGTCTCGGTGGTCAGGACCATCATCGAACCGGTCTCGGAGATCATCCGCTCGATCCGCGGGCTGTGCCCCGTGGGCCGGGCATAGGACGAGACCCTTGCCTTCAGGTTCCGCGCCTTGCCCACGTAGAGCACCGCGCCCATCGGATCGAGCATCCGGTAGACACCCGGCTTCGCTTCCAGCGTCTTCAGGAAGCGCCGGATCACGGCATGTCCGGTCTCGGGGCGGGGCTCGGTCATCGGCGGCAGGGGAGCGTCATGATTCTGTTACTGGCTGCAATCTGGGCACGCCGAGGGCAAGAGGAACCTTTCCACCGGAACTGGGGATAAGTCTGCGGAAAACTTTGCCGCATCCGGGAATTTTCCTTGTTTTCAGAGCGCTTCGTCGAATTGCCCAAAAAATGGGCCATCTTTCAACCCATTGAAATCGCGGCAGGAAATTTTGGGCATGCCGCAATATACTGATATTTCTGACGAATTTGTAACAGATTCGTTAACCCCAATGCGGTGGGTGAACAAGTCAAGCCCCTCTTTGCCCCAATCCGTGTTTTTGCCGCTATTCCGGCCCCTGGATATCCGGGGTCTGCCAGGCCAGATGCTGGCCGCCATCGACGCAGATCAACTGCCCCGTGACCGCCGGCGCGTCGAGGAAATAGCCCAGCGTGGCGGTGATGTCCTCCGGGTTCGACCCGCGCCCCAGGACCGTCGCGGCACGCTGGTTCGCGAAATGCCGCGCGCTCTGGCGATGCCCCTGGATCGTCGGCCCGGGACCGATCGCGTTCACCCGCACCCGCGGGGCCAACCCGCGCGCGGCCGTCTGGGTGAAGGCCCAGAGCCCCATCTTGGCGATGGTGTAGGTCATGAATCCCGGCGTGAGCTTCCGGACCCGCTGGTCGAGCATGTTCACCACCAGCGCCTGCGCCAAGGGTTCGCCGCTCGCATCCAGCGCCGGCGCGGGCGCGTGGGCGGCGAGGTGCTGGGTCAAGACGAAGGGCGCGCGCAGGTTCGAGCCCATATGCCGGTCCCAACTCTCGCGGGTCGCCGTCTCGACCGTGTCGTACTCGAAGACCGACGCGGAATTCACCAACACCGTGAGCGGCCCGCCCAGCGCTTCGGCCGCCGCAGGACCCAGCGCCTGGGTCTCGTCCTCGTCAAGGAGATCGGCCCGGAGCGGCACCGCCCGTGCGCCCAGCGCCGCGATCTCGGCCGCCACCGCCTCGGCACCCTCGGCAGAAGAATGGTAATGCACCGCTACATCGTAGCCGCGCCCGCCCAGGTAGACCGCCATGGCCCGCCCGAGCCGCGCCCCCGCCCCGGTCACCAATGCACGCTTCGTCATGTCACCGCCCCGTTTGCCACCACGATCCAGAGATAGATCGCGTAGATGCAGGTGAACAGGATTCCCCAGCGCTTCGTCAGGTTCCGCCGCTTCGAGAACACGAACGGGATCAGGAGAAGCGCCGCGCCCAGCATCACCCAGAGGTCGAAGCGGAAGAAGGTCGGGTCCACCGGGATCCGGCCCACCAGCGCCGTCACGCCGATGATCGCGAGAAGGTTGAAGATGTTCGAGCCGATCACGTTGCCGAGCGCCACGTCGGCCTGTTTCCGCACCGCCGCCATCACCGTCGTCGCGAGTTCCGGGAGCGAGGTGCCGATGGCGATCAGCGTCAGCCCGATCACCGTCTCGCTCACCCCGAAGCGGCGGGCGATGTCGATCGAGCTGTTCACCAGAAGATCGGCGCCGAGCGGCAATCCGATCAGGCCGAGCCCCAGGAAGACCGCGATCTTCCAGCCCGGCATCTCCGGGTCGGCGCCTTCGAGATCCTCGATGTCGGGATCGCAGAGCGTGCCATTCCGGTGCGCCAGCGCGTCCCGCGTCTGGTCCCAGAGAATCACCGCCAGGACCGCCAGCAGCACCAGCCCGTGGACCCAGCCGAGCGGCTCCAAGAAGCAGATCGCAACGAACAGAACGGAGACGCCCAGCATCTGCAGATAGCTCTTCCGCGTGTCGCATTGGCTGGTGTGGAGCCCGCCGGCCGCCAGCGCGGGGATGCCGAGCACCAGAAGGACGTTGGCGATGTTCGAACCCACGACATTGCCGAGCGCGATCCCCGGCGCGTTGTCGAGCACCGCGCTCACCGAGATCAGGAGCTCCGGCGCCGAGGTCCCGAAGGCGACCACGGTCAGCGAGACGATCAGCGCCGGCACCCCGAGGCGGAGCGAGGTGTTGACCGCGCCGCGCACCAGCGCATCGCCCGCAAGGAGCAGGATCAGGAGCCCGAGACCGGCATAGAAATAGGCATGCACCTCGCTCAGCGCCTCCCGCCGCAGGGACAGGGCCCCTTGCCGATCACGGGGCGCCCGCAGGACCGGCAGCGCGGGGCGCCCGCCTTGCCGCGTTTCAGGCGCCCGGCGATGGCGAGCACCATCATTGCGACGAGAAAGACGAGAACCGCCTGAACCATCGCCTAGAGGCCGAACCGGGCATAGGCGGCGCGGTCCTCGACGAGGCCCAGCATGTCACCCGCAAGGCTCGCGCCGACCCGGGCGAGGAGCGGCAGCTTGCGCCTGTAGTTCACCAGCCGCACCTTGTCGCCGTAGAGCTCCTTCAGCTTCGGCACCGGATGACCGATCCCGTCTGCGAGGCCCAGGTCGCAGGCCTTCCCCCCGGTCCAGAAATCGCCGTTGAAAAGCTCGCCGCCCGTCAGCCGCGCGCCCCGGCTGCGCTTTACATGGTCGATGAAGCTGCCATGGATCTGCCCCTGCAGCGCCCGCAGCCGCACCACGTCCTCGGGGTTTTCCGGTCGGAACGGGTCGAGAAAGCTCTTCGACTTCCCGGCGGTGTAGATCCGCCGCTCGACCCCGTGGCGCTCGATGAAATTGTTGAGCCCGAAACTCGCCGAGATCACTCCGATGGACCCCACGATCGAGCTTGCGTCGACCCAGATCTCGTCCGCCGCGCAGGCCAGCCAGTAGCCGCCCGAGGCCGCCACGTCCTCGACGAAGGCGTGGACCTTGATCCCCTTCTCGTCAGCCAGCCGCCGGATCCGCGCCGCGATCAGAGAGGATTGCACCGGGCTGCCGCCGGGCGAGTTGATCACCAGCGCCACAGCGGCGGGCTTGCCCTTGCGGAACGCCTTCTCGATCAGGGGCGCGAGCCCCGCATCGTCCAGCGCCGCCCCCCGGCTGGAAGAGGCGATGACGCCTTGCAGACGGATCACCGGCACGACAGGATCGCGGCGGATGAAGGGAATGAAGCGTCTCATGCCAGCCCATGTAGACCGCGGGACCGGCCGCAACAAGGAGAGCCGCGAAAACTCCCGCCGCGCCGTGGCGGGGCGGCGCCTGCCGTGACGATCCTCGCGATCACCGCGATGCGGAACGAGGGCCCGTTCGTGCTGGAATGGCTCGCGCATCACCGTGCGCTCGGCGTCGGTGCCGTGCTGGTCTTCTCCAACGTTTGCGACGACGGCACCGACGCGCTCCTCGACGCGCTCGCCGAAGGCGGCGCGGTGACCCATGTCCGCCACACGCCACGCGGCGGCTCGGTCCAGTGGCAGGCGCTGAAGGCCGCAAAGGCGCATCCGGCCTACTCCGGGGCCGACTGGGCGATGTGCATCGACTGCGACGAATTCGTCGTCCCGAGGCAGCATGACGACCTGCCCGCACTCCTCGCCGCCCTCGAGACCGACGCGCTGCTCCTGCCCTGGCGGCTCTTCGGCAATTCCGGACATCTCGATTTCTCCGAAGACCCTGTCACCGAACGCTTCACCCGGGCCGCGCCGCCCGACATGGCGTTCCCGGCCACCGGGCGTTTCTTCAAGACGCTCTACCGGGTCGCCACCTTCCAGAAGCCGGGCATCCATCGCCCGAAATCCCGTCCCAACCGACCCGCCCGCTGGGCCGATGGCTCGGGC
>JBNKWI010000040.1:0-28567 GCA_050299695.1 Paracoccaceae bacterium
GGAACTGTCGCCGAGCGCGGTCCAGATCGCATCGGCGGTTTCCCACAGGAGCGTCGCGCCGAGGGCGGCGTGCTGGGGCAGCGCGAAGAGCGTGGTGCCGCGGCGGACCACCTCGCGGTCGCCGGCGAGTTCGAGCCGGAGCTTCACGGCCTCGGCCACACGCTGGCGGAACTTCAGCGCCGAGAGATCGCGGGCGGCGAGGGCCTCGGCCATGCGCCGGTCGCCGCGCCGATGCATGGCCACGGCGAGATCGACCGCGCCTTTCGGCGCCAGGGTCGCCGCGAGCGCCGGATCGACCCCGCTTTCGGCGAGCGCCGCCCGCCAGGTCGTGTCGGACCAGCCGTCGAAGGCCACATGGGGCAGCGCGGCGTCGATCAGCCGGTCGAGTGCGTCGGTTTCCATCCTCGGGCCTCCTGTCGTTCAACGGTGGACAAGCCGGGGCGCCCTTGCTATAGGGCCACCTCCTGCACCGACTTAAACCTCTAACCTAGAAAGGTGGTGACAACCACATGCAGGTCAGTGTTCGCGACAACAACGTCGATCAGGCGCTTCGTGCCCTGAAGAAGAAGCTGCAGCGTGAGGGCGTCTTCCGTGAAATGAAGCTTCGGCAACATTTCGAGAAGCCCAGCGAAAAGCGCGCACGCGAGAAGGCCGAGGCCATCCGCCGCGCCCGCAAGCTCGCGCGCAAGAAGGCCCAGCGAGAGGGTCTCCTCTAAGGCGACTTCCACACTGGCGGGGGCGACCCCGCGAGCGCGACCCCCGTGGCCAAAAGCCCGGGGGTTTGGCGTTTCTTTGGGCAGTCGGACGGGCGCCGGAGACCATCTGCGCGGCGCGGGCCGGAATCCGGGTCTGGGCAGAGACTTTCTTAGGAAATCGCTGCTAGCGGGGCCGCGTGGCAACGAGAGCGGTCCCTGTCATGCGGTATATCAAGACCCTGTCGGTTTCCTGGGCGATGGTGCTTCTCACGCTCCTGGGTTTCGTGGGCGTGCTCGCCTATGCGGGCGTCCAGCTGGTGGACGATCTCGCCGCGCGGCGGGCCCTGGCGAACGACGCGCGGCACGCGACGCTTGCCGCCAGCGTCGGCGCGCTGACCCATGAATTGCAGAAGGAGCGGGGAGCGAGCGCGGGGTTCCTGGCGAGCGGGGGCGTGAGTTTCGTCGACGCGCTGCCGGAGCAGCGCCGCGCCAGCGACGCGCAGATCACGGCGATGCTCCGGGCGATGGTGGAGGTCGAGGCGCATAGCCGGGTCGAGGCCGATCTCGCGGCGATGTTCGACGACACCCGCGCCCGGCTCGACGGGCTGGCCGGGCTGCGCCGGAAGATCGACGCGCAGGAGGTCGACCTCGCCAGCGCCGTGGGGACGATCACCGGGATCAACAGGACGGCGATCGCGCTCCTGCCCGAGATGGGCAAGCACGTGGCGCAGCCCGATGCCGCGCGCGCGATCCAGCGACATGCCATCCTGATGACCGCGAAGGACGTGGCGGGGCTCGAACGCGCGACCGGCGCCGCCGGTTTCGCCGGGGCGGCGCAGGCGGACGGTGTGTTCCCGCCGATGGTGCTCGCGCGGTTCCGCGACCTCGCGAACGAGGAGCAGACGCTCCTGTCGATCTATCGCAGCATGGCGTCGGAGGCGCAGGCGGCGCGGCTGAAGGCGCTCGCCTCCGCGCCCGCGACCGTCGCGGTGCAGGCGATGCGCGACTTGGCCGGCTCGGGCGATGCGGCGAAGATCGCCGCTGTCGCGCCCGAGGCTTGGTTCAAGACGATCACCGGCATGATCGACCAGATCAAGGCGGTCGAGGATGCCGGCGCCGGGGAGATCCTCGGCCTGATGGACGAGGAACTGGCGGCCGCCCGCGCGGGGATCATCGGCACAGTGGTCGAGGTGCTGGCGATCGTCTCGGTCATGGCGCTCTTTGCGGGGTATCTCGTCACGGTCACCACCCGGTCGCTCCGGGCCACGGCGCAGCGCGTCGAGGCACTGGCCGGCGGCGATATAGATGCCGAGGTGGTCCAGGCGCCGCAATCGGATCTCGGCAAGGTCACCCGCGCGCTCGAGGCGTTCCGCCTCGCGCAGGTCGAGGCGCGGGAGGAGCGCGCCGCGCTGGCCGAGGTCGAGGAGGCCGCGGCGGGCGGCATCCGCCGGATCTCGGCGGCGGTCGCGGGCGGCGATTTCGCGGCCCGGATGCGCCTGCGCGGGCTGCGCGGCCCGTCCATCGTCCTCGCCAACGGGATCAACGAGATCCTCGACGTGGCCGACAAGGCGGTGACCGAGCAGAAGGCGCGCGACCGGAAGCTGCTCGAGGAGCAGGCCCGCGAGGCCGAGGCGCGCGAGCGCGCGGTGGCGGCGCTGAAGGACGTGGTCACCGCCTGTTCCGCCGGGGATTTCTCCAGGCAGATCAGCGTGGCCGGGCTCACCGGCGTCTGGCTCGAGGTGGCCGAGGGGATCAACCGGATCTCGGAGATGACCGGCGCGGCGCTGTCGGATATCCGCCGCATCATGCGGGCGCTTGCCGATGGCGACCTGGGCGAGCGGATGCGCAACGACTATCGCGGCACCTTCGCCGAAATCAGTGCGGCAACCAACGCCAGTTTCGACCGGCTGAGCGAGGTCTTCGCCGAGATCGACGGCGGCGTGCGGTCCATCGGCACCGCGTCGAAGGAGCTGAGCGCAGGCACCGCCGATCTGGCCAAGCGGTCCGACGGGCAGGCGCGGACGGTGGCCGATTCGGTCGCCGCGACCGAGGAGATGTCGGCCACCGTGACAACCAACACAAAAAACCTGGAGAAATGCCGGGAGCTGATGCTGTCGCTGTCGAAGAAGACGGTCGAGGGCCAGGAGGTCGCCCGCCACGCGGTGAGTTCGATGGGCTCGATCGAGGCGGCCTCGGCCGAGATGGGCAAGATCGTCGCGACGATCGACGAGATCGCGTTCCAGACCAATCTCCTCGCGCTCAACGCTTCGGTCGAGGCGGCGCGGGCCGGCAATGCCGGCAAGGGCTTCGCGGTGGTCGCGCAGGAGGTCCGGGCGCTCGCCGGGCGCTGCGCCGACGCGTCGAAGCAGATCGGCACGCTGATCGGCGAGAGCGTCGAGGGCGTGAAGACCGGCGCCGAGAATGTCCGCCAGACCGGCGATGCGATCCATGTGATGGAGGAGACGGTCGAGGCGGTGTGCCGGGTGATCGAGGATGTGACAGCGGCGGGCCTCGAGCAGAGCAAGGGGATCGGCGTCCTGAACGACGCTATGGTCCAGCTCGACCGGATGGCACAGTCGAACGTGACGCTCGCCCGCGAAAACAGCGGGCACATGGAGGGGCTGGCGGCGCTCGAGACGCGGCTTTCGACGGCGGTTTCCGCCTTTCTCCAGGGCGGCGCCGGTTCGGCGCGGGCGGCCGCCTGAGGTCCGGCGCCGCCGCGATTTGACCCGGGCGGCCCGTTCGGCGGCTCGCCGGATGGCGCGGAGCTTCCGGTCGCGATGGCGCGGGGTCGAGGCGTTCGGAGCATCGCGGACTCGGAAGCAGGACCGCGACAATTCCTGCTTCATCGCGCCAGATTGGAGGCGGGCGGCGGTCTGCAAGCCGGTCCCGGGTGGCGAGCCCGGATACAGGTGGGTGGCTGCGCTTGCGCCCGCTTCCGGCAATCCGCTGCCCTGGCGGTGGGGTCAGAAGGCCTTCCGGGCCCGCATCGCGGCGGTGATGGTGCCGTCGTCGAGATAGTCGAGCTCGCCGCCGATCGGGACGCCCTGGGCCAGCGAGGTGACGCGGACGCCGGCGCCGAGGCGGTCGGCGATGTAATGCGCGGTGGTCTGGCCGTCGATGGTGGCGTTGAGCGCGAGGATCACCTCGGTCACGCCTTCCGCGGCGACGCGATCGACGAGCTTGGGGATCCGGAGATCCTCGGGCCCCACCGCGTCGAGCGCCGAGAGCGTGCCGCCCAAGACGTGGTAGCGGCCCTTGAACACGCCGGCGCGTTCCATCGCCCAGAGATCGGCGACGTCCTCGACCACGCAGATCTCGCCGGTGGCGCGCTTTTCGGAGGCGCAGATCGCGCAGGTGTCGCCGGTGCCGATATTGCCGCAGGTCAGGCACTCGCGCGCGGTCTCGCCGACCTGGCGCAGCGCCTCGGCGAGCGGCATCAGGAGGAGGCCGCGCTTCTTGATGAGGTGCAGCACCGCGCGGCGCGCCGAGCGCGGCCCGAGCCCGGGCAGGCGCGCCATCATCTCGATCAGCGTTTCGATTTCCGAGGTGGGTCCGGTCATCCCTGGCTCCTGCGCGCGCGGCGTTCCGACCGGTCCCGAAGCCCTCCGGTCAACGGCGAAAGGCTTCCGCGACTTGAAGCATTTTCGGCCCGGAGGAGTATATCGACATTTCCCGCGGGGGCATCAACCGGAGAAATAGTCGCGCGCGTAGTCCAGAATGGTCGGCAGGAACGACAGGAAGGTGACGAAGGCCGCCGCGGAGACCGAGATCTGGCCGCCGGGCGGCAGGGTGCGGACCGCGGCGACGAGGTCGCGCGCCTTCACCAGCTCGTCGAGCGGCGGGAGCGTTTCGTCGGCGCCGGGGCCGTCGGCGCGGGGCGGTTCGCCGGCAAGGCGGCGCACATGGGCCTCGATCAGCCGCTCGATGCGGTCGAGCTCGGCCGATTGGCAGGCGCGGAGCATGTTCGAGACGGGCACGATCGGCACCAGATAGGCCAGCGCCGCCATGGTGAGCGCGAAGATCGAGAACACCACGACGCTGAGATTCTCGGGCTCGAATTTCGAGAACAGGAGGCCGATCACGGCGCTGCAGGAGATCGTCGCGGTCACCATCACCACGCGGCTGTTGACGATCAGGAACGGCAGGAGCGGCGGGCGGTTGAGGTTGAGGACGCGGAAGTCGAGATTGGGGAGCGCCCGCACCACCCGCCACCAGTAGAGCACGATCGCGGCGATCCCCATGCCGGGCAGGAGATTGCCCGCGAAGAGGAAGGTGCTGAGTGCGGTGCGGAACGGCGCCTGCCCGGCCCAGGGGTCGATCAGCCAGGCGGCGCGCGAGATCACCACGGCGAGGAGGAGGCCGGTGGCGGGCACGAAGGGGTGCCGGAAGATCCGTGCGGTGGCCTCCTCGGCGGTTTCCGCGGCGAAGCCGAAGGCGAGGAACATGTCGCGGAGCGCGGGCGCGATGCGCCGGGCGAAGACCAGGATCAGGCCGGCGTTGAACGCCACTAGCACGATCAGCGCGAGATCGGCGACGGTGCCGGTGAGGGCGAACTGCTTCCAGCCGTAAAGGAGGCCGGTGACGGCGGTGGCGGCGAGCGCGGCGCTTCCCAGGCCGGTCCAGTGGCCCGGCAGACGGAAGCCTGGCTGCCCCGCCCGCGCCATGGTCCTAGAAGGGCAGCTTGAAATCGGCGGGGAGTCCGAGATCGGCGGTGATCCGGCGCATCTCGTCCTGCGCCCGTTCGGCGGCCTTCGTCTGCGCCTCCTTGATCGCGGCGAGGATCAGGTCCTCGACCACTTCCTTCTCGTCGGGGTTGAAGATCGTCGGGTCGATCTCGAGCCCGGTGAGTTCGCCCTTGGCGGTGGCGGTGGCGCGGACGAGGCCGGCGCCGGATTCGCCCGTCACGGTGATGCGGTTCAGGTCGTCCTGCAGGGCCGCCATACGGTCCTTCATCTCGCTGGCGGCCTTCATCATCTTGCCCATGTCGCCGAGGCCGCCCAATCCCTTGAACATCGCTCTCTCCTGTTTCGGGTTGCCGACAAGTTAGGGCCTCGGGCGGGGGGTCACAAGCGACGCCGGGGTCCGGGACGGGCAAAATTCTCCGGGCGGAATTCGCGGCGCTCGGCCCTGCCGGATGGCGCGTGTTTTTGGCAGGAGCATGTCTCGCTAGGACTCGAACGGGTCCCATTCCTCGTCCACCTCGGGGAGCGCCTCGGCGGCGGCGGCCTCCTCCAGCGTGGCGAGCGAAGTGATCCTGCCGATCTTCGCGCCGGGGAAGGCGTCGATCACCGCGCGGACCATCGGGTGCGCCGCAGCTTCGGCCTTCAGCGCGTCTTCCTTGGCCTGGCGTGTCTCGGCGATGGTGGGCGCCTCGGCGCCGTTCACAACGGTCACCGCCCAGCGGGCACCGGTCCAGGCCTGGAGCTTGCGGCCGAGGTTCTGCGCCAGGTCGGCGGGCGCGTCATGGGCGGGGGTGAACTCGATCCGGCCGGGCGCGTAACGGGCGAGGCGGAGATGGGTCTCGACCAGGATCACCAGATGCGCGTCGCGATTGGCGCGGATCAGGTCGAGCACGGTGGCGAAGGTCGGGTAGCGGGCGAGCGCCGAGGCCTGGTCCGTGGCGATCGCGGTGGCCGCGCCGCCATTGGTGCCGCCGGTCACGGGGGCGGAGTGCCGGGCGATGGGGGCGCCGCGGGCCTCGGGCGCCGTGGCGCGGGGGCCGCCGCCGCCCGGGCCGCCGGGGCTGCCGCCCGTGGGGCCCGAAGGCGGCGGGGCGTCCTTCAACCGGCGGACCAGGTCTTCGGGCGCCGGCAGTTCGGCCACATGGGTCAGGCGGATCACCGCCATCTCGGCGGCCATCATCGCGTTCGGCGCCTGGGCCACCTCTTCGAGTGCCTTCAGGAGCATCTGCCACATCCGGGTCAGCGCCCGCATCGGCAGCGCCTCGGCCATGGTGCGGCCGCGGCTGCGTTCGTCGGGGGCGACGGTGGGATCGTCGGCGGCCTCGGGGGTGATCTTGATGACCGAGATCCAGTGCGTCACCTCGGCGAGGTCGCGCAGGATGCCCATCGGGTCGGCGCCGGCGGCATATTGCGCCGAAAGCTCGGTGAGCGCGCCCGCCGCGTCGCCCTTCATGATCAGATCGAAAAGGTCCATCACCCGGCCGCGGTCGGCGAGGCCGAGCATGGCGCGGACGGCCTCCGCCGTGGTGCGTCCGGCGCCATGGCTGATCGCCTGGTCGAGGAGCGAGGTGGCGTCGCGGGCCGAGCCCTCGGCGGCGCGGGTGATCAGCGCGAGCGCTTCGTCGTCGATCTCGGCGCCCTCGCCGGTGGCGATCTTGCGCAGGAGCGCGAGCATGACCTCGGGCTCGATCCGACGCAGGTCGAAGCGCTGGCAGCGCGACAGCACGGTGACGGGGACCTTGCGGATCTCGGTCGTCGCCAGGATGAACTTGCTGTGCGGGCGCGGCTCCTCCAGCGTCTTCAGCATCGCGTTGAAGGCCGAGGTCGAGAGCATGTGGACTTCGTCGATGATGAAGATCTTGAACCGCCCCTCCGACGGCCGCGTTTCGGCCATGCGGTTGATCTCGCGCATCGAATCGACGCCGGTCGAGGAGGCCGCGTCGATCTCGAGCACGTCGATGAAGCGGCCCTCGGCGATCTTCCGGCAGGGGTCGCACTGTCCGCAGGGGTCGGTGGTGGGGCCGCCGGTGCCGTCGGGGCCGATGCAGTTCATCCCCTTGGCGATGATCCGCGCGGTGGTAGTCTTTCCGGTGCCGCGGATGCCGGTCATGATGAAGGCATGGGCGATGCGGTCGGCTGCGAAGGCGTTCTTGAGGGTCCGGACCATGTCGTCCTGACCGACGAGATCGGCGAAGGTCTCGGGCCGGTATTTCCGGGCGAGAACCTGGTAGCCGGTGTCGTTCGTCGCGCTCATGATCTCTCCCGGGGGCGGCCGCGGCCCGACTGTAAGCGGGGGCGCGCGCGGGGTAAACCGCCTCGACGGGCTGCCGGTCTTTGGGTCGGGAAATCCCGGGGGGGCGGAGCCCCCCGCCTGCAAATGGAATGCGCCGCAGGCGCTCCGCGGGATCAGCCCATCGCCTCGAGAAGCTGTTCGCCCTTCGAGCGGTCGCAGATGCCCGGATCGTCGACCATGAGCTTCGTGACCACGCCGTCCTCGAGCACCAGCGCATAGCGCTGCGAGCGGTCGTAGAGCCCTTTCGGCGCGGCGGTGAAGGCCATGCCGAGCGCCTTGGTCAGTTCGGCGCCGGCATCGGCGAGCATGGTGATCCCGGCGGCCGTGGCGCCGGCGTCGTCGCCCCAGGCGTTCAGGACGAAGGGGTCGTTGACCGAGACGCAGATGATCTCGTCGACCCCCTTGGCGCGGAATCCCTCGGCGGTGGCGATGAAGCTCGGCAGATGCGAAGTGGAGCAGATCCCGGTATAGGCGCCAGGCAGCGCGAAGATCACAACCTTGCGGCCCGCGGTGTAGGCGGCGAGCGACACCTCGGCGAACCCGTCGCCTTCGCGTTTCAGAAGTGTCGCGTCGGGCAGCCGCCCGCCGAGTTCTATGGCCATGGAAATCCGCTCCTGTTCTTGGCTTCGCTGCGACCATGACATAGCGTGCCCGCCGGCAGATGCCAGCGAAACGGAGGGGCCATGGAGCGGATCGTGATCGTCGGGGGCGGGCAGGCCGGGGCCTCCGTCGCGGAGCGTCTTCGGGCCGAGGGGTTCGCGGGCCGGATCGAGATGTTCTGCGCCGAGCCGGTGCCGCCCTACCAGCGGCCGCCCCTGTCGAAGAAATACCTCCTGGGCGAGATGGAGCTCGAGCGGTTGTTCCTGAGGCCGGAAAGTTTCTATGCCGAGAAGGGCATCGACCTCCGCCTCGGGCAGACGGTGACGGCGATCGACCCGGCGGCGAAGACCGTCACGGCGGGGGACGTATCGGTGCCCTATGACGCTCTGGTGCTGACGACGGGGTCGGTGCCGCGGCGGCTGCCGGCGGCGATCGGCGGCGATCTGGGTGGCGTGCATGTGGTGCGGACGCTGGCGGATATCGATGCGATGGCGCCGGCCTGCGTCGAGGGCGCGCGGGCGCTGGTGGTGGGCGGCGGCTATATCGGGCTCGAGGCGGCGGCGGTCGCGGCCAAGCGGGGCATGGACGTCACCGTGATCGAGATGGCACCGCGAATCCTGCAGCGGGTGGCCGCGCCCGAGACTTCCGACCGGTTCCGCCTGCTCCATACCGGCCATGGTGTGGCGATCCGCGAGGGCGTGGGGCTCGACCGGCTCCTGGGCGAGGGGCAGGTCACCGGCGCGCGTCTGACCACCGGCGAGGAGATCCCCTGCGATCTCGTGGTGGTGGGGATCGGCATCGCGCCCGATACGGCGCTGGCCGAGGCGGCGGGGCTGGCGCTCGAGAACGGCATCGCGGTGGACGAATTCGGCCGGACCTCCGATCCGGCGATCTGGGCGGCGGGCGATTGCGCGTCCTTCCCCTACAGGGGCGGGCGGATCCGGCTGGAAAGCGTGCAGAACGCCATCGACCAGGGCGCGGCGGTGGCACGGAACATCCTCGGCGCCGAGGCGCCCTACGTGCCGCAGCCCTGGTTCTGGTCGGACCAGTATGACGTCAAATTGCAGATCGCGGGGCTCAATACCGGCTATGACCGGGTGGTGGTGCGGCAGGGCGAGGACCCCGACGTGGTGAGCCACTGGTACTATGCCGGCGACCGGCTGATCGCGGTGGACGCGATCAACGATCCGCGCGCCTACATGGTGGGCAAGCGTTTGATCGAGATGGGGAAATCACCCGACCCGGCGCTGATCGCCGACCCGGCGACCGAGCTGAAGCCCTTGCTCAAGGCGTGAGGATCGTCGGGGGGATCTGGCGCGGCCGGCCGCTTGCGGCCCTGGGCAAGGGCGCGCCGGCGGACCATCTGCGCCCCACCGCCGACCGGGTGCGGGAGAGCCTGTTCAACGTGATCGGGCATGGCGGGCATGTCGAGTTCGAGGGCTGCCACGTGCTCGATCTCTTCGCCGGGACGGGGGCCCTGGGGCTCGAGGCGCTGTCGCGCGGGGCGGCGGAGGCGGTGTTCGTCGATTCGGGCCGCGCCGCGGGGCGGTTGATAGCGGCGAATATCGCGGCCTTGGGCGCGGAGGGCCGGCTGATCGCCCGCGACGTGGTGCGGCTCGGGCCCAATCCCGGTGCGCCTTGCGGGCTCGTCTTCCTCGATCCGCCCTACGGCAAGGGGCTGGGCGCGCCGGCGCTGGCGGCGGCGCTTGCGGGCGGCTGGATCGCGCCGGGTGCGCTGGTGGTCTGGGAAGAGAATGCGCCGCAGCCGGCGCCGGAGGGGTTTCGCCTCGTCGACACGCGACGCTATGGCGATACCCATGTGACGTTCCTGGAGGCGCTGTAGATGACGATGCCGGAGGCCGTTCTGTTCGATTGCGACGGCGTGCTGGTGGACAGCGAGCCCGCGGCGCAGCGGTTGCTGCAAGGGCGGTTGCAGGCGGCGGGGCTGGCGCTGGAGGAGGCGGATTTCTACCGGCTGTTCGTGGGCGGCACGATGGCGGGCGTGGCGGAGACCGCGCGCCAGATGGGGGCCGAGATCGGGCCGGGCTGGGTCGCGGAGACCTATGAGGAGCTGTTCGTGGCGCTGGAGGGCACGCCGGAGATCCCGGGGGCCGGGGCATTGCTGGATGCGCTGGCCGGGGCGGGGATTCCCTTCGCGGTCTGCTCGAACGGGCCGATGCGGAAGATGGCGGTGACGCTCGCGTCGAGCGGGCTTGCGGCGCGGGTGGACGGGAGGGTCCTGTCGGCGCATGACCATCCGCCGGCGAAGCCCGCGCCGGATCTCTACCTGAAGGGCGCGGCCCTGTGCGGGGCGGACCCCGCGCGCTGCGTGGTGGTCGAGGACAGCCCGTCGGGCGCGCGGGCGGCGCGGGCGGCGGGGATCCCCTGCCTCGGCCTTGCCGAGGGCGCGCAGGCCGAGCGGGTGGCGGCGGTGGGCGCGCGGATCGTGGGCTCGCTGGCCGAGGTGCGGGAGATATTGCTGGGTGGCGGTCAGGCCTCGCCCAGATCCTCCTCGTAGCGGGCGATTTCGCGGATGCCTTCGTAGGGCGTGCCGGCGACGGCCTTGCGCACCACCGTTTCGGCGGCGATGCAGTCGGTCACCTCGAAGCCGAAATTCACTTCGCCCATGCCGATCTCGGCGCCTTCCCAGGTGCCGAGCCCGTCCTTTTCCAGCGCGCTCTCGATCAGCTCCATCGCGGCGTTGCGGAACGGCAGCGCGTTCGGGTCCATCGGATTCGAGCCGTCGCAGCCGGGGATTCCGGCGATGTCGTAGTAGATTTCGATGGATCTGTAGGTCATGGGCTCCCTCGTTGTCTTCATCAACGGGGCCGAGTGAGGCAGGCAAAAGCGCCCTGAATGGGGCCGGGCGCGGGCGGGGGGCGGGCGGTTTCGGGACTGGTCAGTAGAAGCTCTGTGGGTCGATATCGACGGCGAGGCGGAGATTGGCGGGGGGCTTGAGCTGGCCGATCCAGGCGGCGATGGCCTTTTGCAGGGGCGCGGATTTGTCGGCCCTGACGAGGAGGCGGACCCTGTGGCGGCCGCGGATGCGGGCGATGGGGGCGGGGGCGGGGCCGAAGACCTGGGCGCCGATCTGGCGCAGGGGCGCGTCGCGGCGGGCGAGTTCGGTGCCGAACTCGAAGACCTGTTTCGGGTCGGGGGCCGAGAGGATGATGCCGGCGAGGCGGCCATAGGGGGGCACGCCCGCTTCCTGGCGTTCGGCGGCCTCGGCGCGCCAGAATGCCTCTTCCTCGCCCGAGAGGATTGCGCGGATCACCGGGTGGTCGGGCTGGTAGGTCTGGAGGAGCGCGAGGCCGGGTCTTTCGGCGCGGCCGGCCCGGCCCGCGACCTGGCGCATGAGCTGGAAGGTGCGTTCGGCGGCGCGGAGGTCGGAGCCCTGGAGACCGAGATCGGCGTCGATCACGCCGACGAGGGTGAGGAGCGGGAAGTTGTGGCCCTTGGCGACGAGCTGGGTGCCGATGACGATGTCGTCCTCGCCGCGGGCGATTTCCTCGATCCGTGCCTTGAGCGCGCGGGCCGAGCCGAAGAGGTCGGAGGAGAGGGTGGCGGTGCGGGCATCGGGGAAAAGCGCGGCGACCTCCTCGGCCAGCCGCTCGACGCCGGGGCCGACCGGGGCGAGCCGGTCCTCGGCTTCGCAGTTCGGGCAGGCGGTGGGGATCGGGATGCTGTCGCCGCATTGGTGGCAGACGAGGCGTTTCTGGAAGCGATGCTCGACGAGGCGGGCGTCGCAATGGGGGCAGCCGATCTGGTGGCCGCAGGCGCGGCAGAGCGTGACGGGCGCGTAGCCGCGGCGGTTGAGGAAGAGGAGGGATTGCTCGCCCGCGTCGATCCGGGCGGCGACTTCGCGGGCGAGCTCTTCGGAGATCCAGCGGTTCGAGGGCAGCCCGGCGGGGCGCATGTCGATCGCGTCCATGCGGGGCAGGGTGGCGTCGCCGAAGCGGGCGGTGAGGTCGAGGCGGGTGTACTTGCCGGCCTCGGCATTGGCCCAGCTTTCGAGCGAGGGGGTGGCCGATGCCAGGATGACCTGCGCGCCGGTGAGCGAGGCGCGGAGCACGGCCATGTCGCGGGCGTTGTAGAGGACGCCGTCCTCCTGCTTGTAGGAGCTGTCGTGCTCCTCGTCGACGACGATCAGGCCGAGGTCGCGGAACGGCAGGAACAGGGCCGAGCGGGCGCCGACCACGAGCTGGGCGCCGCCTTCGCCGACCATGCGCCAGGCGCGGCGGCGTTCGGTCATGGTGACGCCCGAGTGCCATTCGGCGGGGCGCGCGCCGAAGCGGTCCTGGACGCGGGCGAGGAATTCGGCGGTGAGGGCGATCTCGGGGAGGAGCACGAGGGCCTGGCGGCCCCGGGCGAGGCAGGCGGCGACGGCTTCGAGGTAGACCTCGGTCTTGCCCGAGCCGGTGATGCCCTTGAGGAGGGTGGTGCCGTAGCGGCCCTTGGCGATGCCGGCGCGGAGGGTTTCGGCGGCGTTTTCCTGCTCTTCGGTGAGGGTGCGGGTCGGCGGCGTGGCGGGGTCGAGCCGGGGATAGGGCAGGTCGCGGGGGCTGTCCTCCTCGAGCACGGCGCCCTGCTTGACGAGGCCCTTGACGACCGAGGTGGAGACGCCGGCGGTTTCGGCCAGTTCGCCGAGCGTGAAGGCGAGGCCGCCATACTCGCCGAGCGTGGCGAGGACGCGGCGGCGGGCGTCGGTCAGGCGGTCGGGCGTGCCCCGGCCGAGCCGGTAGACATGGCGCATCGAGGGGCCGTCGCCGAGGCCGGGCGCGCGGGTGGCGAGGCGCAGCATGGCGGGCAGGGGCGTGAGCGTGTAGTCGCCCGCGCGGGTGAGGAACTCGCGCATCTCTTCGCGCATCGGCGCGGCGTCGAGGGTGCGGATCACGGGCCGCACCTTGGCGAGGTCGTAGCCGCCCTCGCCCTCGCCCCAGACCACGCCGAGCACGCGGCGGGGGCCGAGCGGCACCTCGACGAACTGCCCGGTGAGACATCCGCCCTCGGGCGCGCGGTAGTCGAGCGGGCGGTCGAGCGGCTGGGTCGTGAGGACCGCGATCAGGTCGCCTTCGTCGAATTGCCGGATCATGGCCCGGAGATACGGCGCGGCGCGGCGGACGGGAAGAGCGTTCCGGCACGCGGCAAGGATTTGGTAAGATCCGGCACCTACCCTTCCGGCCGTGGGGCCCGGCACGAGGGGCGGGCATGGCCGCGATTTCGGGAGTTCCCGCGGGGATTCCGCTTGTGTTCAGGGACCGGTCCGGCGGCGCGGAGGGCGTGGCCGGGGCGGAGAAGGTCGATCCGGTGAAGCCGGCCGGCGCCGCCGAGCGCGCGGGTGCGCGGGAGGGGCAGGCCCGGTTTTCGGATCTCAGCGAACGGGATGCGCAGCTTGTGGAGAAGCTGAAGGCGCGCGACCGCGAGGTGCGGGCCCACGAGGCGGCCCATGCGAGCGCCGGGGGCGCCCATGCCGGGCAGCCCTCCTACACCTACCAGTCGGGGCCGGACGGCAAGCGCTATGCGGTGGGCGGCGAGGTGCCGATCGACGTGGCCGCTGTGTCCGACGATCCGGCGGCGACGATCCGCAAGATGGAGCAGGTCAAGCGCGCGGCCCTGGCGCCGGCCGAGCCGTCCTCGGCCGACCGGCGGATCGCGGCGGAGGCCGACGCGAAGCTGCGCCGGGCGCTGACCGATCTGGCCGACGCGCGGGCGGAGGGCACGGCAGAGACCGGGATCGACCGGCGGGTGTGAGCGGCCGACCTATTTGCAGAAGGTCGAAAAGGAGGCGGTTTCGTTCTCGAAATCGATCTTGAACGGGGTGATCGTGCAGCCGTTCGGGAAGGTCACGGACTGGGCCTGGTAGGCATAGGTGTTGAATTGCGACTTTCCGGATCCGGCGTCGCTCCAGGAAAAGTAGATATGCGGCCCGGTGTTGCCGGTCTTGGCCTGGAGCAGGGAGAACACCGTCTGCATGTCGCCGATGGCGCGGGTTTCGTTCAGCTTCATCGCGAAGATGTCGCCCGAGTCCATCTTTGCGAGCGCATCCGGGACGACGATGGAATCGAACACCACATTGGGTTGGTCGCCTCCGCCGGAGACACCGGTGACGGCGTTCACGGTCTGGATCACGCAGGATACGTAGGTCTGGTAGGCGGCCGTCCGGTCGCCTTCCTTGAAGCTGTCGAGCAGGTCGGCGGCCTGGCCGAGATCGACCGAGGTGTCGCCCGAGGCCTCGACGCCGCCGAACAGGCGGGCGATGCGGGCGTTGAGATCGCCCTGGACCTCGGCGGAGAGGCCGGAGCCGCAAATCGCGCCGGCCACGCGGATGATCGAGAGGTCGATCTGCTGTTGAGCCTGCACGGGCTGGCCGAGCAGGAGCGGGGCGGCCAGCGCAAGGATAAGGGGCTTCATGAAAAAAGGTCCTCCGTAGAAATGATTCCCCGGCAAGAGTAGGCAGGATCCGGTCCGGTGGAAACGGTCTTGCGCCGTGCGTTCGGGGGGTTCTGCCCGGGCGCCGCTTGCGCTATCTGTCGCGGCGAAACCGAACCGCCGGAGGGGCCTGCCATGAAATTCTTCGTCGATACCGCCGATACCGACGCCATCCGCGAGCTGAACGATTTGGGCATGGTCGACGGGGTGACCACCAACCCGTCGCTGATCATGAAATCGGGCCGCGACATCAAGGAAGTCACGAAGGAGATCTGCGACATGGTCTCGGGGCCGGTCTCGGCCGAGACGGTGGCGCTCGATGCCGAGGGGATGATCCGCGAGGGGCTGGAGCTGAAGAAGATCGCCGACAATATCGCGGTCAAGGTGCCGCTCACCTGGGACGGGCTGAAGGCGTGCAAGGCGCTGACCGACCAGGGGCACATGGTCAACGTGACGCTGTGTTTTTCGGCGAACCAGGCGTTGCTGGCGGCGAAGGCGGGGGCGACGTTCATTTCGCCGTTCATCGGGCGGCTCGACGATCTCAACCTCGACGGGATGGAGCTGATCGCGGATATCCGCGAGATCTACGACAATTACGGGTTCGAGACGCAGATCCTGGCGGCCTCGATCCGCTCGGCCAACCACATGTCGGAAGCGGCAAAGATCGGTGCTGACGTGGCCACCGCGCCACCGTCGGTGATCAAGGCGATGGCGAACCACGTGCTGACGGACAAGGGGCTCGAGGGGTTCCTGAAGGACTGGGCGAAGACGGGGCAGAAGATCGTTTGAGCCGCTCAGGCTCTCAAGGAGCCGCGGTTGATCTGCACCCTCGCCCGGCTTGGCTTTCGAAGATCAAGCGGGGCTTTTCGCGACGCCGCCGCGCTTCCTTTCGGATGCGCAGCGGCTGACCTTCGTCGACGCCGGTCAGATCAGGACCAGTTCTTCCTCCGCGGGCGCTTCGCTGGGCATGCTGTCGGGTTCATCGGGATCGACTTCCAGCGCCAGCGAGGCCATCAGTTCTTCGCCCGGGGTCCAGTCGTCCTCGTCCGGCGAGGTGAGTTCGATGCCGTCTCCATGCGGGTCGCCGAGAATGACCATGCTCTGGAAATAGTCGATCACGTCTTCCTCGGGCGCGTCGAGCGCGGGCCATTGCGGCCAGTCGAAGGTGTCGTTCATGAAGGGCTGGGTCTGGTCGTGGCTGAGCACCGTCAGGTGGTTCAGGTCGTGCGCGATGGCAACCTGCTTGCCGGACTCGTCGTCGAATTCGAGGAAGCCGTGGGTCCGCCCGTGCATCCAGCCGCCATAATGCGGCTCCATCTTCAGGGTGTTGACGAAGGTGTCGGTCAGGCCTTCGGATTCGAGGTATTCGGCGAAGCCGTCATGGGCGTTTGCCCGGACCATGTCCATCACATCGTCCTTGGACCCGAGGCGCGCGGTGCGCTGGATGTCGGCGATGAGCTGGGGATCGAAGGAGTCGTCGCTGATCCAGCCCACCTTCGCGCCCTGCATGGCATAGTAGAGGCCGACCCCGTTGAGGTCGTCGCCATAGGGCATGTCGTTGTTGGTCAGCATGTTGTCGAAGGCCCATTGGCCGACGGTTTCCATCTGGACGGAATCCAGGCCGAGGAAGGCCCTGAGGCCATTGTACATTTCCATGGCCTCGGTGGTGATGGGCGTGCGGCCTCCTTCCAGCGAGTCTCCCATCGTGTGGCTGCTGGAGTGCTCGAAGGAGCCAAACGCGGTGATGTCCGTGTCGCCGCCCGAGCTCGGCGGGGGCATGCCATGGTCCATGTGGTCGCCGCCACCGGGCATGTCCATGCCGTCGTCGTCGTCGTCGTCGTCGTCGCTGCCGGAGCCGGGCATGCCCATGCCGCCGCCGGGGGGCGACATGCCATCGGACGGCGGTGTCGCGGCGCCGACCTCCGTGGTCGACGCGCTGTCCGAACTCAGTCCGTTATGGGCAAAGAACGCGCCGAGAAGACCAAGGAGATATACGAGCGGATTCATCAGGTTACTTCCTTCCCTGTGACTTTTTTTGGGAATTATCGGCACAATGTGGCGAGATTGGGTCGGGTGGAACAAAGTTTCGTCGTCGTTTTGCGGGGCAATCGGTTTGTCGGCGGGAGATTGTCTCGCGTCGCCGATCCAATTGGCCGGTTTTTGCCGGGCACCCCCGATCGACGTGCGGAATCAGGGCCGGTGCCGTCTGGCGGATTTCCCGCCGCTGCGGAATAATCGGGCGCTCCGGCGCCGTTTGGCCACGGCGCCGGTGTTCCGGCCGGCGCGGAACATGGTCGTCTGGCGTGCTGCGCTGCAGCATGATATAGTAATACTGAAACGGGGGAGGCTCCGATGTTTTTCTCCAAGAAGAAGACAGAGATGGTCGCACGCTCCGAGGCCCTGCCGGGCCGGTCCGTGCCGATCCCAACCGCGCCGGAACATTTCGTCTTTCACCGTCCTTTGACGCCCGAAGTGCCCGAGGGCCTGGCGGAAGCGATGTTCGGGATGGGCTGTTTCTGGGGCGTCGAGCGGATGTTCTGGAAGCTGCAGGGGGTCTGGCTGACCATGGCGGGCTATGCCGGCGGATACACGCCGAACCCGACCTATGAGGAGGTGTGCAGCGGCAAGACCGGGCACAACGAGGTGGTGCGCGTCGTGTTCGACCCCGCCGAGATCTCCTACGAGGCTCTTTTGAAGGTGTTCTGGGAGGGGCACGACCCGACCCAGGGGATGCGGCAGGGCAACGACATGGGGACGCAGTACCGTTCGGGCATCTATGCCTATGGCGCGGTGCAGAAGGCGGCGGCGGAGGGTTCGAAGGCGGAGTTCCAGGGGCGGCTCAAGGCGGCGGGTTACGGGGCGATCACCACCGAAATTCTCGAGGCGCCGGAGTTCTACTTCGCCGAGGGCTATCACCAGCAATACCTGGCGAAGAATCCGGGCGGCTATTGCGGGCTGGGCGGCACCGGCGTGACCTGCCCCATCGGCACGGCGGCCTGATGGGGGCAGGGCGCCGGATCCATATCACCGGGGCGTCGGGCACGGGCACCTCGACGCTGGGCCGCGCGCTCGCGACGCGGCTGGCGAGCCAGTCCTTCGACACCGACGATTTCTACTGGCGCCCGACCGACCCGCCGTTCACCGAATCGCGCCAGATCGCGGACCGGCTGGCGCTGATGGAGGCGATGTTCGTCACGCGGTCGGACTGGGTGCTGTCGGGCTCGCTCTATTCCTGGGGCGCGCCGCTGATGCCGCGGGTGACCCATGTGGTGTTCCTGACGCTGCCGCCCGGGCCCCGGCTCGCGCGGCTGAGGGCGCGGGAGCGCCAGCGCTACGGCGCGCGGATTGCGCCCGGGGGCGATCTGGAGGCAATGCATCGCGGGTTCCTTGCCTGGGCGATGAGCTATGACGACCCGGGTGCGCAGGGGCGCAGCCGCGACGCGCACGAGGCCTGGCTCGCGACACTCTCGGTGCCGGTGATCCGGCTCACCTCGGACCGGCCGGCCGAGGAACTGGCCGAGGTGGTCCTGGCCGGGCTTGACGAGGCGGTGGCCGCCGAGTAGCGGGCCTCGCATGACCACATTCACCGCCCTGACCACGCTTGGCGACGAGGCCCGTGCCCGCGCCCTTGGAGACGCTCTCGAACGGATCGAGCCCGAGCCCACGGGGGTGGGCGTGTTCGAGCTGGAGGACGGCTCGGGTCTGTGGGAGGTGGGCGCCTATTTCGAGGGCGCGCCCGACCAGGGCGGGCTGGCGCTCCTGGCGGCGGCGTTCGGGGCGGCGGAGTTCACCGTGTCGGAGCTGCCGGAGACCGACTGGGTCGCCAAGGTGCGCCGCGAGCTGGCGCCGGTGGAGGCGGGGCGGTTCTTCGTCTATGGCGCGCACGATGCCGAGCGGGTGCCCGAGGGGCGGATCGCGCTCCTGATCGAGGCCTCGATGGCGTTCGGGACCGGGCATCACGGCACCACGCTGGGCTGCCTGCGCGCGCTCGACCGGCTGGCCGACGAGGGGTTCCGCCCGGACGGCGTCGCCGATATCGGCTGCGGCACTGCGGTGCTGGCGATGGCCGCAGCCCGGCTCTGGGAGGTGCCGGTGATCGCGTCGGATCTGGACCCGGTGGCGGTCGAGGTGGCGGAGGCGAACCTGGCGGCGAACGGTCTTGCGGGACGGGTGCAATGCGTCGAGGCGGCAGGCACCGACCATGACGCCCTGCGCAATGGGGCGCCTTTCGGGCTGATCTTTGCGAACATCCTGAAGGGGCCGCTGATCGAGCTCGCGCCGGACATCGCCGGTGTCGCGGGCCCCGGCGGGAGGGTGATTCTTTCCGGGATCCTGAACAATCAGGCCGATGCGGTCGCCGAGGTCTATTGCCGGAACGGGTTCAATCTTGTCGGACGCGAAGAGATTGTCGACTGGACGACCCTGTTGTTAGCCAAGTAGCGCCGGATCTACCGCCTGTATTGGCCCCTGCCGCCGGATTTGCCTTATTTTCGCCCTGATCGACGGCGAGATTGGAAAATCGAGGCGGTCGGATGAAAAGGTTGTGATGGAGACGGCCATGGCCGAGGCGCAATTCAAGGATTTCGATGCTCGAATGGCGCGCATTATGCGCAATCACGAGCAGCTCTCGAAAGGTTATGTCACGAAGGTGACGCGGGACGGCCTGATCGTCGCGAAGCCGAGGGGCAGCGCGGCGCGGTTCATGCCCTGGCGGACGATGCTCGGCCTCCTGGCGCTGGGCATGGCCTTCAAGGTGATGATGTTCGTCAATCTCGGTCCCGAGGCCTACGATGCCCGTGTCGCCCGGCTGGCGGCGGGGACGCAGGTGGAACAGGCCGGCGCTTACCTTCTCGAGGTCGATCCGGCGACGGCCTGGCTGGCCGCGCAGATCGAGGCGTATCGGCAGTAATTCCCTCTCGGGCGCGTTCTGTCCTCACGCGCCTGACCGTTCCGAAGTGAACCGGCCGCGGCTTACGAGCCGCGGCCGTTTCCTTCGACGGGCTTGGCCATTGGCAGATGTTCACTTTTCGTGCTAGCCCTTGGGCAACGAAAAGAGAGCAGGGTCAGCGATGCGCGTTCTGGGGGTCGATCCCGGTCTGACGGCCATGGGCTGGGGCGTGATCGAGGTGGATGGCGCGCGGCTTCGTCATATCGCGAACGGGGTCTGCCGGCCGGGGCCCGGCCCGATGGCCGAGCGGCTCTTGCGGCTCTACCGGGGGCTCGGCGAGGTTCTGGCGGCGCAGCGGCCCGACGCGGCGGCGATCGAGGCGACCTTCGTCAACAAGGACAGCGCCGGGAGCCTGAAGCTCGGGCAGGCGCGGGGCGTGGCTTTGCTGGCGCTGGCCGAGGCGGGGCTCGAGGTGGGGGAATACGCGCCCAACGCGGTGAAGAAGACCGTGGTGGGCGTGGGTCATGCCGAGAAGGCGCAGGTGCTGCACATGGTGAAGATGCAGCTTCCGGGCGCGGTGGTGGGCGGCGCGGATGCGGCAGACGCCTTGGCGATCGCGATCTGCCACGCGCATCACGCGCAGACCGCGGCGCGGGTCGCCCTGGCGGTGCGCGGATGATCGGGCGTCTGGCCGGGCGGATCGTCCATCGCGGCGGCGATCACGTGATCGTCGATGTGGGCGGCGTGGGCTATGTGGTGCATGTCTCGGAGCGGACGCTGGCGGCTTTGCCGGGGGTCGGCGAGGCGGCGGCGCTGCATACGGAACTCTTGGTGCGCGAGGATCTGCTGCAGCTTTTCGGCTTCATGACGGTTGCCGAGAAGGAATGGCACCGGCTGTTGATGTCGGTGCAGGGGATCGGCGCGAAGGCTTCGATGGCGATCCTGGGGGCCCTGGGTGCCGACGGGGTGAGCCGGGCGATCGCGCTGGGCGACTGGTCGGCGGTAAAGGCCGCGCCGGGCGTCGGGCCGAAGATCGCGCAGCGGGTGGTGAACGAGCTCAAGGGCAAGGCGCATTCGGTGATGGCGCTGGGCGGCGATCCGATCCTTGAGGCCGTTGGGGCGGCGCGGGTCGCGGCCGCCGCGCCGGCGGCGCCAGCACAGGCCTCGGCTCAGGCGGAGGCGCTGTCGGCGCTGGGCAATCTCGGCTACGGGCCGGGCGAGGCGGCCTCGGCGGTGGCGCAGGCGGCAGGTGCGGCGCCGGAGGCGGACACGCCCGCGCTGATCCGTGCCGCGCTGAAGCTCCTGGCGCCGAAGGGGTGAGGCGGTGAGCGAGCCCGATCCCACATTGCGTGCCGAGAAGCGGCCCGAGGATGCCGACCGGGCGCTGAGGCCGCAGGTTCTCGGGGAATTCATCGGCCAGGCGGAGGCGCGGGCGAACCTGCGCGTGTTCATCGAGAGCGCGCGTCGCCGCGGCGAGGCGATGGACCATGTGCTGTTCCACGGGCCGCCGGGGCTGGGCAAGACGACGCTGGCGCAGATCGTGGCGCGGGAGCTGGGCGTGGGGTTCCGGATGACCTCGGGGCCGGTGCTGGCGAAGGCTGGGGATCTCGCGGCGATCCTGACCAATCTCGAGGCGCGGGATGTGCTGTTCATCGACGAGATCCACCGGCTGAACCCCGCGGTGGAGGAGGTGCTCTACCCGGCGATGGAGGATCATGAGCTGGATCTGGTGATCGGCGAGGGGCCGGCGGCGCGGACGGTGCGGATCGAGCTGCAGCCGTTTACCCTGGTGGGCGCGACGACGCGGCTGGGCCTCCTGACGACGCCCTTGCGGGACCGGTTCGGGATCCCGACGCGGCTCCAGTTCTACACGGTGGCGGAACTGCACGAGATCGTTCGGCGCGGGGCGCGGCTGATGGGCATCGCGGCGGAAGACGACGGGTGTCTCGAGATTGCGCGGCGGGCGCGGGGGACGCCGCGGATCGCGGGGCGGCTGTTGCGCCGGGTGGTGGATTTCGCGCTGGTCGAAGGTGACGGGCGGCTCACGCGAGCCCTGGCGGACGGGGCGCTGACGCGGCTCGGGGTAGACCAGCTCGGGCTCGACGGGGCGGACCGGCGGTATCTGTCGCTGATCGCGGAGAATTATGCGGGCGGGCCTGTGGGGGTCGAGACCATCGCGGCGGCGCTGTCGGAGGCGCGGGATGCGATCGAGGAGGTGATCGAGCCCTATCTGTTGCAGCAGGGGCTGATCCAGCGGACGCCACGCGGGCGGATGCTGGGCGGCAAGGCCTGGGCGCATCTGGGTCTCGCGGCGCCGGAGCGGCCGGGGCAGGGGGATCTGTTCGGGAAGTGAGACTGGCGCGATGCCCTCACCGCATGAAGAGTTCCCGGTACCATTCCGTGAGCAGTGCGAGGCCGAACAGGAAGTAGAGGCAGCCCTTCACGAGTTCCGCCGTATAGCGGAACCCCTCGCCGTAGTCGACGAGGTCGAACGCGAAGATCAGGTACGTGGCTGTCTCCGTGACCGAGAAGACGGCAATCACCATGATTGCGACCGACACGAGAATGCCGGGCAGTCGGGGCAGGGTCCGGCGCCAGCTTCCCAGCCAGGACGTGTCCTGTCCCGTGGCGAGTGCCACGAGGGAGATCGCGAAGATGTCGATGCCGGCCACGAGCGGGATGCGTTCGATGTCGTCCCCATAGTAGAACTGGTAGACGGAGAAGCAGGCGGAGGACGGCCCTTGGAGCAGCGCTTCGCAGGCCTCCACGATGTCGAAATCAGCGAGCGGGCGATCCGGAGAGAAGATCGCCAGGGGCGCGATGACGAGGGCGATGACCGCCACGGAGAGGGCCAGACCGACCAGGAGGCGCAGGATGTAGCGGAAGACCGGCGGGCCGGCGAGGGCGGGGGCGAGGCTCCGATGATCGATCAGAGTGTAGCGGTGCCAGCCGATCGCGATCCATGCCGACAGGACAAGTTGGAGCCCGGCAAGCGTGAAACGGCCGGCCAGTTGCAGTCCGCCGACATCATATGTTTCCGCTGCAAAGACCGAGGGGAATGCGATGACTAGGCCGGTAATTGCCGCCTCGAGCAACGCGATGCCCGGCAGCATCACCAGGAGAACGTAGCGCCAGTGGCGGAATGGCGCGGTGGTGGCGCGGGCGAGAACCTGGACCATGGATCACTCTTTACCGATCCGGGCCATCATCGTGGTTCTGCCATGCCGGTCAACCCGCCCTGGGGCGTGGTCCATCCTGGGCCGCGCGGGCAAGGGGATCTGCGTGGGACGCGGGGGGCTGCCCCTCTTGCCCTGGAGTATGTCCGGCCAGATGCACGTGTGCGGAAGGCCGGAGCGGGGCGCCCATCGCACGCAGGGCCGCGATAGCGGCCCGGAGGGCCAGAAGGAATGCGCCGCAGGCGCGCCTTTGGATCAGACCAGGCCCTTGTCGCCTCCGGCCGGGTCCGGTAGCCCCGCGTCATGGATGCAAGGGATGTGGAAGCGCTTTTCACACGGCGTGACGGGGCCTATCGCTTCGCGCGCTGGGGCCGGCCCATCGTGCCGGTGGTGTTCGGCGTCGAGGACGCGACGCTCTCGGTGGTGAAGGGCGCCATCGAGGCGGTGGTGGCGCTGGCCGGGCACCGGATGGCCGAGACCGATCCTGAGCTCGGCGCGAATTTCATGCTGTTCTTCTTCCGCGACTGGGCAGAGCTGCCGGAGGTGCCGGGGCTCGACCGGTTGGTGCCGGATCTCGGGCCGCTGGTGGCGCGGCTGGAGGCGGAGGGGGCGAACCAGTACCGCCTCTTCCGTTTCGACGAGGGTGGCGCGATCCGGGCCTGTTTCCTGTTCCTCCGGATGGATGGGAACTTGTCGGCGATGCCGGCGGAGGAGCTTGCGCTGGCGCAGGTGGTGCAGGCGGTGCTTTTGTGGTCAGACGCCGCGTTCCGGGACAGCTCGCCGCTGGCGCGGGTCGAGCGCGGTGGCGTGATCCTGCGACCGGAGATCGCCGGGCTGATCCGGGCGGGCTACGATCCGGTGATGCCGGCGGCGGCGCGGGATCCGAGCCATGCGATGCGGCTGGCGGCGCGGATGGGGTGAGGTGGCCGACGTCGCGTGAAGACGTCGGTTTCCATTCCCTTTCTGTTCTGCCCGGGGTGCAGCACAAGGTGCGGTACCACTTGGTGAGCAGCGCGAGGTTGACGGCGAACCAGGCGCTCTCGAGCACGAAGTCCTCGGCGGCGAGAACATGCTCGACGTCGAACGCATCGCGCCCAACCGGCTGCGCGTGACCCGCCGCGTCGCCGCGTCGCCGGAGCGGATCTGGCAGGCGCATGTCGACCCGGAGATCCTGCCGCGCTTGCTGACCGGTCCGGACGGCTGGACGTCGAGACGATGCTCGCCACCGGCATGACCGAGGGCATGGATCTGAGCTTCGCGCGCCTCGAAACCCTCGAGGAAGCGCCTAGGCGGTCAGGCCCTCTGGTTCGGGCAACCCGTTCGCCCGGCAGCAGGCGGTGAGCGTGTTCGCCAGGAGGCAGGCGATGGTCATCGGTCCGACGCCGCCCGGCACCGGGGTGATCGCGCCCGCCACCTCGACGGCACTCGCGAAATCCACGTCGCCGACGAGCTTCGGCTTGCCGTCCCGCTCGATCCGGTTGATGCCCACGTCGATCACCGTCGCGCCCGGCTTGATCCAGTCGCCCGGCACCATCTCCGGCCGGCCCACCGCCGCCACGACGATATCAGCCCGCCGCACCACCTCGGGCAGATCCTTGGTGCGCGAATGCGCGATGGTCACCGTGCAGCTGTCCTTCAAGAGAAGCTGCGCCATCGGCTTGCCGACGATGTTCGAGCGGCCGATCACCACCGCGTCCAGCCCCGAGAGCGACCCGTGATGGTCGCGCAGCATCATCAGAGAGCCGAGCGGCGTGCAGGGCACCATCGATTTCTGCCCCGTGCCGAGCAGGCCGACATTCGAGATGTGAAACCCGTCCACATCCTTCGCCGGGTCGATCGCGTTGATGACGAGATCCTCGTTCATGTGCTTCGGCAGCGGTAGCTGCACCAGGATCCCGTGGATCGTCGGGTCCGCGTTCAGCTCCTCCACCAGCGCCAGGAGCGCCGCCTCCGTGGTGTCGGCGTCGAGCTTGTGCTCGACCGACTTCATCCCGGCCTCGACAGTCTGCTTGCCCTTCGAGCGGACATAGACCTGGCTCGCGGGATCCTCGCCCACCAGCACCACCGCCAGGCCCGGCGTGATCCCATGATCCGCCTTCAACCGCGCCACATGGGCCGCCACCTCGCCCCTGATCCGGGCCGCGAAGGCCTTACCGTCGATGATAGTCGCGCTCATTCCGATCCCTCGATTTCCATTCGCGCCCACCCTCCTCGCGGGGCCGCGCGGCGCAATCTCGGATACGACAAAGGCCGGCGCAAGGCCGACCTTTGAATGCGAATCGCGGCGATACGCCCCGGCTCAGGCCGAGGGTTCGGGCTCCATGCCCCCCTCGCCGTCCTCGCGCTTCGGCTTGGGCTTGGTCTTCGGCACCGCGGTGAGCGAGGCCGGCGCATTGCCCTGGGGCGTGTCGTCGCCGTCGTCGTCGCGGTTCAAGGGCTCGCCGGCGATCACCTTGGTGATCTCGATGCCGGTCAGCGTCTCGTATTCCAGAAGCCCCTGCGCCAGCCGTTCCCAGCCCTCGTTCTGCTCGGTCAGGATGCGTTTCGCCGTGGCATAGCCCTCGTCGATCAGTTCCTTGACCTTCGCGTCGATCCGCTTCTGCATCTCTTCGGAATGGTTGGTGCCGCCGTTGTAGGCGCCGAGGTAGCTCTGCTGCTCGTTGGCGTAATCGACCATGCCGATCTCCTCGGCAAATCCGTATTGCGTCACCATGGCGCGGGCCATCTGGGTGGCCTGCTTGATGTCCTGCGAGGCGCCCGAGGTCACGTTCTCGCGGCCGAACTTCAGCTCCTCGGCCGCCCGCCCACCCATCGCCATGGCGATCCGCGAGGTGAACCAGGTATAGCTCGCCGAAATCCGGTCGCGCTCGGGCAGCGAAAGCACCAGCCCCAGCGCCCGACCGCGCGGAATGATCGTCGCCTTGTGGATCGGGTCGTGCTGCGGCACGTTCAGCCCGACGATGGCATGCCCCGCCTCATGATAGGCGGTCAGTTTCTTCTCGTCCTCGGACATGACCATCGACCGCCGCTCGGCGCCCATCATCACCTTGTCCTTGGCGTTCTCGAAATCCTCCATCGTCACGAAGCGCCGGCCCACGCGGGCCGCCATCAGCGCCGCCTCGTTCACGAGGTTCGCCAGATCCGCACCGGAAAACCCGGGCGTGCCCCGCGCGATGATCCGCAGGTCCACATCCGGGCCCAGCGGCACCTTGCGCGCATGGACGCCGAGGATCTTCTCGCGGCCCTTGATGTCGGGGTTCGGCACCTGCACCTGCCGGTCGAACCGGCCGGGGCGCAGGAGCGCGGGGTCCAGGACGTCGGGCCGGTTGGTCGCGGCAACGATGATGATCCCCTCGTTCGCCTCGAACCCGTCCATCTCGACCAGAAGCTGGTTCAACGTCTGCTCGCGCTCGTCATTGCCGCCGCCATAGCCGACGCCCCGCGACCGGCCCACCGCGTCGATCTCGTCGATGAAAACGATGCAGGGCGCGTTCTTCTTCGCCTGTTCGAACATGTCGCGCACCCGGCTCGCGCCCACGCCGACGAACATCTCGACGAAGTCCGAGCCCGAAATCGTGAAGAACGGCACGCCCGCCTCGCCGGCGATGGCGCGCGCGAGCAATGTCTTACCGGTGCCCGGCGGGCCCACCAGCAGCGCGCCCTTCGGGATCTTGCCGCCGAGGCGCGAGAATTTCTGCGGGTTGCGCAGGAACTCGACGATCTCCTCGAGCTCCTCCTTCGCCTCGTCGATGCCCGCCACGTCGTCGAAGGTCACCCGCCCGTGCTTCTCGGTCAAAAGCTTCGCACGGCTCTTGCCGAAGCCCATCGCGCCGCCGCGCCCGCCGCCCTGCATCCGGTTCATGAAGTAGATCCAGACCCCGATCAGGATGATGAAGGGCAGGAAGGTCATCAGGAGCGTGGTGAAGCCCGACTGCTCCTGCGGGATCACCTTGACCGAAACGTTCTTCTCGATCAGCAGCTTGGTGATGTCGCTGCCCTCGGGCTGCGTGGTCACGTATTCGTTGCCGTTCGCCTCGCGGAAAATGACGCGCTCGCCGTCGAGCGTCACGCTCTGCACCTCGCCGTTATCGACCGCCTCGATGAAGTCCGAATAGTTCATCGTCCGCGACGACATGGTCGACTGGCTGCCCGAGAACAGGTTGAACAGCGCCAGGATCAGGAGGAACAGGACGACCCAGAAGGCGACGTTGCGCGCATTACCCAAGGAAAGTCTCCTTTGAACGGTCAGAAAGGCCCATGAAGCACATGCTTACAGGCCCGGGGTTAAGATAGCCATTCGAATCCCGGGTTCAATGCGCGAGAAGCGAAGCGGCGAATTCCGCCGGTTCCGGTGCGCGCGCGACCCAGCCATTGGGCCACCCGGCCAGTGGCGCGGCGACAAGCGTTGCGCCCCGCCAGACCGACGGCGAGGCCAGAAGCGTGGCGCGCGGCAGCCCCGTCGCCCGCCAATCGGGGCAGTCCTTCACCGCCTCGCCCAGCGCGCGCAGCTCGAGATCCGGCGCGTGCGGCCCTTCCAGCACCCAACGCCTGTCCCAGGGCGCGTCGGTCGGGCCCGCGAGCCCCGCCACCGCGGCATGTTCGCGCACCACCCGCACCGTCATGTCCGAGACCAGAACGCGGCACCCATGCAGCGTAACGTTCTCGACCCTGAAACAGGCATGGCTCGCATCGAACATCGGCTCCCGCCGCGGTGGATACTCGGCCGAGGCGACCCAGCGCAGCGCGCCGGCCAGTACCCGCCGATGCAGTTCCGGCGCCAGCCGGTTCAGCCGCGCGCGGTCGAACAGCACATCGCCCGCCACCACCTTGGCATGCTCCCGCGCGAACTCCGCCGCCGCCAGGGCCAGCGCGTCCCGCGCGCTGCCGAGGTAGAGCGCCGTCCCCGCCAGCCGCTCCACGGTGATCCCCAGAGGCGCCAGGGCCGCCAGCACCGACCGCGCCCGCACCCGCTCGAACTCCTCGTCCGCGTTCGACGGATCCTCGACCCAGCGCACCCCGCGCCGCCCGAGAAATGCCCGGAGATCCTCGCGCCGCTGCCCGAGAAGCGGTCGCCGGAACGTCACCCCGTGCCGCGTCACCGACGCCGCCATGCCCGACAACCCGTCCACCCCGGCCTCGCGCGCCAGCCGCATCAGCACCGTCTCGGCCTGGTCGTCCATGGTATGGCCCAGGGCCACCGCCTCGACCCCACGCTCCCGCGCCCAGTCGGCCAACATCGCGTAGCGCGTGCGCCGCGCCTCGGCCTGAAGGTTGCCCTTCCCGTCCCAGCCACGCCATTCGAGCACATCGTGCGAAATGCCCAGCCCCTCGCAGATCCGCGCCACGTGGAGCGCCTCGCTCGCCGAGCCCGGGCGCAACCGGTGATCCACCGTCACCGCGGCGATCTCCGCCTTGCCCCAGCCGTGCAGCAGGTGCAGGAGCGCCAGGCTATCCGACCCGCCCGACACGGCAACGCCCAGCCGCCGGGGCGGTCGGGCGCCGAAGGCCGTGTCGATGGCGTCGATCAGCCCGGTATCGGACCTCACACGCATCCCATGTTGGTCCGCGCCGTCTGCGCCTCTTCCGAAGCAGCCGAGCCTGGAAACTTCGAGGTCAGCTCGCCCAGCATTGTGCACGCCTCGTCCGCGGCCCCCAGCGTGTCGAGCGAAAGCCCCAGCTCCAGAAGCGCATCCGGCGCCATGGTCCCGTCGGGATCGCCCGAATAGGCCTCGAGATAGGCCTTCGCCGCCGCCGAAGTGTTGCCGAGCGCCGCCAGCGACTTGCCGCGCCAGAAATGCGCC
>JBNKWI010000041.1:0-27701 GCA_050299695.1 Paracoccaceae bacterium
CTCGACGCGCCCCCGTTCGAGGCCGGCCCGGATATCGAGGCGGTGATCGCCGAGCGCGACCAGTATCGCGACCGCTTCATGCGCGCGCTCGCCGACGCCGAGAACTCCCGCAAGCGCAGCGAACGCGACCGGCGCGAGGCCGAGCAATACGGCGGCTCCAAGCTCGCCCGCGATCTCCTGCCGGTCTATGACGGTCTCGCCCGCGCGCTCGAAGCGGCAACCGACGAGCAGCGCGAGCACGCCAAGGCGCTTCTCGACGGTGTCGAGCTGACCATGCGCGAGCTTCTGAACGTGTTCCGCAAGCACGGCATCCAGCCGATCGCCCCCGAAGTCGGCGACCGCTTCGACCCCCAGGCGCATCAGGCGATGTTCGAGGCCCCGGTGCCCGAGACGAAGGCGGGCGACATCATCCAGGTCATGGCCACCGGCTTCATGTTGCACGACCGCCTGCTGCGCCCCGCCCAGGTCGGCGTCAGCTCTACGCCGGCGTCCTGATCGCCGAAGATCCCGTCCGGCTCCGTACTGAATTGAACAGGCTTGGAGCCGGACCCTACCCCAGCAGCACCCCCGCCGGCCGCAGATCCCCTGCGACCAGCCCGTTCCTGTCGGTCAGCTCCGGCCGCATCCGCTTCACCACCGCCGGGTGATCCGCCGTCACCGCACCCAGTTTCACGAGCAACGCCGCGATCGCGCATTCCGACGCCCGCGTCGCCCCGTCGGCGATCTTCAGGGCCACGCCCAGCCGCCGCTCCGGCCAGATCGCGATATAAACCCCCTCGGCGCCTGTCTTGATCGCCACCTTGCCGTCCATCGCCCGCATCAGCTCGGTATCCGCCCCGCCCTCGCCGGCGATCAGCTCGGGATAGGCCACCATCGCCCGGAACAGCCTTCCCATCGCCCGGCCCCGCACGCTCGTCTCGTCCGCCGAAGCGAACCCCGCCATCGCCCGCGCCAGCCCGCGCAGGGAGGTCGCGAAATTCGGCGCCGAACAGCCGTCGATCCCGTATCCTGGGCTCGCCTCGCCCGTCACTTCCTCGAAGGTCTGCCGCACCGCCAGCTGCACCGGATGCCCGGGCTCGACATAGTCCGGTCCCGCCCCGAGATGCCGCCCCAGGGTCAGGAACCCCGAATGCTTGCCCGAACAATTGTTGTGCACCCGACACACCGGCGCATCGGTCCGGATCACCTCCCGCTGCGTCTCGGCGTCGCGGGGCAGCTCCGGCCCGCAGCGCAGGTCGTCCTCGCCCATCCCCTGCCGCGAAAGCCAGGCCGAAACCGCGCGGCTATGGATCGGCGCGCCCAGATGCGACGCGCAGGACAGCGCCAGCTCCGCCTCGCTCAGCCCGAACGCGTCGGCCGCGCCCGATTCCACAAGGGGAAGCGCCTGGATCATCTTGCAGGACGACCGCGGAAACACCTCGATCCCCGGCGTGCCCCATTCCGAAACCACCCCGCCGCCGGCCTCCCAGACCACCGCGTGACCGGTGTGAACCGACTCCACCCTTCCGCCGCGGCGGACCTCCACAAGAACTTCGCCCGCGTCCATAAGCACCCACTTGCCAAAGCGATTCGGATTTGCGCGGGAAAGGGTTTCACATCCTGATCCCGCCACGCTATATTCGCGCGAAATTAGACAATTGGTCCCGCCGGAACAAGCTGACAACGAAACGGCAACGGGCGGCGACCAGAGGCAAAGAGCTGGAGGCGGCAGGACGTTAATGACGAAGTTCAGCGTGACGTGCGGTTTGGCGCTTGCGATTTCCATGGCGTCCATCCCTTCCCTCGCGCAGGAATCGACGAACCGGGTCGCCGCGAAAACCGACTGGTCGGTCTTCGTGGAACAGGATCCCGTCGAGTGCTGGAGCGTATCGGCGCCGAAGGAAACCGTGAACACGCGCGACGGCCGCGTGGTGGCCGTGCGGCGCGGCGACATCCTTCTCTTCATCACCTTCCGCCCTTCGGATGAGGTGCAGGGCGAGGTCTCGTTCACCGGCGGCTATCCCTTCGCGCAAGGCTCCACCGTCACGCTCGAGGTCGATGGCAGTTCGTTCGAGCTCTTCACCGATGGCGAATGGGCCTGGCCGGCGACCTCGTCGGACGATGCCAAGATCACCACCTCGATGAAGCGCGGCACCAACGCGACTCTCACCGCGCGGTCCTCGCGCGGCACGGTCACGAAGGACACCTTCTCGCTCCTCGGCTTCACCGCCGCCCTCGAAGAGGCGGAGCGGCGCTGCACGAACTGACGCCGGAACACCCTGTTCCCGCGCGCGGTTTTCCGGTATGAGCCCGCGGATCCATTCCCGGAGTCTTCCATGTCGGCCACGGCGCCCATCACTCAGGACGTTCTGACGATCCCCCGGAAAGTGCCCGAGGGGCCGGTGAACCTCATCGGTCTTACCCGGCCGCAGCTCCGCGCCGCGCTGATCGAAGCCGGCACGCCGGAGAAACAGGCGAACATGCGCGTCGGCCAGATCTGGCAGTGGATCTACCAGAAGGGCGTGCGCGAGTTCGACGCGATGACGAACCTCGCCAAGACCTACCGCGCCGAGCTCGCGGCGAATTTCGTGATCGAGATCCCGGAGATCGTCACCCGCCAGGTCTCCGACGACGGGACCCGGAAATACCTCGTCCGCATCGCCGGCGGGCACGAGGTGGAAACCGTCTACATCCCCGAGGAAGGCCGCGGCACGCTCTGCATTTCCTCGCAGGTCGGCTGTACGCTGACCTGCTCGTTCTGCCACACCGGCACCCAGAAGCTCGTCCGCAACCTGACCGCGGCCGAGATCGTCGGCCAGATCATGCTCGCCCGCGACGACCTCGGCGAATGGCCCGAACCCAGCCGCGCGCCGAAGGACGAGACCCGGCTCCTCTCCAACATCGTGCTCATGGGCATGGGCGAGCCGCTCTACAATTTCGACAATGTCCGCGACGCGATGAAGATCGCGATGGACGGCGAGGGCATCTCGCTCTCGCGCCGCCGGATCACGCTCTCGACCTCGGGCGTGGTGCCGGAAATTGCCCGTGCCGGCGCGGAGATCGGCTGCATGTTGGCCATCTCGCTGCATGCCGTGCGCGACGATCTGCGCGACGTGCTGGTGCCGATCAACAAGAAATGGAACATCGCGACGCTGCTCGACGCACTGCGCGAATACCCGCGGCTGTCGAACTCCGAGCGGATCACCTTCGAATACGTGATGCTCAAGGGTGTGAACGACAGCGATGACGACGCCCGGCGACTGGTCAAGCTGATCGCCGGCATCCCCGCCAAGATCAACCTGATCCCGTTCAACGAATGGCCCGGCGCGCCCTACCAGCGCTCGGACTGGAAGCGGATCAAGGGTTTCGCCGACATCATTTACAAGGCCGGCTACGCCTCGCCGATCCGGACCCCGCGCGGCGAAGACATCATGGCGGCTTGCGGCCAGCTCAAGAGCGCCAGCGAACGCGCCCTGCGCCGGAACCGCGCCGAGGCCGGCTAAGCGTATATACATCTTTGGAGCCTGGAGAAGCTTGTATATACGGTGGTGCGCTGTATATACGCGAGCAAGCTCTGACGGCGAGTTCCTCGATGGACCAGGAATCGAAGAAGCAGGCCAACCGGGAAATCCGGGAAGCCATGGCGCGGCTCCTCGTCGCGGCGCGCAAGACCGCGCCGGAGAGCGCCACCCCCGCTTCGCCGTCGCCCCCACCGCCGCCGCCCGAGGTCCCGGTCGAACTCTCCGTTCCCGCCCCGGAGCGCGCCGAAACCGGCCGCAAGGTCCCGGTCTCCATCCGTCTCGACGCCGATCTCCTGGCCGCCCTTCGGGCCACCGGCCGGGGTTGGCAGTCGCGCGCCAACGCGATGCTACGCGCCGCGATGGGTTTCGACAACGTTGACGGCGACAGCGAAAAAGGGGCGAAATAGGCGTCCGAAGTGCATCGCCGGTGTACGGGCTGTGTACAGGTTGTGTACGGGTTGTGCGCCTACCTTCCGGGGATTTCGCGCCGTTTCGTGCCCGCACCTTCCCAGGCGTCGATCGCCTCGATCGCCTCGTCGGCGGTCTCCACGAAGCGGAACAGCGACAGGTCTTCGTCCGAGATCGTGCCCGCCTCGGCCAGCGCTTCCCAGTTGACGATCGTCGTCCAGAAATCCTTTCCGAACAATAGGATAGGCACCCGCTCCATGCGGCCGGTCTGCACCAGAGTGAGGGTTTCGAACAACTCGTCGAGCGTGCCGAACCCGCCCGGAAACACCGCGACGGCCCGTGCCCGCATCAGGAAGTGCATCTTGCGAATGCCGAAATAATGGAAGTTGAAACAAAGGCTTGGCGTCACATACTCGTTCGGCGCCTGCTCATGCGGCAGCACGATATTGAGCCCGATCGACACGCCGCCCGCCTCCGCCGCGCCGCGGTTTCCGGCTTCCATCACCCCCGGCCCGCCGCCGGTGACGATCACGTTCTCGCGGTGGCCGTTGGCCTTGCTCCGCCCGGTCATGATCCGCGCAAAACGTTGAGCCTCCTCATAAAATCGCGAAAGCTCCGCAAGGGTTCCGGTCCGCGCCCCGGCCCTTTTCGCCGGCTCCGGAATCCGCGCGCCGCCGAAAAGCACCACCGTCGACTCGATCCCCGCCTCGCTCATCAGGAGCTCGGGCTTCAACAGTTCCAGCTGCAGCCGCACCGGCCGGAGCTCGTCCCGGCACAGAAACTCCGAATCCGCAAACGCCAACCGATACGCCCCCGCCATCGACTGCGCCGTCTGCGGCGTCCCCTGCATGGACTCGATATCTTCATGCGCATCGCGAAACGGGCGCGGCCGCTCGTCTTTCATGGGTCTGCCTCTCGTTGCGTGGCCTCGTCATTGGGCTTATAGGCCACCGGCGAACCATGCCAGAGAGGATTGGGAACCGATGTCGAACGCCGCCCTTGAAACCGCGATCGAGGCCGCCTGGGAAAACCGCGCCGAGATCACGCCGGCAACCGGCGGTGAGACCCGTGAGGCGATCGAGGACACGCTGAACGCGCTCGACTCGGGCAGCCTTCGGGTAGCCGAACGGCAGGAGAGCGGCGACTGGCACGTGAACCAGTGGGCCAAGAAAGCTGTTCTCCTCGGCTTCCGGCTCAAGGACATGGAACTCCAGCCGGGCAGCGCCCAGGGCGGTGCCTGGTGGGACAAGGTCGATTCCAAGTGGAAAGACTGGGGCGACAACCAGTGGAAATCGGCCGGATTCCGCGCCGTTCCGAACTGCATTGTCCGCAAATCGGCCTATATCGCCCCGGGCGTCGTGCTGATGCCCTCCTTCGTCAATCTCGGCGCCTATGTGGACAGCGGCACCATGGTCGATACCTGGGCGACCGTCGGCTCCTGCGCGCAGATCGGCAAGAACGTACATCTTTCGGGCGGCGTCGGAATCGGCGGCGTGCTCGAGCCGATGCAGGCCGGCCCGACGATCATCGAGGACAACTGCTTCATCGGCGCCCGCTCGGAAGTGGTCGAGGGTGTGATCGTCCGCGAAGGTTCGGTGCTCGGCATGGGCGTCTTCATCGGCCAATCGACCAAGATCGTTGACCGCGAGACCGGTGAGGTGCTCTACGGCGAAGTGCCGCCCTATTCGGTGGTCGTCGCGGGCTCGTTGCCTTCGAAGAACGGCGTGAATCTCTACTGCGCGGTGATCGTCAAGAGGGTCGACGCCCAGACCCGCTCCAAGACGGGAATCAACGAGCTCCTGCGCGATTGACGAAACGGATCGTTTCGCGCGTCACATCGCGCCGCCAAAGTCGCGCCAAGGTTGCGACTCAATCGCGGTTAACAACAGATGCATGGTTACGCGTTCCAGTAACAGGGTCGAATTTCGGACCTTGCAGTCGATTTGCGATCTGAGAACTGTAGCGCGCTACACGGATGACGACATCCTTCAAAGGATTGCAGCCGGGACGGACAGCCCTGCCCCCGCTGCGGAGCTGCGGCATCTGATCCAGGCGGGTGGGTGTCGTATCGGCGATCCCCAAGGTCTTCGGCTGCACAGTGCGCTGGTCCTTGCGGCGGCGCTGCCCGACGACGACTATCCCGCATTTCTAGCGGCGACGACGGTGCTCATTGCCGACCGCTTGCAGCTCGGTTTGGGCACTGACGACCTGTTCTGGCATTGGGACGCGTTCCGCGAGCACTATGCGCTGGCCGATCCGCAGCGCCGCGCGGTGATCCTCCAGGGCTATGACCGGATGGCGCGGGACGGGCTTGTCAGTCTCGAAGACCCGCCCCCGGCTGCGGATCTCCTGACCGAACAGCGCGCCGGAATTGCCGATGCCCTGGCGGCGGAGGCGAGCGTCAGCGCGCTCGCGATCCGGGCAGCGTTCGACGGCGGATATCCCCACACGGACTTCTGGGCTATCCATTGCGCGCCCTATCTCGACCCTTACGCGCCTCCGGTCCTGCTGCGCGGCATCCGCCATCTCCTCGAGTCGCGGCCCGATTGGGACCCGCATGGGGGTCGGCTGTTCGATCCGGCGGAGAGCGGGTTGCCCGTGGTCCGGCTCGATCTGACGGTGGCTTGACCCGGGAAGCGGCTTTCGGCATCCGGGCGATGTCATGGCACGCAAACCCAACGAACCCCAGGTCTTCACACTGCTGGTCCAGGTCGGGCGCAAGCCGGACGACGGCCTCCCGGAACGCGCCGTGGGTGCGGGCCTCCTCTGTTTCGCCTCGGGGCGGTCCGAGGACGAGGCAGTACGCGAAACGGTCTCGGTCTTGAAGACCGCCGGGCTGGCGCCGATCGAGGTCACCGCCTATGGCACCGTGGAGGATCGCCGCGCCGAGGGGCACGAGATCGGCGCGGAAGAGGCCGCGCTGATGCAACGGGCGCTCGACGAGAACGCGGTCTTGGTGGTCGAGATGGTTCCCGATTTCGGCGAGGGCGGCTGAGCGCCATTGCCGCATGACGCGCGCGGGGCTATGGCAAGGCCATGACACCGCTCGATCCCGTCGATCTGACCCGCCGCCTGATCCGCTGCCCTTCGGTCACGCCCGAGGAGGCCGGCGCGCTCGACCTTCTGCGTGAAGTGCTGGAATCCGCCGGATTCGCCTGCAACAGGGTCGACAGGAACGGGATCGCCAACCTTTTCGCCCGTTGGGGCAGCAAGGGTCATCCCAGGAGTTTCGGCTTCAACGGGCATACCGACGTGGTGCCGCCGGGCGACGCCGAAATCTGGCGCTTTCCGCCGTTCTCGGCCGAGGAAGCGGAAGGCCAGATCTGGGGCCGGGGTGCGTGCGACATGAAATCGGGCGTTGCGGCCTTCGTCGCCGCTGCGGTGGACTTCGTGCGGGAGACGCCCCCCGACGGCGCGGTGATCCTGACGATTACCGGCGACGAGGAGGGCGATGGGGTCGACGGCACCCGCGCCTTGCTCGATTGGATGGGCGCCGAGGGCGAGCGCATGGCCCATTGCCTGGTAGGCGAACCGACCTGTCCAAATCGCATGGGCGAGATGATCAAGATCGGCCGCCGCGGTTCGATGACCGCCTATTTCACGGCGTTCGGGGTGCAGGGGCATTCGGCCTATCCGCACCGGGCGAAGAACGCCGCCGCCGCCATCGCGACGCTCGTCCACCGGCTGACGACCACGCCGCTCGACGAGGGCACCGAGCATTTCGACGCCTCGACCCTCGCGGTGACCACCATCGACGTCGGTAATCCGGCCTCGAACGTGATCCCGGGGCGTGCCTATGCGACGGTGAACATCCGCTTCAACGACACCCATAGCGGCAAGGGGCTGACCGGTTGGCTGCGGGCGCAGGCCGCGCGGGTCGCCGAGGAGAGCGGAATCGAGGTCGACCTGAGCGTGAAGATCTCGGGCGAGAGCTTCCTGACCCCGCCGGGACCGTTCTCGGACCTCGTGTCGAGGGCCGTCGCGGCGGAAACGGGCGTGGTGCCCGAGCTTTCCACCACCGGCGGCACTTCGGATGCGCGGTTCGTCAAGGAACATTGCCCGGTGGTCGAATTCGGGCTGGTCGGCCAGACCATGCACCAGACCGACGAACGGGTGGAAATCGCGCAGATCCACCAGCTCAAGGCGGTCTACTCCCGCATTCTCCGTGACTATTTCGCCTGACCGCCGCCCGCGCGTCGTAGTCATGCTGAAGGAACCGCGGCCTGGGCGGGTGAAGACCCGACTCGCCCGGGAAATCGGCCCCATCGCGGCGGCCTGGTGGTTCCGCCACCAATCCGCCCGGCTGATCCGGCACCTCCGCGATCCGCGCTGGACGCTGATCCTCGCCGTCAGCCCCGACCACGAAGGGTTGGCGAGCCGGGTCTGGCCGGAAGACCTGCCGCGCCTCCCGCAAGGCGCGGGCGATCTCGGCGACCGGATGTTTCGGCCCTTGCGCCTTCCCGGCCCTGTCCTGGTGATCGGCGCCGACATTCCCGGCCTCCGCAGGCGCCATGTCGCCCGGGCGATCCGCCTCCTGCGCGGAAGCCACGCGGTGATCGGCCCCGCGACCGATGGCGGCTACTGGCTGATCGGCTGGAGGGGCCCCGCCCCGCCGCCCGCGACCTTGTTCGGCGGCGTGCGCTGGTCGACCGAACATGCATTGGCCGACACGGTTGCCTCCCTGGGCGACGTGCGGATCGTATTGGCTGACACCCTCGCTGACGTGGACGAGGCCGCGGATTTGACATGACGGCTTCAAGCATGCGTGCTAGCCCGAGGCCATGAGCCGCATTCCTTCCCGCGACGAGATCCTCGACTGGATTTCCGCGCATCCCTCCCAGACCTCGAAACGCGACATCGCCAAGGCTTTCGGCATCAAGGGTGCCGAACGGATCGAGCTGAAACGGGTGCTGAAAAGCCTCGAGGAAGACGGCCATCTCGAGAAGCGCCGCAAGACCTATCGTGACCCGGAGCGACTCCCGCCGGTCTCGGTCCTGGAGATCACCGGGCCGAACAAGAATGGTGATCTCACCGCCCGGCCGATGGAATGGCGCGGCGACGGCGCGGTGCCCGTCGTCGTGATGCTGGCTCGCGAGTCCGATCCGGCGCTCGGGGCCGGAGATCGCATTCTCGCGCGCGTGACCCAGATCCGCGAGGACGGCCACGACTACGAGGGCCGCCTGATACGCCGGATCGGCCAGAACCCCCGCAAGGTACTCGGCGTGTTCCGCAAATCCGCCGAGGGCGGGCGGATCCTGCCGATCGACAAGGGCTCCGACCGCGAATGGCGCGTGTCGGACCGCGACATGAACGGTGCGCAGGACGGCGAGCTGGTCGAGGCCGAACAGGCGGGGCCCAAGGACCGCCTCGGCCTTCCCCGCGCCCGCATCGTCACCCGGCTCGGCGATCCCGGCGCGCCGAAATCGGTCTCGCTGATCGCGATCCACCAGCATGGCCTGCCCGACGATTTCCCCGACGCGGCGATTGCCGAAGCGGACGCGATGACCCCCGCCGATCTCGGCGAGCGCCTCGACCTCCGCGAAAGACCGCTTGTCACTATCGATCCGTCCGACGCCCGCGACCATGACGATGCCTGCTGGGCGCATCCAGACGAGGCCGAGGACAACCCGGGCGGCCATGTCATCTGGGTCGCCATCGCCGATGTCGCGTATTACGTCACGCCGGGCTCCGCGCTCGACAAAGAGGCTCTGAACCGGGGGAATTCGACCTATTTCCCCGACCGCGTGGTGCCGATGCTGCCCGACCGGCTGTCGGGCGATCTCTGCTCGCTGCATGAAGGGCTCGACCGCGCCTGCATCGCTGTCCGGATGCGGATCGGCGAAGACGGAAGCAAGATCGGCCATCAGTTCCACCGCGCCTTCATGCGCTCCGTCGCCTCGCTGACCTATGAAGAAGTGCAGGACGCGCAGGACGGCAGCCCGAATGCCCGCTGTGCCGACCTCCTCGAACCGGTCATCGCGCCGCTCTACGCCGCCTATGCCGCGCTCGTCCTTGCCCGCGAGAAACGCCAGCCGCTCGATCTCGACCTGCCGGAACGGCGCATCGTGCTCGACGAAGACGGCAACGTGACCTCGGTGAGTTTCAAGGACCGGCTCGACGCGCACCGGCTGATCGAGGAATTCATGGTCCTCGCCAATGTCGCCGCCGCCGAGGAGCTCGAACGCCTGCGCACCCCGCTCCTCTACCGGGTCCACGAGGAACCCAGCCCGGAAAAGCTCGACGCGCTGCGCGAGACCGCGCAGGCCTCGGGCCTGACACTTGCAAAGGGTCAGGTGCTGAAGACGGCGCATCTCAACCGCCTCCTCTCCCAGGCCGAAGGCACCGATGCAGACGAGCTGATCAACCTTGCCACGCTCCGCTCGATGACCCAGGCCTATTACAGCCCCGCGAATCTCGGTCATTTCGGCCTCGCGCTCCGCTCCTACGCGCATTTCACCTCGCCGATCCGCCGCTATTCCGACCTTGTCGTGCATCGCGCGCTGATCGCCGCGCATGGCTGGGGCGGGGACGGTCTCACGCCCGAGGAGATTGACCGGCTGGAGCGCACGGCGCAGCAGATTTCCGAGACCGAACGCCGCTCGATGATGGCCGAGCGCGACACGACGGACCGCTACCTCGCCGCTTATCTCTCCGAGCGCGTCGGCACCGAGATGCAGGGTCGGATCTCCGGAATCGCCCGCTTCGGCGCCTTCGTGAAGCTCGACGAGACCGGCGCCGACGGGCTGATCCCGATCCGCTCCATCGGTCGGGAATTCTTCCATTTCGACCGGAAGAGCCAGACGTTGATGGGCGCCGATACCGGGCTCGAGATCTCGGTCGGCCAGCGCGTTACGGTGCGCCTTGCCGAGGCCGTTCCGGTGACCGGCGGGCTGATGCTCGAGCTTCTCGAGCTTGACAGCCGCGCGATGCCCGGCCCGGGCGCGCAGAGCCGCACGCGACGCGGCGCAGGCCGTCCCTCGGGCAAGCGCAAGGTGACCCGCCGCCGTCGCTGAACGGCGAAACCTCGCAGGGCGCGACCGCGTGCTGTTCACGGCATCCGCGGGTCATGCTAGGTTGAGCCCAGAGCAGCAAAAAAGATGAGCCGAGTGTTCACATGCGTTTTCCCCTGGTCCTCGCCGCCGCGATCATGTCGGCCGTCCCGGTATTTGCCGAAGCCTTCGCGCCCGAGGCATCGCCCCGCCCGCAACTGCGAATGAGCTCGAAGGGACCGGTGAAGGTGGCGGCTTCCACGACATCGAACATCGCTTTCGATAGCTGGATCGCCGGGTTCCGCAAGCGCGCCCTGGCCAAGGGGATTCGCGCCCAGACGTTCGACGCGGCCTTTCGCGGGGTCCGCTACGATACCGGGGTGATCGAGAAGGATCGCAACCAGACCGAGTTCACCAAGCAGATCTGGGAATATCTCGACATTGTCGCCTCGGAGGAGCGGATCCGCAACGGCCGCGCCGCCTTGCGCCAGAACCGCAAGCTTCTTGCCGAGATCGAGGCGCGCTACGGGGTCGAGGCGGAGGTGGTCACTGCGGTCTGGGGGCTCGAGAGCGCCTATGGCACGCGGCGCGGCGACACGCCGGTGATCGGCGCCCTCGCAACGCTGGCCTTCGACGGGCGCCGGGGCCGGTTCTTCGAGGAGCAGCTCCTAGCCGCGCTCCGCATTCTCCAGTCGGGCGATGTGGACCCGAGACACATGACCGGAAGCTGGGCCGGGGCGATGGGCCATACCCAGTTCATTCCCACCTCCTACCTCGCCTATGCCCAGGATTTCCGCGGCGACGGCAAGCGCGACATCTGGTCCGACGATCCGACCGATGCGCTCGCGTCGACAGCGGCCTATCTCGCGCATTACGGCTGGACCATGGGCCAGCCCTGGGGCGTCGAGGTCGAGCTGCCGCGGGGGTTCGACTACACGCTGGCGGGCAAGCGCGTCCGCAAGAGCCCCGGGGAATGGGCACGGCTCGGCGTGCGCGACACGCGCGGCAAGGCTGTGCCCGATTACGGCCGCGCCTCGATCCTGCTTCCCGCCGGGGCACGCGGCGCGGCCTTCATGATCTTCGACAATTTCAAGGTGATCTCGCGCTACAACGCCGCCGATGCCTATGTGATCGGCGTCGGCCATCTCGCTGACCGGATCGCCAGCGGAAGTCCGCTCCGGGCGGACTGGCCGCGGGACGACCGGTTCCTGATCTTCGCCGAGCGGAAGGAGATGCAGGAGCGCCTGACCCGCGCCGGCTACGATACCGGCGGCGCCGATGGGATCATCGGCCCGAACACCATCGCGGCGATCCGCGCCTTCCAGCGGGCCGAGGGCATGGTGCCGGATGGCTATGCGAGCTATGAGATCCTGCGCCGGTTGCGGTGACGGAAGGGGTTTTCGCTCCGCGTCGGCTCCCTGGAGTATTTTCGGTCAGATGAATTGGGTGAGAGCGCCGATGACCGCGCCGGGTGAAGTATCCTGTTCGGAATCCTGATTCGGCGCTTCGGCATCACGTCGGTGCGGGGATCCGGGAGAATCGGCGTCAGGAAGGGCTATGGGGCGCGGAGCCCGGACATGCTTCTTCCTCTGGCCGGGATATACGTTGAATGAAACCATATGCGCGCACCGCGCGCATTCCCCTGGATCACGCCCCGTGCCGCCAGCAACCCCGGTAGTGATCGTTCACGAGGCCCACCGCCTGCATGTAGGCGTAGATTATCGTCGAGCCGACGAAGCCCATGCCGCGTTTCTTCAGATCTTTCGAGAGCGCGTCGCTCACCGGCGTCGTCGCCGGGATGTCACCCTTTGTTGCCCAGTCTCCCGCCACCGGCGCACCGCCGACCCAGTGCCAGAGCCAGGCGTCGAAGCTGCCGGCCTCGCGCTGGATCGCCTGGAAGACCTGCGCGTTCCTGCGCGTCGAAGCGATCTTCTGCCGATGCCGCACGATGCCGGGGTTCTCCAGCGCCGCCGCCAGTTCGGTGTCCGGCATCGCCGCAACCCGGTCCACGTCGAAGCCGTGAAACACCGCCCGGTAGTTCTCCCGCTTCTTCAGGATCGTCTCCCAGCTGAGGCCGGCATGGGCGCCCTCGAGGATCAGCATCTCGAACAGCATCCGGTCGTCATGTACCGGGACGCCCCATTCCTCGTCGTGATAGGCGGCGTAGAGCGCGTTGGCGGATCCGAAACAGCGGGGCTTGTCGTCGATGCTCATGGCCAGACCCTAGCCCGGCGCGCCGGCGCGGTCACCCTGGACTCCTGACAGGTGAAGTCAGGAGTCGCAGCCGTCGGCGTCAGAACCGGGCGCAGGAAGGCCATCGGGTGGGTCCGGAGCGTCAGCCGCATCGACACGTAATCCTCGACCACGTTCTCGCCCTCGCTCATCGCCGGTAACACGGGTGGCGGCTCGACGATCCCCTCCCCGTCGATATCGCCCGAGAACAGGGGCAGCGCCTTGTCCGAGGCGAGCGCCTTCGCCGCCCAGAGCGCCTCGCGCCGCGAGAGCCCCAGCCCCGCGAAAGCATCGGCCTCGGCCAGCCGTACCAGCGCCCGCGGCGGCACTCCGGCCCGGCGCCAGACATCCTCGACCCCGCGATAGCCGTTGCCGCGCGCGCCCGTGATCCAGCTCGCGTCCTCCTCGGCCAGCCCCTTGATCTGCCGGAACCCGAGCCGGAGTGCGAGCGCGCCGTCGAACCGCCGCTCCATCACGTTGTCCCAGGCCGAGGCGTTGATCTCCACCGGCCGCACCTCCACCCCGTGCTCGCGCGCGTCGCGGACGATCTGGGCGGGCGCGTAGAACCCCATCGGCTGGGAGTTCAGGAGCGCGCAGGCATAGATCCCGGCATGGTGCCGCTTGAGCCAGGCCGAGGCGTAGACCAGGAGCGCGAAACTCGCCGCGTGGCTTTCCGGGAAGCCGTAGGAGCCGAAGCCCTCGATCTGGCTGAAGCAGCGCTCGGCAAAATCGAGGTCATAGCCATTGGCCAGCATCCCTGACAGAAAACGGCTTCTGAAATCGCTGACATTGCCGTGCTTTTTGAAGGTCGCCAGAGAGCGGCGCAGACGGTCGGCTTCCGCGGGCGTGAACCCCGCGCCGGTGAGGGCGATCTGCATCGCCTGTTCCTGAAACAGCGGCACGCCTAGGGTCTTCTTGAGCACCGCGCCCAGCGCATCCGAAGGAAAGCGTACCTCCTCCTCGCCGTTCCGGCGCCGGATGAAGGGGTGCACCATGTCGCCCTGGATCGGTCCGGGCCGGATGATCGCAACCTGGATCACGAGATCGTAGAAGGTCCGCGGCCTCATCCGTGGCAGGAAGTTCATCTGGGCGCGGCTCTCGACCTGGAACAGCCCCAGCGAATCCGCCGCGCACAGCATGTCGTAGACTGCCGGATCCTCCTGCGGCAGGGTCGCGAGGGTGTAATCGGCGCCGTGATGCTGCGCGACCAGGGTGAAGGCCTTGCGCAGGCAGGTCAGCATACCGAGGCCCAGGACGTCGACCTTCAGGATCCCCAGGGCATCGATATCGTCCTTGTCCCAGGGGATCACGGTGCGCCCCTCCATCGTCGCGTTCTCGACCGGCACCAGCTCGTCGAGCCGCCCCTCGGTCATCACGAAGCCGCCCACATGCTGCGAGAGATGGCGGGGAAAGCCCTGGATTTCCTCCACCAGCGCCAGGGTTTGCGTCAATCGACGGTCGGCCGGGTCGAGCCCCAGCTCGCGCAGCCGCGTCTCGGCCAGCTCGCCCGCGGCGCCCCAGCCCCAGAGCTGCGAGGCGAGTGCGGCGACGGTGTCGGTGCTGAGCCCCATCGCGCGGCCGACCTCGCGGATCGCGCGCTTGCCGCGGTAATGGATTACCGTGGCGCAGAGTCCGGCGCGATGGCGGCCATAGCGGGTGTAGATGTGCTGGATCACTTCCTCCCGGCGTTCGTGCTCGAAATCGACGTCGATATCGGGCGGCTCGTCGCGGGCCTCGGAGACGAAGCGCTCGAAGACCATGGTGCCGACTTCCGGGCTGACCGAGGTGACGCCGAGGCAGTAGCAGACCACTGAATTCGCCGCCGAGCCGCGGCCCTGGCAGAGGATGCCCTGCGACCGGGCGAAGGCGACCACGTCGCGGACGGTGAGGAAATAGGGCTCGTAACCCAGCTTGGCGATCAGCGCGAGCTCGTGTTCGAGCATGTTCCGCACCCGTTCCATCGCCCCGGCCGGGTAGCGCCAGCGGAGCCCTTCCCGCGCGAGCCGGGCAAGCCGGTCGCGCGGGGCCTCGTTCCCGGCGACCTCGGAAGGGTATTCGTAGCGCAACTCGTCGAGCGAGAAGGTGCAGCGGGCGGCGACCTCGGCGGCCCGGCCGATCGCCGCTTCGTGACCCGCGAAGATCCGAAGGAGCTCCGGCTCCGAACGCAGCCGCTGCTCGCCATTGGCAAGTGCCGAGCGGCCCAGCTCGTCGACCCGGAGGCCGGTGCGGATCGCCGTCAGCACGTCGGCGAGCTTGCGGCGACGGCTGTGATGGAGGCGCGGGCATGCGCTCGCAACAGTGTCTAACCCGAGCGATTCCGCCCGTTCCGCGAGCCGGTCGAAGCGCAGCCGGTCCTGCCCGTCATAGGCGGGCACGATCAGGAGGTGGCAGGCCCCGCCAAAGCGCCGCACCAGCCGGTTCGTCCCTGTCCGCCATTCGCGCACGCCGGTCTTCGTCGAAGCCGGATGGATCATGAGCTCCATCCCTGCACCCCATTCGAGGAGGTCGTCCAGGGTCAGGTGGCAGGAGCCTTTCTCTGCGCGGAGCCGGCCACAGGAGATCAGCCGGCAGAGCCGTCCCCAGGCGGCGCGGTCGCGCGGCAGCGCCGTGACCGAGAAACCGTCTTCCAGAACGATCCGCGCAGCCGGGATCAGCCGCGGGACGTTCGTGACCGCCGCCCCACCCGCAGGCGGAACACCGGACGGGCGCGGCGGGCCGATCCCCGGGGCCTCCTGCCGGAGCCGGACATCGCGGGCGACTTCCCGCGCGGCGGAATGGGCGCGGACGATTCCGGCGACCGAATTCTCGTCGGCGATGGCGATGGCGGTGAGCCCCAGGAGCGCGGCGCGGTCGATATATTCCTCCGGGTGCGAGGCCCCGGTGAGGAAGGTGAAGTTGGAGGTGATGCTGAGTTCGACGGCCATGGGGTTCCGAGTATATTCACCTTTTGTTCTCATGTGGAGTCCCGAAAACCGGGGCGCACAACCCGTACACAACCTGTACACAACCCGTACACCGACGACGCCCGAATGTGCTCTTTGGGTCCGGAAATCCTGAGGGTGAGCGCCCGGATCGGGCGCGAGGGGGCAAAGCCCCCTTCCCGCGCGCCTCGTCAGAGGCGCGCGCGGGTCGGCGCGGCGCAGCCGCGACGAAACCGGAAGCTCAGAGCTGTCCTTCGAAGGCCGCGAACACCGCTTCGTAGACGCCGCGCTTGAAGGGCACGATGGCGGCCATGAGATCGGCGGGCGCCATCCATTGCCAGCGGCCGAATTCCGGATGCGCCGTGTCGATGCGCACCGCAGCGTCATCGCCATCGAAGCGCATCAGGAACCATCTCTGCTCCTGGCCGCGGAACCGCCCCTTGAAGGCCTTGCCGACGAGCTCTTCGGGGAGGTCGTAGCGGATCCAGTCCGGCGCCTCGGCCGCGACGGAGACCAGCTCCTCGCCGACACCGATCTCTTCGCCGAGTTCGCGCAGGGCCGCCTCGCGCGGCCCCTCGCCCTTGTCGATCCCGCCCTGCGGCATCTGCCAGGCGCCGGGGGTGTCGAGCCGCTCGCCCGCGAAGACGAGCCCGTCGCCCCGCGTCAGCACGATGCCGACGCAGGGACGGTAGGGCAGCGCCTTCTGAGCCGGGCTCAGCGCCAAGGGTTACTCCTTCGGCCCCAGCGCGCTCAGGCCCTTCAGGATGTCGATGGCATAGGCGAGCTGGTAGTCCTCTTCGCGGAGCTTCGCGGACTCCTCCGCCTTCGCGCGGTCTTCCTCGATCTGGCGGCGCTCGTCCTCGGTCAGGCTGTCATTCGACAGGCTGCCGCGCAGGTCCGATTCGAACCGGCCGGGGCGCTGGTTCGCGGCCTCTTCGTCCTGCTCGGGGGTTGGGCGCGGGCGCTGTTCGACGACGATGTCGGGCGAGATCCCGAGCGCCTGGATCGACCGGCCCGACGGCGTGTAGTAGCGCGCCGTCGTCAGGCGCATCGCGCCGTCCTGGCGGAGCGGCATGACCGTCTGAACAGACCCTTTTCCGAAGCTTTTCGTACCCACGACGATCGCTCGGCGGTGATCCTGCAAGGCGCCCGCAACGATTTCCGAGGCCGAGGCCGAGCCGCCGTTGATCAGCACCACGATCGGCTTGCCCTCGATCAGGTCGCCTTCTGTGGCGTTGAAGCTCTCGCCGTCTTTCGGGTTGCGGCCGCGCGTCGAGACGATCTGGCCGGCGTCGAGGAAGGCGTCGGAAACCTTGATCGACTGGGTCAGGAGCCCGCCCGGGTTGTTCCGGAGGTCGAGCACCACGCCGTTGATGTTGTCGAGCCCGCCATCCTTCTCGAGCTCTTCCTTCAGCCCGTCGGCGAGGTTCGGATAGGTCTGGTCGTTGAAGGTCGTTACCCGGAGCACCACGGTATCGCCCACGGTGCGGTGGCGCACGGCGGTGAGCTTGATGGTGTCGCGGATGATCGAGACGTCGAACGGGTCGGGCTCGCCTTCGCGGACGATGGTGACGACGATCTCCGAACCGACCGGCCCGCGCATCAGTTCCACCGCGTCGTCGAGGGTGAGGCCCAGCACGCTTTCGCCGTCCACATGGGTGATGAAGTCGCCCGCCTCGATGCCGGCCTCGGCGGCGGGGGTGCCGTCGATCGGCGAGACCACCTTCACGAAGCCTTCTTCCTGGGTGACCTCGATGCCGAGCCCGCCGAATTCGCCACGGGTCTGAACCCGCATGTCGGCGGCATCCTTGGGCGAGAGATAGCTCGAATGCGGGTCGAGCGAGGTCAGCATGCCATTGATCGCCGCTTCGATCAGCTCCTCGGGGTCGACCTCCTCGACATATTGCGCGCGGATCCGCTCGAAGATGTCTCCGAACAGGTCGAGCTGCTCGTAGACCGACGAGTGCTTCTCCGCCTCCTGCGCGAGCAGGGGCCCGGCGATCTGCGTCGAAAGGAGGGCGCCTGCCACCGTTCCGCCGATTGCTGCGAAAACAAACTTCTTCATGATTTGTCCTTGTCCTCTGCAAGCTCGAACCATTGGCCCGGATCGAGCGTGTTCTCGCCTTTTCTGAGCTCAATATAGAGCGTTTCCGAACGCGGTTGGCCACCGCCTTCGCCGGTTTCGATCAAAATCTGTTCAGCATCTGGGGCCGCGCCGCCCATCAGGCCCACCGGGGCGCCGGCGTCGAGCACCGTGCCCTCCCGGACGAAGACCCGGTCCATGCCTGACAGGATCAGGAGATACCCCGCTTCCGGCTCGAGGATCGCGACCATGCCAAGATCGAGAAGCGGGCCGGCATAGCGCACGGTGGCGGGATGCGGCGCGGTCACGAGAGCGAGGGGCGCGGTGGCGAGCACCACGCCGGGGCGGCGGGTGCCCGCCGCGTCGGGCTTGTCGTAGGCGGCGAGGACGACGCCGGTTGCCGGGGGCGGCATTTGCCCTTTCCGGTCGGAAAACCCGCCGGGCGCGTCGCCCGGGCCGGCGATTGTTGTCAATGTCGCCGCAAATCCCTGCAACGTGTCGGCACTGTTGACAAGATCGCGGAGCGTTGCGGCGTCGTCGGCGGAGAGGTCGGCGGGGATTTCCCGGTCGGAGATCGCCTGGCTGAGCGCGGTCCGGGCTTCCTGCACCTTTTCGAGCCCGGTGCGGAGCGTCGCTGCGGCGGCCTCCTGGAGCTGGCGCAGGGTTTCGAGTTCGCGGAGCTCGTCGCGGAGCGCGGTGACGCGGCTGTTGATCGCGGGGGTGACGTCGGCCAGGAGCATGCCGGCGCGGGCATTGGCGAGCGGGCCGTCGGGGTGGAGCAGGACGAGCGATTCAGGCGAGGTCTGCATCGAGAGCAGCGCACCGAGGAGGCGGGTGAGCTGCTCCTCCTCCGCGCCGAAGCGGCTCCGGATCGCGCGTTCGCGGAGCGCGGCCTGGCGCATGCCTTCGCGGAGCGCGACGAGCCCTTCCTCGTAGGCCTGGACCGTGACGGTGAGCGCCTTGACGCGGTCGCGGGCGCCGTCGGCACCGGCGAGAAGCTCGGCGGCATGGGCCAGCGCGTCGGAGGCCGCCTGTGCCACCGCCACCGGGTCCGCCGCCGCCCGGGCCGCGGCCGGGGAAAGCGCGAGGAGCGCGGCGGCGAGCCCCGCGCGGATCATCGCGCGATCAGGCTCTCGCCGGTCATCTCGACGGGCTTCTCGAGGCCCATGAGGTCGAGGATCGTCGGGGCGAGATCGGCGAGCCTTCCCCTGCGGAGCGTCGCGCCGGGGGGGCCGCCATAGAGGATCACCGGCACGAGGTTCGTCGTGTGGGCGGTATGCGGGCCGCCGGTGACCGGGTCCACCATGGTCTCGCAATTGCCGTGGTCGGCGGTGAGCACCATGGCGCCGCCGACCTCCTCGAGGGCCGAAACCGCTTGTGTCAGACCCTGATCCACCGCCTCGCAGGCCTTCATCGCCGCCTGGAGATCGCCGGTATGGCCGACCATGTCGGGGTTCGCGTAGTTCACCACGATCAGGTCGTAGCCGGCGCGGATCGCGTCCGTGAATTTCGCCGAGACCTCCGGTGCCGACATCTCTGGCTGCAGGTCGTAGGTCGCGACCTTGGGCGATTTCGGCATGAACCGGTCTTCGCCCTCTTCGGGGGTTTCCTTTCCGCCGTTCAGGAAGAAGGTGACATGGGGGTATTTCTCGGTCTCGGCCAGGCGGAACTGCCGGAGCCCGTGCTTTGCCACCCATTCGCCCAGCGTGTTGACGATGTCGCGCTTCGGGAAGACGGCGGTGAGCCAGGCATTGTGGTCGTCGGAATATTCGACCATGCCGAGCCGGGCGGCGAGCTTCGGCGGGGTGCCGCGGTCGAATTCGGCGAAAGCCGGGTCGCAGATTGCGCGGAGGATCTCGCGGGCGCGGTCGGCGCGGAAGTTTAGGAAGAACAACCCGTCGCCGTCCCGCACGCCGGAATAGTCGCCGATCCGGACCGGTTCGATGAACTCGTCGGTGACGCCATCGCCATAGCTCAGATCCGCAGCTTCCGGGGCGCTCTCCGCCCGGCGGCCCCCGGTCTCGCCCTGGACGATCGCACGATAGGCCTTCTCGACCCGCTCCCAGCGGTTGTCGCGGTCCATCGCGAAGTAGCGCCCGGTGACGGTGGCGATCCGCGCGCCGTCCGGGAGCGCTTCCGACAGGTCCTCGAGCTGCTCCGCCGCCGATTTCGGCGGCACGTCGCGGCCGTCGGTCAGTGCATGCACCAGCACCGGCACGCCCGCCGCGGCGATCACCCGCGCGGCCTCGGCGATATGGGCCTGATGCGCATGCACGCCACCCGGCGAAGCGAGGCCGGCGATATGGGCCACCCCGCCGCTGGCCTTCATCGCCTCGATGAACTCCAGAAGCGCCGGGCGTTTGGCGAAGCTCCCGTCCTCGATGGCGAGGTCGATCTGGCCGAGATCCATCGCCACCACCCGGCCCGCGCCGATATTGGTGTGGCCGACCTCGGAATTGCCCATCTGCCCGTCGGGCAACCCGACGGCGCGGCCATCGGTCTTGAGCGTCGCATGCGGACAGGTGGCGATCAGCCGGTCGAAACAGGGCGTCTCGGCCAGCACCGGCGCATTCGCCTCGCGCTCCGCGCGCAGCCCCCAGCCGTCGAGAATGCAGAGAACCACCGGTTTCGGAACGCCCATGCCTCGCCTCCGTTCGTTGTCGCCTTGTAGCCCCACCGCACGGGAAGGGAAACCGCCGCCGGAAGCCTCCTCGCATCGGTCAGCGCCGAAGGCGAAACAAAAAAGACCCCGCCACGGAGGGCGGGGTCAGAGTCGTGCCGTGGGGTTGGCCACAGGCACCGGCGGTAACTATTGCATCTCGGAGCGGATCTGCTGGCGGAGCACGTCGATCGACACCGTCTGGCCCTCGCGGCGGAAGTGCCAGTAGGTCCAGCCGTTGCAGGAGGGCGCGTTCTCGAAGGCGGCGCCGACCTGGTGGATCGAGCCCTTCACGTCGTCGGCAATCAGCGTGCCGTCGGCGCGGACCTTGGCGGCCTTGCCGCGCGGCGAGAACAGGACCTCGCCCGGCCGCAGCATGCCGCGCTCGACGAGCTGGCCGAAGGGCACCCGGGGTTCGGCGCGTTTCGAGGCGCTGACCATGAGCGCGTCGCGGTCGAGGCGGCGCACGTCGGCGAGGCGTTTCTCGGCCACCTTGCGATAGGCGGCTTCGCGCTCGATGCCGATGAAATCGCGGCCGAGCATCTTGGCGACGGCGCCGGTGGTGCCGGTGCCGAAGAACGGGTCGAGCACCACGTCGCCCGGATTGGTCGTGCCGATCAGCACGCGGTGCAGGAGCGCCTCGGGCTTCTGGGTGGGATGCGCCTTGTCGCCCTTCTCGTCCTTGAGCCGCTCGTGGCCGGTGCAGATCGGCAGCACCCAGTCGGACCGCATCTGCACGCCTTCGTTGAGCGCCTTCAGCGCCTCGTAGTTGAAGGTGTATTTCGAGCCCTCGCTCTTCGAGGCCCAGATCAGGGTCTCGTGCGCGTTGGTGAGCCGCTTGCCGCGGAAATTCGGCATCGGGTTCGACTTGCGCCAGACCACGTCGTTCAGGATCCAGTAGCCGGCATCCTGGATCGCGGCGCCGACGCGGAAGATGTTGTGGTAGGAGCCGATCACCCAGATCGCGCCGTCGGGTTTCAGGACCCGGCGCGCGGCCTTCAGCCAGTCGCGGGTGAACCGGTCATAGGCCTCGAAGGAGCCGAAGCTGTCCCAGGCGTCGTCGACGGCGTCGACGCGGGAGTTGTCGGGCCGGTGCAGTTCGCCTTTGAGTTGCAGATTGTAGGGCGGATCCGCGAAGATCAGGTCGACGGAGCCTTCCGGCAGCGCGTTCATCGCGGCGACGCAATCGCCGTCGAGAATACTGTTCAAGGGGAGCGCCGAGGGCGCCTTTACCGTCTTTGTCACGTCTGTCTGCCTCTGTCTCGGGCGCCTTCGAGGGCGTCCATTTGTTGGGGCAGAGGATGAGTCATAGGTGATTCGCGGTCAATTTATTTATTTGAATCAGGCATTTAGGAAATCTCTTGATACAAGATATTGTGGACCGGCCTGAACGAACGCCTATGGTGTGGGGTCACGCCGAGATCTCGGAGCGCGTCGCGATGGGCCTGTGTCGGGTAGCCCATATTGCGCTCCCAGCCGTAGCCGGGGTGCTGTTGCGCCAAATCCACCATGATCGCGTCGCGCGTGCATTTGGCGGCGATCGAGGCGGCGGCGATCGAGAGGCAGCGCGCGTCGCCCTTCACCACCGCCTCGCCGGGGCAGGTGAGATCGCGGGGGAGCCGGTTGCCGTCGATCAGCGCGAGATCGGGCGCGCGGGGCAGCGCGGCGAGAGCGCGGGTCATCGCGAGATGCGAGGCCTGGAGGATGTTGATCCGGTCGATCTCCTCGACAGTGGCCAGCGCGATGCCGATTTCGGCGCAGTCCTTCAGTGCGGCGAAGAGCGCGTCGCGGCGTATGGCGGTGAGTGCCTTGGAATCGTCGAGGCCCGCAGGGATCCGCGCGGGGTCGAGGATCACGGCGGCGGCGACGACGGGGCCGGCGAGCGGGCCGCGGCCGACCTCGTCGACACCGGCCACGAGGCCGAGGCCGCGCACGTGGGCGGCGGCTTCGCGGGTGAAATCGGGGGCAATCGCAGTCATGGGCGGCAGAAAGCCAAGCCCGTGCGCGGGGCGCAAGGAGAAAGGGCGGGGCGCCCGAAACTGCACAAGGGAGCCCCGCCCGCCACTCGCCACACCTCCGGGGCCGCGCGGCAACCCGCCGCTCTGCCTCCGGATACTCGTATTTCAGCGGGGCCGGGGGTGGTGGCGCCCCCGGCCCGACCGGCGCGGTTATGTTATTTGCGGGATCCGCGCCGGTATTCCCTGCTCGAAACTCCTCGGTTCAGCGCCGGGCGAGCCGCGGCAGCGTCCATCCGGCATCGGCGAGGCAGCGCGCGCGGTAGACGTCGATGCGTCCGCCGCGGGCGCGGACCTGGGTCTCGCAGCGGTCCGGCAGATCGCGGGTGTTGATGCCGTTGTGGTTCAGGCAGCGCGCCGGGAAGACGATGCCATCTCCCCGGCCGTTGTCGAGCACGCGGAGGCATTCGCCGGGGAGCACCTTGGCCTGGCGGCCGCGCCGGTCCCAGCCGCGGTCAGGGTAGCGGCCGTCACCGTAGCGGCCATCGCTATAGCGGCCGTCACCGCCGTAGTAGTAGCCGTCGTCGTTGTAGACGCGGCGGGTGGCCTGGTTCCGCTCGGCCTTGTTCTTGTTCACTTCGTTGGCGATGGCGGCGAGCGCGGCGATGCCGAGAACCGCGCCGAGGACGTCTTTCGTATCGGCGGCGCTGGCCGGGGCGGTGGCGACGGGGCCGAGCGCCAGGGCTGTCGCGGTCACCGCGGTCAGGATCATGCGTTTCATCGGGGCGGTCCTCCAGGTTGGAACGGGTCGTGTCATGGGATCACCTGGGGCCCGGGGTCGGAGCTACGCAATATCGCCCGGCCGCTATCGGATAACCGGGGCGGGAAACCGCTGGATATTGAATAACTTCGCGCTCTCGCCCATCGTGCGGGCATGAAACGCTTGCTGACCCTTGCCACGATCCTGGCGCTTGCCGCCGCCGCGCCGGCTTCCGCCGCGTGCTATGCGGATTACAAGGCCAAGAAGTCCGACGGACCCTTGAAGCTGCATTACGGCGTGGTGCAGGTGTCGGACGCGGCCTGCAACGACCGCGGCCGGGCCGACCGCGAGGTGCGCGACAAGGTGGCGCGCGGCGGCTGGACGGTGTTGAACGTGATGTCGGTCTTCGACGAATCGGGCCTCGAGCAAAGGAAGAAGAGTGCGGCCGAGTACTTCCTCCGTTTCTGACAGCCGCGCCCAGGGCACCCGCGTCGTCGCGATCGGTATCGCGGCGATCATCGGGATTCTGGTCGTCGCGGCGATCCTCTTGTTCATGAACCTCCCCGACGCCAACGCCTTCGATGCGCGGGTGGAGCAGCTTTTCGTCGAGAACGACGACCTGACCTCGAATGCCGAGATCAAGCTTCTGGAGATCCTCGCCCAGTCGGGCACAGCGTTTTCAGAGACGTTGAAGAGCTACCGGGTGGTGATCTTCGTGCTGATGCTGTTCGCGACGGGGCTCCTCGTCGCCTGCCTCGTCCTCGTGATGGCGATCATCACGCTGAACCGCCGGATGGGCGAGATCGAGCGCTCCGGGATCCAGGTGTCCTCGCTGGTGATCAGCCGCGACGACAACACGGTCTATCTCAACAACATGGAATTCAAGCTCACCGGCGCGATGGTGGAGACCCTCGCTGTGCTGGCCGAGGCGCGGATGGATGACGACGTGTTGTCGGGCTCGGAGCTCGAGGGGATCATCTCGGGCCGCAGCCCGGAGGATTGCGAGGAGGCCGCGGGCGCGACACGGATCAAGCGGCTGCGCGACGCGCTGGGCAACCAGATGGTGAGCGAGCTCCTGATCAAGACCATCGCCAAGCGGGGCTATGTCCTGGCCATCGAGAAGGACGTGATCCGCATGGTCTGAGTCGGACCGGGACTGCAGCCAATCTGGGCAGAACCCGCGGCGATCAGCCCATTGTTTCCGCGCCTGCACAAGACCGGGGGGAAACCCGCCGAAACCTAGGCATTCATTTGCAGAATCTTTGACAGGCCCGCTGGCGTGGGTAGGGTCGGATCAGGTATTCTGCAATGCAGCGGCGATGCTGCGGCGCGGAAGAAGTGATTTTGATGGGGTGTGGGGGCTTGCTTTGATGAGTGACGACCGTTCCGGATTTTCCGCTGTGCGGACAGCGATCTTCCCGGTTGCCGGGCTTGGGACGCGGTTCCTGCCGGCCACCAAGACGACACCGAAAGAGCTCCTGCCGGTCCTCGATACGCCGCTGATCCAGTACGCCATCGACGAGGCCCGCGACGCCGGGATCGAGCGGCTGATCTTCGTGAGCCATCCGTCGAAATCCGCCATCGAACGGCATGTGATGGACGACGCGGCGCTGCGCGCGACGCTCTGTGCCAAGGGCAAGGACGGGATCGCCGCCAAGCTCGAGGCGGACGCGCTGCAACCGGGCGACGACGTGGTGTTCGTGATGCAGGATGCACCGCTCGGACTGGGGCACGCGGTGCTCTGCGCCCGCAACCACGTGCTGCCGGGGCCGGTTGCGGTGCTGTTGCCGGACGATCTGATTCTCGGACCGCAGGGCTGCCTGTCGGAGATGATCGCCGCGTATCGCCGGATCGGCGCGGGCCATCTGGTGGCTGCCGAGGAGGTGGAGCGCTCGGCGACCGGGTCCTATGGCATCCTCGATGTCAGCCATCGGGCCGGGGCGATTTCCAACGCAAGAGGCATCGTCGAGAAGCCGTCGCCCGAGGCCGCGCCCTCGACCACCGCGGTGGTGGGGCGCTACGTCCTGGATCCGGTGATCTTTTCGGACCTGTCCTGCCAGCAGGCCGGCACCGGCGGCGAGATCCAGCTGACCGATGCAATCGCCCGGGGCATCGCCCGAGTCGGTTTGGCGGGGTTCACGTTTTCGGGCCGGCGGTTCGATTGCGGCTCGAAGGCAGGGATGCTGCAGGCGACGCTCCATGTCGCGAGCATGGACCCGGAATGCCGCCCGGTTCTCGACGCGCTCGGCCGGCAGCGCTTTGTCACTGCCGCCTGACGCCGCCGGGGCATTTGCGCGACACCGGCGCCCGGACTTCAGTCCGGTTGCCCGATCATCACATGGGTGGTGAGCGTGTCCTTTGCGAAATCCGTGATGAGCACCTCGACCGTCACCATCCAGTGACCTGGAGCCGGCAGCAGGAAGGGCTCGGTTTCCCACTGGCCGTCGCCCGGTCTCGCGTCGACGCGGATCGGCTCGACGCCCGCGTCATGTGCGGAGAACAGGAAAGAGACTTCCCGCGGTTCCAGCGGCGCCCCGTTGGGACCGGTCAGGGCGACAAGGGCCGTGTTGCTCCCGGTCTGCCCGGGCGATAGCGTCGCCGTTCCGGAGGCCCGGGCCCCGGCGAGTTCGAGCGTCAGCGCGGCGGCGGGTGTGGCGATGCTACGAGGCGGCACCGTCAGGCGGAATCCCGCCGCGAGGGCGACCACCGCGAGGCCAAACAGGATCTCGGCCGCGATGCTCCGGCGCAGACGGCTGGCCGCCCCGGGCTGACCGGCCTCGAGCGCCGGGGTGAGCCGCATCCGGTTGTAGGCCGCGAGGCAGAGAAGTGCCGAGACGCCGGTGAGCTTGGCCAGAAGCAGTGTGCCGTAGGCGGTTCCGAACAGGGCCGACAGCCGTCCGGATTGCAGGTCGGTCAGAATGCCGCCGGTCGCGAGGAGCACGATCACGGCGGGCACGGCGATGGCCGAGAAGCGCCGGAGCGCCGGTTCGGCCCCGGCCTTCGACAGGAGCAGGAGAAAGAGCGGAACGAGCGCGCCCATCCAGAAGATCAGCGCGGCCGCGTGCAGGGCGAGGGCGCAGGACGCGAGCCAGCTCGGCGCGGCCGCCGAGGCGTGGCTGGACGCGACGAAAGAGAGGGCGGCGAGAGCCAGCGCGGCCAACGCGGCGGACTTGCGCCGGGCAGCGGAGCGATCGCGAAGGGCGGCAAGACAGGCAAGCGCCGCGAGCCCGGCGAGGCCGGCGGTCCAGCCCGTCTTGGAGAGGACGCCCACATGCCAGGGGTGCCGCTCGGCCAGCCCGCCGAGCGGCAGACCGAGCATGTCGGTCCCCTGGGTTCCGACCGCGGCCATAGCTGCGGGAAAGATCAGCAGCGCGCCTGCCACGGCGAGTGGGGAGATGCCGGGGACTGCCGAGCCGGGAGGCAGGACGAATTCCCTGAAGACGAACGCTCCGATGCCGAGGATCAGGGCCAGCGAAAGGGCGAAGCGGGAGAGGGCGGCCGGTCGCGCGGTGGCGGCCTGGGGGGCGCCGGCATCGGCTGGAAGTGCGTAGTCGCCGACGGCGTAGACGAGGCTGCCGCCCACAGGGTGGCCGTCGAACGACAAGACGCGCCAGGAGAGAAGATGGATGCCCGCGCCGACATCGGGCGGCAGGGTCACGACCAGGGACGAACCGACGCCTTTCGCGGCGATGTCGGTCAGGTCGCCGCCGTTCGAGGAGAACCGCATCACGAGCGGGGAGACGGGCTCGCTGAACTCCAGGACGATCTCGGCCGGAGCTTCGGACAGGTGTGTCTGGGCGGCCGGTTGCGAGCCCCGGAATTCGGCATGGGCGAAGGCGCCCGTGGCCAGGCTTGTCGCGAGGGCGAGCAGAAGGAGGAAATACCGCATGGCGGATCGGCCCCGGCGACATGCGCCGCCGGGGCCCGGGGCCTCAGTGAGAGGCCGGGAGGATCGTGACGGCCGGCGCGGGGGCCTCAAGATCGTCCGCGCTCTGTCCTTCGGCTGGAATCTCGATCCAACGGTGATTTCCGTTCGCGCATTCCTGCACGATCGGGACATACATCTTTTCGCCGGGTGGGACGTCGTCGGTCACGCGACCGCGGAAGACGAATTCGTCGTACCAGGCATCCGGAAGGTCACCGGTCCAGATGATCTCCTGAACGCCCTCGGTGAGGGTCGATTCATAGTACTGG
>JBNKWI010000042.1:0-27227 GCA_050299695.1 Paracoccaceae bacterium
GCTCTCGGCGCCATTGTCGTCGGAGATCACCATCATCCCGTGCGCGAAGGTATAGTCCTTCTCGTCCAAAGCCGTAATGGTCTCGCCACCCCTGGCGGGGTGGATCCGCAGATCGCCCTTCACCACATCCGCGTCGAACACGTGCAAGGGCCGGTTCTGATCGTAGGTGAAGAAGTTCGTCACGTCGACCAAGGCCGAGATCGGCCTCAGCCCGATGGCGCGCAGCCGTTTCTGCAGCCAGGCCGGCGACGGCCCGTTCTTCACGCCCCGGATCATCCGCCCGGAGAAATGCGGGCAGCCCTTCGCCTTCAGCGCCGGGTCGATGACCACCCCGATCGGGCTCTTGAAGCTGCCCGGCACCGGCTCCAGCGACAGCGGCTTCAACACGCCCAGCCCCCGCGCCGCCAGGTCGCGCGCGATCCCGTGCACGCCCAGCGCGTCGGGCCGGTTCGGCGTGATCGCGATCTCGATCACCGGGTCCACCTTCGCCGGATCGTGCGCCGCCAGCCAGTCCACGAACCGCTCGCCGACCTCGCCGGAGGGCAGCTCGATGATCCCCTCATGGGCGTCCGACAGCTCCATCTCGCGCTCGGAGCACATCATGCCGTGGCTCTCGACGCCGCGGATCTTGCCCACCTGGATCGTCACGTCGATCCCCGGCACATGGACCCCCGGATGCGCGATCACCGCGATGATCCCCGCCCGCGCGTTGGGCGCGCCGCAGACGATCTGCCGCACGCCGCGGTCGGTCTCCACCTCGCAGACCCTGAGCCGGTCCGCATCCGGATGCGGCTCCGCCTTCAGCACCTTGCCCAGCGTGAACGCCCCGAGCCGCGCCGCCGGATCCGTCACCTCCTCGACCTCGAGCCCGAGATCGGTCAGCGTCTCGGCGATCTCCGCGACCCCCGCCTCGGTCTCGAGATGCTCCTTCAGCCAGGACAGCGTGAACTTCATAGCCTCATCCCCTCGGGTTGCCGGGTCTCCGCCGGACCGCGACCCAAATGGCAAAGATCGCGCCCATTCGCAAGCGACCGCGCCCCCTGCGCCGTTCGGGAATCACCGCAAATCCCCAAAGCCCTTCGCCACAGCGTTTCCGGAACCGAAACGGCCAGCCCCCCCGATTGGCCCCACCCCGGAATCGACACCCCTCACGGACCCGTGATTGTCGCCGCGATCCCCCGCATTAACGGACCGTTTGCCCTAATTCCGCCCAACCGGTCTGCCAGTATGAACGGGTGCAAATGTCGAAGCGTAAAGTGAAGTGTAACTGGTCCGATGCGGTATGATGGACTCCCCAAAGTAGGCTTGTCGCTGGCCATTCTCGGCCTGACGATCCTCATGGCCAACTCGACGATCACGAGGATGACCCCCGACGCGCCGGTCTATCAGGTCCAGCTCCTCGGGAAGATCATGCTCGTCTGCCCGGAGACCTTCGACAGCGGCAGCTCCGTCGACTGCAACCGCTGGCTCCGCGGCACCCGCGGCGGCTCGACCGTGTTCCTCGCGGCGATCCTGCCGCCGGGACAATCGCCCGAGTCCTCCCAGCGCCCGCGCCTCGCGCCGCGCATCGCCACGGTCGCCGACCTCACCCAGCAGGCCACCGTCTCGGGCCGGATCGTGCGCCCGCGCCCGCGGCCCGAAGGCCTCGCCGACTGATCCCCAAAAGGAAGACGGGGAACTTCGCTCCCCGCTGAATTCAACCTCCGATGCGAAGCCGGGCGTGCGCCTGCCCGTGGGATGGCGCTGCAACGGTTGAGCGGGTCGCTTTATGGTGCAGACCCGCCGTACAATCGTCAGGCGCGGAACGGTGAAATAGCGCCAGCCCTTCGGGGCGGCGTCGCCAAGGGTCGCTCGGACCAGTGGCGCAACCATTGGCAACCGCTCGCCCGGCGCCTTCGGCGCGGTTCGGGCGGGGGCAAGGCATAGACGACATCGGGACACGGGACGCAAGATTGCGGCACAACTCCGTGTCGGGGAAGCGCATCCCCCTACCGGCTCAGCCCGCCATGCAGCGTCGGCACGTCGAGCGCCGAGAATCCGTAATGCCGCAGCCACCGCAGGTCGCTGTCGAAGAACGCCCGCAGATCCGGGATGCCGTATTTCAGCATCGCCAGCCGGTCGATCCCGATCCCGAAGGCGAAGCCCTGCCACGCATCCGGATCGACCCCGCCAGCGCGCAGCACATGCGGATGCACCATGCCGCTCCCAAGGATCTCCATCCAGTCGTCGCCCTCGCCCACCTTCAACTGCCCGTCCACCCAGGAGCAGCGCAGATCGACCTCCGCCGAGGGCTCGGTGAAAGGGAAATGCGAGGCGCGGAACCGCAGCTCCGCCTTCTCCACCCCGAAGAAGGCCGCGACGAACTCCTCGAGGCACCATTTCAGGTTCGCCATCGAGATGTCCCTGTCGATCGCCAGACCCTCGATCTGATGGAACATCGGCGTATGCGTCTGGTCGTAATCCGAGCGATAGACCCGGCCCGGCGCGATCACCCGGATCGGCGCGCCCTGGTCCTGCAAGGCCCGGATCTGCACCGGCGAGGTATGGGTGCGCAGCACATGCGGCGGCCGGTTCGCGCCCTCGGGCACCGCCATGTAGAACGTGTCGTGCTCCTGTCGGGCGGGATGCTCGGGCGCCATGTTGAGCGCGTCGAAATTGTACCAGTCGCTCTCGATCTGCGGCCCCTCGGCGACGCGGAAGCCCATGTCGGCGAAAATGGCCGTAACCTCCTCGGTCACCTGGCTCACCGGATGCACCGTTCCCGCCGGGCCGGGCCGCCCGGGCAGCGTCACGTCCAGCCACTCGTCCTTCAGCCGCGCATCCAGCGCAACGTCGGCCAACGCCGATTTCTTCGCCGCCAGCGCCGAGTTGATCTCGTCCTTCAGCGCGTTCAGCGCCGGGCCCGCCGCCTGCCGCTCCTCCGGGGACATCTTCCCGAGCTCGCGCATCTTCAGGCTGATCTCGCCCTTCTTGCCGACGGCCTCGACCCGCAGCGCCTCCAGCGCCGCCTCGTCCGCGGCCCCTGAAATCGCCGCAAGGTATTTCTGCCTGAGATCGTCCATGGTCTTCCCGTCCGTCCACGCCGCGCATCGCTTAGCGAGAGGCCCCGTCGAATGCAACCGAGACCGGCCCGCGTGCCCCGCCCTGCGCCATGGCCGCCTCCGGCACGCCCGTCTGCATACCTTCCACCGCAACAGATGTGCGTTCCCCCCCCGCCCGAACAGCGCCGAAGGCGCCGGGCGAGCGCCTGCCCGTCCCGGCGGGCTGGCGCTGTGTCAACGTTTGCGCGGACCTTCGAGGTCGGAGGTAGGTGGCGCCATAAAGCGCGCCGCGCAGCCCTGGCGGCGCCATCCCGCGGGCAGGCGCACGCCCGGCTTGCGCACCGTGACCGGGGCTCCGCCCGTTCGCCCTCCGCCGAGGCTCACCTGTGGCATCACGACCCCGCCGGTCCGTTCATGCGCAGAAAGACCATGCCGTCACAAGCCATCCTGCGCTACCAAGCGATCCGAGGAGGCGCCCGATGACCCCATTCCTGCAGCGGCTGGAGGCGACACGCGAGGTGCTGATCGCCGGCATCGGCGGCGGTTTCGACGTCTATGCCGGCCTCCCGATCGCCACCTGGCTCTGGGGAAGGGGATGTTCGGTCAGCTTCGCCAACCTGTCCTTCTCAAACCTCGGCATGTCCGGCGGCGAGCGCATCGACGCCAATGCCTGGCGGATCGACGCCAATGCCCGGGAACTCCCCTACTTCCCGGAAAAATGGCTCGCCGAATGGCTCCTCCGCAACGGCCGCGACGCGCCGGTCTACGCCTTCGCCAAGACGGGTGTCGCGCCCCTCTCCGCCGCCTACCGGGCGCTGCTCGACCGCCACCCGGCCGACCTGGTGATCCTGATCGACGGCGGCACCGACAGCCTGATCTTCGGCGACGAGCCCGGCCTCGGCACCGTCGCGGAAGACGCCGTCTCGCTCGTCGCCGCCTGCGAGGCCGCGGGCGACCGGGCGATCCTCGCCGCGCTCGGCTTCGGTATCGACCATTTCCACGGCGTCTCGCACCATGCCTTCCTGGAAAACGTGGCACGGGTCAGCCGGACGGGCGGGTATCTCGGCGGCCTCTCGCTGGTCCGCGGGACCGAGGCGGCCGACACCTTCCTCGACCTCGTCGACTACGCCAATCCCAGGCAGCCGCGCCATGCCAGCATCGTCTGCAACTCCATCGCGAGCGCGCTCCGGGGCGAGTTCGGGGATTATCACGCCACCGACCGCACCGGCGGGTCGGAGCTCTTCGTCAACCCGCTGATGACCCAGTACTGGGCCTTCGACGCCCCGCAGGTGGTCGCACGGATGGGCTTCGCCGCAGCGCTGGCGACAACGGCGGGCTTCGCCGACGCCGCGCGCGAGATCGAACGCCATCGCGAGAGGGTGGCGCTGCGGCCACGCAGGCCGCTCCCGCTCTGATCCCGGCATTCGAAGTGCACCGCCGGTGTACAGGTCGTGTACGGGTTGTGTACAGGTTGTGCGCGGGCGTTTCGGCACGAAAAAGGCCGCGGAAACTTCCGCGGCCTTCAAAAATTCCAGAGGTCTTCTTCAGGCCAGCGCGGCTTTCGCCTTGTCGACGATCGCGCCGAACGCCTCGGGCTCATGCACCGCGAGATCGGCGAGAACCTTGCGGTCCACCTCGATGCCGGCAAGCGACAAGCCATTGATAAAGCGCGAATAGGTCAGCGCCTCGTCATGGGCGCGGACTGCGGCGTTGATCCGCTGGATCCACAAAGCGCGGAAGTTGCGCTTGCGGTTCTTGCGGTCGCGGGTGGCATACTGGTTCGCCTTGTCCACAGCCTGCGTGGCGGTGCGGAAGTTCCGGCTGCGCTGGCTGTAATAGCCCTTCGCCGCCTTCAGAACCTTCTTGTGCCGAGCGTGAGTGACCTTCCCGGAGGTTACACGTGCCATTGTTCGGTCTCCCCCTTAACGGTCGTACGGCATGAAACCCTTGACGATCTTCGCGTCAGGGGCGGACATGGTGGTGGTGCCGCGGGCATTGCGGATGAACTTCTTGTGTCGCTTGATCATCCCGTGCCGCTTGCCGGCCTGGGCGGTGATCACCTTGCCGGTCGCGGATACCTTGAAGCGCTTCTTGGCGCTCGACTTGGTCTTCATCTTGGGCATTTCCGTCTCCTCTTGGGTCGCTTCTCGCACGACTCGGCATGCCACATCGGCCGGCCGCGCGGTTCGGAGCGGACCTCATAGGGGCGGATGCCCCGCAGCGCAAGGGAAAATCACGCGGCGCCCTGCTCCGGCAGGTCCCGCAGGCGCGCCTTCATCTCCGGGCTCAGAAGCACCCTGCCCCGGTCCTTCAGCGCCGCCCGGATCGCCGCCAGGTCCTCGAGGTACTCCGCCGCCATCGCCTGCATCTCGTCTTCGGTAAAAACCCGGAGCCCGCCGCCCGCGTCCGGCAGATCCTTCAGCCAGTTCGCCCCGCCCGCGATCAGCCGCTCCCGCAGCGCGCCCGCATCCTTCGACGAATTCGCCTTCTTCTTCAAGTTGGGAAACGCGCCCAGATCGTCCCAGCGCGTCACCTCGCGGAACTGCCGCTTCGGATTGCCGGTCTGGTAGCCGAATTCCCGCACCACCAGCCACTTCTCCGGAAACGCCGCCGCCAGCTCGCCCACCAGCTTCGCCCAGGGCCGCCGCACCCGCGCCAGCGATGCGAAGGCCGCGCGGTCGGGCAGCTTCGTCACCCGCGAACACAGATAGGTCACGCAGGAGGTCCACCACTCCGCCGGGCTCCGGACCGAGAGGTAGAGCGTGTCGGCCATCTCCATCAAGGGCCCCAGCCGCGCGAGCCGCGTCGCCGGCATCGGGTAGAGCACGCGTTCCGCCAGGTTCCGCTCCATGGTACCGATCAGGTTCTCGTCGCTGATCAGCACGCGCCGCCCCTCGTCGAGATGCTGCCGCACCCAGCCGCAAAGCCGCGCCTGTTCCTCGCCGATGGTCTCGGGCCGCGCGTCGTAGATCACCCGCGCCAGAAGCTCCTGCCGCGTCTGCATGATCCCGTCGATCACGATCCCCCGCTCCAGCGCGGCGGGTTTGCGCTTGAACATGTATTCCTGGAACAGCGTCGAGCCGGTGCGATGCGCGCCGATATGAAGGACGAAACGGGAGTTCTGCTCTTCGGACATGGCGCGGACCATAGCCGCGCCCCGCGCCGAAGGTCCAGCAGGCCGGGCCTGCGCAAGCCGGGCGAGCGCCTGCCCGTGGGGTGGCGCAGCAACAGCTGAGATAAGCGCTTTATCTCACCAAGTCCGCCGTACAGTCGTTCGGTGCGGAACGTCACCAAAGCGCCAGCCCGCCGGGACGGGCAGGCGCTCGCCCGGCGCCTTCGGCGCTGTTCGGGCGGGAGCAAACCGGGAGGCCGGCCGCGTTACTCCCCCAGCCGCACCCCGTCCGCCCCGAAGAAATGCGCCGCGCCCGCATCGAACGCGAGCCGGATCGGCTGCCCCTCCTCCAGCGCCGGCTGGCCGGACAGAACGGTCACCACCGGCGTCCCGTCGACGGCATCGGCATGCACGACGGTCTCCGCCCCCAGGGCCTCCACCAGCCGGATCACGCCTTCCAGCGCCGGCCCCTCCCCCGTGGCGAGCCGCAGGCCCTGCGGCCGGATCCCGACCGTGACCTCGCCCTCCCCCGGCACCGCCAGGGAAAACCCGCCCGGCAGCTCGGCCCGCCCCCCCGCGGCTCGGACCCGGAAGAAGTTCATGTTCGGCGCCCCGATGAACCCGGCCACGAAGAGGTTCTGCGGCCGGTTGTAGAGCCCCAGGGGCGTGTCGACCTGCTCGATCCGCCCGCCCCTGAGCACCACGATCTTGTCGGCCAGCGTCATCGCCTCGATCTGGTCATGGGTCACGTAGATCATCGTCGTCGCCAGCCGCGCATGGAGCCGCGCCAGCTCCGCCCGCATGGTCCCGCGCAGCTCCGCATCGAGGTTCGACAGGGGCTCGTCCAGAAGGAACGCCGTCGGGTTCCGCACGATCGCCCGGCCGATCGCCACCCGCTGCCGCTGCCCGCCCGAAAGCTGCGTCGGCCGCCGCTCCATCAGTTCGCCGATCTCCAGCATCCGCCCGGCCTCGTCGATCCGCTCGGCGATCTCGGGCTTCGGCATCCGCGTGTTCTCGAGCCCGAAGGACAGGTTCTGCCGCACCGTCATGTGCGGGTAGAGCGCGTAGGACTGGAACACCATGGCCAGCCCCCGGTCCGCCGCCGAGGCCCGCGTCACGTCTCTCCCGTTGATCTCGATCCGCCCCGTGGTCGGCCGGTCGAGCCCCGCGATCAGCCGCAGGAGCGTGGACTTGCCGCAGCCCGAGGGGCCCACGAAGACGGCGAGCTCGCCCTCCTCGATCTCGAGGTCGATGCCGTGGATCACCTGCGTCGCGCCGAAGCTCTTGGTGATCCCGTCCAGAACGATCCGTCCCATCGCCCCCTCCTATTTGATGCCCGCACCGGCGATGCCGGTGGTGATGAAGCGCTGCAGGAAGATGAAGACGATCACCACCGGGATCATCGTCACCACCGTCATGGCGAGGATGTAATGCCACTGCACGTTCAACTCGCCCGCATAGGTGTTGAGCCCGACCTGCAGCGTGTAGAGTTCGCGCTTCGACAGCACGATCAGCGGCCAGAGGAAATCGTTCCACCGCCACACCACCGAGAAGATCGCCAGCACCGCCAGGGCCGGCGCCGCGAGCGGCAGCACGATCCGCCAGTAGATCTGCCACTCGCTCGCATGGTCCATCCGCGCGGCTTCGAGAAGCTCGTCGGGAATCGTCAACATGTACTGGCGCAACAGGAACACCCCCGTCGGCGTCGCCACCGTGGGCAGGATCACCCCCCAGAGCGAGTTCAGGAGCCCGGTCGCGTTCACCACCGAATAGAGCGGCACCAGGATCACCGAGAGCGGCACCATCAGCGTCGCGACGATCAGCAACATCACCGCGTCGCGCCCCCGGAACCGGTATTTCGACAGCGCGAAGGCCGCCATGGAATTGGTGAGGAGCGTGATCAGCGTCGCCATCGTCGTCACGAAGACCGAGTTCCAGAGGAACAGCAGGAAATTGTTCGCCACAAGCGGCTCGACATAGTTCCCGGTCGCGAGCCCGATCTCGCGCACCGGGCTGCGGTTCGCGATGTTGACATTGATCTTCTCGCCGGGGTTCGCCGGGTCGACCATCTGCGAATTGGTGCCGATCCGCCGGATCTCGGCGAGGGTCCGGGTCGTGCCGTCCTCCAGCGTCGCGGTGTAGAGCGGCAGGGACTTGTCGTAGCCCTCGACCTGCGCCACCTCCTGCGTATAGGGCAGGATCGTCGGCGGAAACTCGGCCAGCTGCGCCGGGCCCTTGAAGGAAGAGCCGACCAGCCAAAGCGCCGGGCCGAACATCAGAACCGTGCCCAGGATCAGCCAGGCCCAGGTGACGATGTCGGTCCAGTGCCAGCGCCCGCCATGGCCGCGCCGGCGGACCAGGAATTCGCCGATCTTCCTCATCGTGCCTTCCTTCCCTCGGCCCGCCGCGACAGCCAGAGCTGGATCAGCGTCAACACCACCAGCACCGCCCCCATCAGGATCGAGGCCGCCGCCGCCAACCCCGGCTCGCGCAGGAGCGAGGCAAATCCGGATTCGTAGATGTATTGCGTCAGGTAGAGCGTCGAGGTGCCCGGCCCGCCGCCCGTGAGCACATAGGCCTCGTCGAAGATCTGCACGCCCCGGATCAACGCCAGCACCAGCACCACCGCCAGGTTCGGCCCCAGAAGCGGCAGCGTGATCCGCCAGAACACCCGGCCCGGCGGCGTCGCGTCCATCTCGGCCGCCTCGTAGAGATCGCGCGGGATCGCCTGCAGCCCGGCCAGCAGGATCAGCGTGTAGAACCCCATATGCGCCCAGGTCGAAACCCCGATGGTCGCGGCAAAGGCGTAGATCCGGTCGTTCAGCCAGACCTCCGGTTCCAGCCCGAGCTTGACCATGATCAGGTTCAAAAGCCCCTGACGCTGCAGAATCCAGCGCCAGATCAGCCCGACGACCACCGGCGACAACAGGACCGGAAAGAAGAACACCGCGCGGAAGAAGCTGCGCCCGCGGATGTCGCGGTTCAGGATCAGAGCGGTGATCAGCGAGACCACCACCATCAGCGAGACCTGGAAGACCACGAACTGCGCGGTATTGCCGACCGCCGTCCAGAACTGGTCCTCGCGGCAGGTGATCGGCCGCGTGTAGTCCTGGCAGTCGAGCAGCCGCGCATATTGCTCTGCGCCCACATAGGGCCGCTGGTCCAGGAGGATCCCGGTGCCGCCCGTCATCGAATAGGCGAAGTTCAGGATCAGCGGCACCAGCACGAAGACCGAGAAGATCAAGAGGTTCGGCGCCAGGAACACCGCCGCCATCCCGCCCGTCCCAGTGCGGCGCTGCCACGCCCGCAGCGGCGGATCGACCGCCCGCGCGGCGAGGGTGAGCGGCCAGCTGGCCGCTCTGCCCAATGTCTCCCCGAGACCGGCCACCTTACTGCGCCGCCGCGGCGACCTGGTCGGCGATGTCCTGGTCCATCAGCGTCCGCGCCTCGTCCAGCGAGATCTCGCCCGCCATGACCTGGCTCACCCGCGTGACCAGCGCGCCATAATAGGCGTTCGACCATTTCCAGGCCGGAAGCGCGTCGGCGAGCGGCAGGGTCTCCCCCGAGGCCGCGACGAACTTCGCGAGCGCCGGCGGCACGTTCGGGTCGTCCGACTGGAAGTTCAGACCGCCCGCGGCCACCACGCCGTTATGCGCCGGCAGGAACAGCGTCCGTTCGGTGAACTCGCGCAGCACCGGCTCCGAGGCGAGGTAGTCCATCACCATCGCCACCTCTTCCGGGTGCTTGGTGTACTTGATCGCCACCAGCCCGGCGCCGCCCGCGAGGCCCGAACAGCCCGCCGTGCCGCAGGGCGACCCGGTCGCCACCCAGTCGAACGCATCGCCGATCTTGGTCGAGAGGTTCGCCACCTGCCACGAGCCCGAATAGTAGAACGGGATCTGCGCGTTGATGAAATCGTCCGCCGCCGCGCGGTAGGTGGTGCCCGCCGCCGAGACCCAGACCTCGGGCAGCATCAGCCCTTCCTTGGTCCAGTCCACCAGCCGCGAGACGAAGGCCATCGTCCCGTCATCCACCGGTGCCGGCATCCCGTCCGCGGCGATGTAGTTCGCCCCGTAAGACGCGTTCGGACCGGAAATCCGGTGCCCCGACCGGTCGATCGCGAAGGCCGCCGGCAGTCCCTGGCTTTCCATCACCTGCTTCGACGCGGCGATCCAGTCGTCCCAGGTCGCCCCCTCGCCCGGCAGCGCCACGCCGGCCTGGTCGAACAGCGTCTTGTTCGCGAAGCCGCCGGTGAGCGTGAGCTGGGTCATGAAGCCCGGCATCTTGTCCGACCCGTCGGGCCGCATCCAGTCATAGCGGTTGCCGAAATTCGCGTCCCAGTAATCCGGGTCCGCGACATAGGGCCGAAGATCCAGCCAGTGCTCCGACGCGCTTTTCAGCACGCCCGCCACCCGCGCGATATCCGGGCCCTGCCCGCTTTCGAGCAGAACCGGAAGCTGCTCCTGCGTCACCTGGTAGGCGACGTTGTCCAGCACCACGTGGATATCGGGATGCATCTCCTCGAAGCGCGAGAGCAGGTCCTGCATCACGTCGCCCTCGACGCCGTCCGAATACCACATCACGCGGATCTCGGTCTGCGCGGCGGCCATCGTGCCCAGCCCCGCAAGCGCCAGCGCCGCAAGCGCCGTTTTCGTGAATCTCATCCGGTTTTCCTCCCCGTCAATGGCCGGCGGCTGTCGCCGCTTCCGCCGTTCCCGTCTCCTGCGTGTCGTTCAGCGGACCGCGGGGCAGGATATCCCGCCGGCCCGAAACCGTGTAGTCCGAAGGCGCGATGCGGCGACCCTCCGCCTCCACCGAACCATCGTCGAAGAATGTGACGCGCCCGTAATCCGGGTCCATCACCATGATCGACGCCTCCTCCATCTTCGGCCGCAGAGCTGCAAACCGCGCGGCGAACGCCTCTTCGTCGCCGTGACAATAGGCCGATCCCAAGCGGACCAGCCACCAGTTCCTTTGCCCGCCGAGCCGCAGCTCGCAGCCCGCGCTCGGCCCGTCGCCGACCCGCTGGAAATCCGCCGAGCCACGCAGCATCAGATAGGCCCCGCCCGACCGCGCCAGCGCCGTGTCGCCAGAAACCCGGGCCGCGTCGAACGCATCCGCCGGAAACCACGCATGGGTGAAGCCGGGCTGCGCCGCCACACCCTCGAACGCCACCAGCGCGAGATCGCGATATTGCTGCACCCGCGGCACCGAGGCCGAGCCGCCCCAGTAGGAGGGCCGCCCATAGCCCGAATGGATCACCTCGCCCGGATGGTTGATCCAGACCTGCGCATTCGGGTCCTCGCCCAGCCGCGCATGGATCAGCGTCTCCTGGTAGCCCCAGTCGAACCAGCGATAGGCCACCGCGCTGCCCATCGCGTGATCGGCGCTCTTGTGGTGGTAGAGCTTCGCGATGGCGCCTTGCCCTTGCGCGAAAAGCCATTCCTGCGCGCTGTCGCCCGCCATTACCGCGCGGTCGGTCAGGTCGGGAAGCTCCAGCCCATGGTCGCGCAGGCATACCGCCATCTGCGGCGTGGCATGGAACCGGGTGCCGTAGCTCCCCGCGCCCCAGAGCAGCCGCGCGATGGCCGAAAGCTCCAGCGTGGCCGAGGCGCGCAGCGTGTGCTCGTAGCTCCGCCCCTGCGCGGCGGTCAGAACCCCGCGATGCGCCGAATTGGCGACGATCTCGACAAGCCGCCGGATGCCCGCCGCTGCCCGCGCCCTGAGATCCGCCTCCGGCGACAGCGCGTAGAGCGCCGTCAGCCCCTTCAGGTCGATCGGGAAATAGGGAGCCGAGTTGAACTCGGCCATCTCCCACTGTTCGAAATGGTCGAACCAGGCCCGAAGCCGCTCCGCCCCGATCCGCGACTGTTCGGCACCCGTCCGCCCGGACCGCGCGAAGGTCTGTCCCGGCAACAGGGCCCCGCCCAGATGCGCCGCGGTGTGAAAAAGAAGCGCGTGGTTTTCCGAGAAATACCACTGCACGTCGTTACCCGGCTCGTCCATCCAGTAGCGGTAGCCCAGGATCGTCGCGTCGATCCGCCCGCACAGCTCCTCGCCGAGCAGATCCGGCCAGCCCGTCCTGCACCAGATCAGCGGCACCAGCGCGAAATCGGCGCAATCCCAGCAGCCGTCGATCCGCGGCAGCGCCGCCTCGATCATCGCCCGCGTCTCCGCGCCGCCATAGCCCAGCGCCAGCCGCGCCAGGGCCCGCACCGTGTCGGCCTCGCCGCCCATCGCGACGGCCTCCAGCGCCTCGGTCACCCGCGCGGCCGGGTTCGCGGGCGCCGCGCCCTGCGCCGCCCGGTGCGCGATCTCGGTCCCGAGCACCCGCTCGGCCGCGAAGCCCGCCACCGAAAGCCGCACCACCACATGCCGGAAATCCGCCGGCAGCGCCTCGGCCGCGCCGAGGTCGATCTCCGCCGCCCCGGCCGCCAGATCGACCGTCATCTCGGGCGTGGCATCGTGGGACATGAAATCCCCCTCGATCCTGAGCTCCGCCCGCGCCCGCACCGGCAAGGGCGCCGGCAGGCAAAGCCGCACCGACCCGCCATCCTGCGAGCTCCGCGCGAAATGCATCCGCTCGAGGGCCGCCTCCACGGCGGCCGCGTGGGCCGGATCCGCCGCCACCGGGATCGCCTGCCGCGCCGCCGGCCCGTCGAGATAGGACAGTTCCGCGTAGAACCGCGTATCCCGCTCGGCGAGATCGTCGAAGAACAGCTCGACGAGGTTCGAGCCCGCCAGAAGCGCCACCTCCACCTCCGCCGAAGTCTCGTAGTTCCGCCGGTATTCCGCGGTCCAGAGCACCTCCGCCCCATTCACCCGCAGGATCGCGCCGCCGCAGGTGGCGAGCCTGAGCCGCGCCCGCCCCGCGCCCTCGGCGAGGATCAGCACCTCCGCCCGCGCCGCGAGCCGCGTCGCCCGGAACCAGAATCCCGACAGGTCGAGCCGCGGCGAGCCGAAGCCCAGCCAGACCCGCTCCGGCGCCCCGGTCACCCGCTCGTCGGGCCGCCCGCCGCGATACCGCCCCGCGAAATCGGTCCGGCAGGGATATTCGTGCGGGATGAAGTTCTTCTCCTTGGTCAGGAAGAAGAACGGGTCCATCTCGCCCTCCATCGGCCGTTCGGGCACGTCGAAGGCCTCTTCCGCGACCTCCGACACCCGCCAGAGCGTCACCGGCGCCCCCGGCGCCAAAGCGCGTTCGAACCGGTTCATCTGAGATCCCTCACCGCCACCGGATCCACATCCTGGTACACCTGGTTCTCGCCGGTCATGCCCCAGACGAAGGCATAGGGCCCGGTGCCCGCCCCCATGTGGATCGACCAGGCCGGCGACAGCACAGCATCGCCCGCGGCGACGACCAGGTGCCGCGTATTGTCCGGCCGCCCCATGATGTGGAACACCCGGTCCTCCTCGGCCATGTCGAAATAGAAATACGCCTCCATCCGCCGCTCGTGCAGATGCGGCGGCATGGTGTTCCAGACCGAGCCCGGCGCCGGATCGGTGATGCCCATCAGGAGGAGGCAGGAGGGCGCCACTTCCGGATGGATATACATCCGCAGCGTGCGCAGGTTCGACTTCGCGGCCTCGCCCATGGTCACCGGCTTCGCTTCGGCGCGGGTGATCAGCCGGTGTGGATGGTCCGCCCCCGCCGGCACCGAATTGAGGTAGAACATCGCCGGCGTCCCGGCGTCATCGGAGGCCAGCCGCACATCCTTCGCGCCGCGCCCGACATAGAGGATGTCGCGCGGCCCCACCGGGAACACGGTGCCGTCCACCGTCACCGTCCCGGCCCCCTGCCCGAGATTGGCGATCCCGCCCTCGCGCGCGTCGAACAGGTACGGCGTGCCCACCTCGGACCCGTCGCCGATCGCGATGGGCTCCGCCCCCGGCACGATCCCGCCCAGCACCATACGGTCCACATGGGTATAGGCGAACCGCGCCGCGCCCGGCACGAACAGCCCCGGCACCAGGAACTCCGCGCGCAGATCGGCACCTGTCATGCCGTCCACCGAAGCGGGTGAGGCGCCGTAGCGCGTGGTCCAGGTCATGCGGTTCCCTCGTGATTGAGCGCCTCTGCCAGGCAGAGAATGGCGAGCGACTGGCCATAGCCCGTGGGCTGCACCGGAATGTCGCGGTAGAATTGCAGATCGTGGCCCATGCGCGTGCCGTAGGACACGCCGCCCACCACGCCGTCGGGCCCGATCTGCCCCAGCACATGGCCCACCGCCCGGCGCCCCGCCGCCAGCGCCTCGGGCCCGGCCCGGCCCAGCCGCGCCGCCTTCATCAGACCATAGGCGATGCCCGCGGTGGCCGAGGTCTCCTCGTAGCTCCCCGGATCGTCCAGGAGCGTCCGCCAGGCTCCGGTCTCGGTCTGCAACGGCAGAAGCGCGCCGATCTGGGCGCCCAGAACCCCGTCGAGATAGCGCGCGATGGCCGGGTCGAGCGTGCAGAGATCGGGCAGATCGGCCAGCCCCGCAGTGATCCAGGCATTGCCCCGCGCCCAGCGCGCCCGGGCGAAATTGTCGCGTCGCGGAAAGCTCCAGCCGTGGAACCAGAGCCCGGTCTCGGGATCGGCCAGGTAACGCGTATGCACCAGGAACTGATGCTGCGCCTCGTCCACCAGCGCCCGGCGCCCCGAAGCCTCGCCATAGGCCGCGAGGAACAGGGCCACCATGAACAGCGTATCGTCCCACAATTCGCCGTCGTTGATCTTGTCCGAGACGTCGTGCTGGAACCCGCCCTCCGGCGTGCGCGGCGCCTCCTCGACGACCCGCTCGGCCCAGGCCGACAGCATCGCCTCCCAGCGCGTGTCGCGGGTCCGTTCCCAGAGCAGCGTGAGCGCCAGCATCGGCGCGGTGGTGTTGACGTTGAGCCCCGGCAGCCCCCGCTCGGCATGGCCGGCATACCAGTCCTCGAGAATGTCCCGCAAAGCCGCGTCGCCGGTGTCGCGCCAGAGCCGTGCAAGGCCGTAGAGCCCCACGCCCTGCGGCCATTCCCAGGCATCGAAGCTGATGTAATCGCCCGCGGAGCCGTCCAGGTTCGGCTCGTGAAACCGGCCGCTGTCGCGCAGCGCCGTGAGCCCGCCCACCAGACGGGACAAGGCATCCCGAATCGCCGAGACGTCTTTCATCCGAATTCCTCCCTGCCCGGAACGATGCGGATAGAAAATGATTTGCACAACATGAAAGTTTTTTGCAGTCTTGCGGCAAGGAGGGCCCGCCATGGAACGCCGGCGCATCCGAATGGAAGATCTCGCGGAACGCTGCGGCGTTTCCGTCGCAACCGTCAGCCGCGTGCTGGCGGACCGCCCCGGCGTGCGCCCCGAGCTGCGGGACCGTGTGCGCGACGCGGCGGCGACCCTCGGCTACGCGACGCAATCGGCGGTGGCCGGGCGCCGCGCCGTGCTGCTGGCCAGCCCGGCGGCGATGGTCGACTACGCCCGCAGCCAGTTCACGCTCCACGTGCTCCAGGGCATGCGCGACCGGGCCGCCTCTCTCGGGATGATCCTCGAAACGCGCGCCACGACCGAGCCGCTCTCCGCGACCTTCGCCGCCGACGAAGACGCCGCCGGCTATCTCCTCCTGACCCCCGAGAGCGATGCCGCCATCGCCGCGGCCGCCGCGCTCGACCGGCCCGTGGTGCTGGTCAATGCCGATGACCCGATGATGCGGCTCTCCTCGGTCGCGCCCTGCAACCGCACGGCCGCCGCCTTCGCGACCGAGCGGCTCCTCGCCCACGGACACCGCCGGATCCTGTTCCTGACCCGCCCCGGCCGCCGCACCATCGCGCGCCGCCGCGAGGGCTGGGAAGACCGGCTGCGTGCCGCCGGCATCGCCCCGGATCCGGCATTGGTGGAAGAGGTCGACGACTGGCTGCCCGAGGTCGCCGACGCCGCGATCACCCGCCGCCTCGGCCGCGGCGAACGCGATTTCACCGCGATCCTCGCCGCGGGCGACAGCCTCGCCGTGGGCGCGCTCCTCGCGCTTGCCCGCGCCGGTATCGACGTGCCCGGCGAAGTCAGCGTGCTCGGCTTCGACGGGCTGCCGCAATGCGAACTGCAGAGCCCGCCGCTCTCGGCCGTGGAAATCCCGATGCACGCCATCGGCAGCCTGGCGCTCGACCTCCTGCGCGAGGCGATCGCCGGGCCGGCCCTGCCGCCACGCCGCGTGGAACTCGCCTGCCGCATCGTCGAGCGCAGCTCGACCGGCCCGGCGCCGCGGTAGCAGGGCATCTCATTTTGGCCACAATGTTTTGTCAGAGGGGGCCAAACCTTAACAAGTTCCTAACGTCGATGTCCGATTACACCCTCAACGTGATCCCCCTCAGCGCCCTCACCTTCTCGGGGGCCACGCCGAACCACAATACCGGTGGCGGCGAAGGCTGGAATTTCCAGTCCTACTCCTTCACCTACGATCCGTCGCAAACCGTTGCCGCGAACATCGCCGACGGCGACGATACCTTCCAGGACGACCCGTTGAACCCGGAATGGTCCGGTGGGTCCTGGTCGCCCCACAGCCAGGTGCTCGGCGCCCCGCTCACGATCGGCGGCACGACCTATGCCGCCGGAACGCAGATGGAGGACGAGTACGAATTCGACGTGACCGACCAGTTCGGCACCACCTACCGGCTCGTCGCCGTCGCGACCTTCGACGGCTTCAACTTCAACGTGGTCGGCTACACCTTCGAGGGCGCCACGCCGCCGTCGGGCGCCATCCTCACCTCCGTCCCCGGCAGTTCCCGGGACGGCCAGTCGATCGCCGATCCCGTCTGCTTCGCCCGCGGCACCCTCATCGCGACGCCCGCGGGAGCGCAGCCCATCGAGACCCTTCGCGCCGGCGATCTGGTCGCGACCGCCGATGGCCGCGCGGAACCGATCGTCTGGATCGGCCGGCGCGCCGTCAGCGCCGCCACGACGGCCGAAACGCCCGGAATGCGCCCCGTCCGGATCGCCGCCGGCGCGCTCGGCAACGGCCTGCCCCTGCGCGATCTCCGCGTCTCGCCGCAGCACCGGATCCTGATCCGCTCCGAGATCGTCGCCCGGATGCTCGGCGGCCCGCGCGAGGCGCTGGTCGCCGCGAAGCACCTCGTCGGCATGCCCGGCATCGCCATCGACGAGACCGCCCGCGGGATCGAATACTGGCACATCATGTGCCGCAGCCACGAAGTCGTCCGCGCCGAGGGCAGCCCAGCCGAAACGCTCCTGCCCGGCACCGAGGCCCTGAAGGCGCTCGGCTACCGGGCCCGGCGCGAACTCCGCACTCTGCTCCCCGGCCTCGAGACCGGGCTCTCCCGCGACGCCGCCGCCCGGCCGATCCTGCCCCGCCGGCGCGCCGAAGCGCTCACCCGCCGGCATGCCAGGAACCGCAAGGCGCTGGTCTCCCCGGAGTAACGCCCGGGCTCAGCCCTCCGCGTGGCCCAGATCCGCGAGGATCGGGCATTCGGGCCGCGCATCCCCCGCGCAGGCATGCACCAGATGCGCCAGAGTCTCGCGCATCGACCGGAGCTGCGCGATCTTCTCGTCGATCCGCGCCAGGTGATCCTCGGCGATCCGCTTCACCTGCGCGCTCTCACGGCTCTCGTCCTCGTAGAGCGCCATCAGCGCCCGGCAATCCTCGATGGTGAAGCCGAGCGCCCGCGCCCGGCCCAGGAACGCCAGCTTGTGCAGGTCGCTCTCCCGGAACGCCCGATAGCCGTTTCCGCTCCGCAAGGGCCGCACCAGCCCAATATCCTCGTAATAGCGGATCGTCTTCGCCGGAATCCCCGACAGCCGCGCAACGTCGCCGATGTTCATCGCACCCCTATTCATTCCGCCGGCGCCACCGCCGCCCGCACCCCGGCGCGCACCGCCTGCCGCTCGTCCATCGCCGGCGCGATCCGCCGCAGCCGGAGCGCATTGGTCAGGACGAAGACCGAGGACAACGCCATCGCGCCGGCCGCCAGCACCGGCGACAGAAGCACGCCGAACGCCGGGTACAGCACCCCCGCCGCCACCGGGATCAGCGCGGTATTGTAGGCAAAGGCCCAGAACAGGTTCTCCCTTATGTTCCGCATGGTCCGCTTCGACACCTCGAAGGCGTTCACCACGCCGCGCAGATCGCCCGACATCAGCACCACATCCGCCGCCTCGATGGCCACATCCGTCCCGGTACCGATGGCGATCCCCACATCCGCCCGCGCCAGCGCCGGCGCGTCGTTGATCCCGTCGCCGACGAAAGCCACCTTCCGGCCGCCTTCCGCAAGTTCCGCCAGCGCCTTCACCTTGCCGTCGGGCAGCACATCCGCCACCACAAGGTCGATCCCGGTCTCGGCCGCAATCGCCTCGGCCGTCTCGCGCCGGTCGCCCGTGATCATCGCCACGCGCAGCCTCGCCGCGCGCAGGGCCGCCACCGCCGCACGGCTCGCAGGCTTCACCGGATCGGCCACCCCGATCACCGCCACCGCACGCCCGTCCACCGCCGCGAACAGCGCCGTCCGCCCGCGCCGGGCGAGCGCCACATCCTCGCCACCGAGCGCCCCCACCGCGATCCCCTCCCGTTCGAGGAAACGCGCCGCGCCCACCAGCACCGTCGCCCCGCCGACCTGCGCCGACACGCCGTAGCCGGTCACCGAGGCGAACTCTTCCGCCGCCTTCCGCGCCGCGCCCTCGGCCCGCGCCGCCCGCACGATGGCCTCGGCGATCGGGTGCTCCGAGCGCTCCTCGACCGCGGCCACCAGCGCCAGCAGCTCGGCCCGGTCGCCCCCCTCGGCCAGCACCAGATCGGTCATTTCGGGTCGCCCCTCGGTCACCGTGCCGGTCTTGTCGAGCGCCACCACATCCACCCGGTCCAGCGCCTGCAGCGCGTCGCCCTTGCGGAACAACACGCCCAGCTCCGCCGCCCGCCCGGTCCCCACCATGATCGAGGTGGGCGTCGCCAGGCCCATTGCGCAGGGGCAGGCGATGATCAGCACCGAGACGCCGGCCACCAGCGCGAGCGTCAGCGCCGGATCGGGCCCGACCAAAAGCCAGACCAGCACCGTCAGCGCCGCGAGCCCCATCACCGTCGGCACGAACCAGAGCGTGATCCGGTCGACCAGCCCCTGGATCGGCAGCTTGGCGCCCTGCGCCTCCTCGACCATGCGGATGATCTGCGACAACGTCGTCTCCGCGCCGACCCGCGTCGCGCGGTATTCGAGGCTCCCCGCCCCGTTCACCGTGCCGCCGGTCACCGGATCGCCCGCCGCCTTCTCGACCGGCACCGGCTCGCCGGTCAGCATGCTCTCGTCCACATGGCTCGTGCCGCCCACCACTTCGCCATCCACCGCAAGCCGCTCGCCCGGCCGCACCTGGAGCACATCGCCCACCGCGAGATCGTCCACCGCGACCTCGACCGCCGCGCCGTCCCGCATGACCCGCGCGGTCCGCACCTGGAGCCCCACCAGCTTGCGGATCGCCGCGCCCGTGCGCCCCTTGGCGCGCGCCTCGAGGAACCGGCCGAGGAGGATCAGCACCACGATCACCGCCGCCGCCTCGAAATAGACGGCCCGCACCGCCTCGGGCAGGAGCCCCGGCAGGAAGGTCGCCACGACCGAATAGAGATAGGCCGCCCCGGTTCCCATGGCGACGAGGCTGTTCATGTCGGGCACGCCCTTCAGGAGCGCCGGGATGCCCTTCTGGTAGAAGCCACGGCCCGGCCCGGCCAGCACAGCAGAGGTCAGGAGGAATTGCAGGATCCAGCTCGCCTCCTGCCCGATGGTCGCGGCGATCCAGTGATGCAGCGCCGGGATCATGTGCCCGCCCATCTCGACGAGGAAGACCGGTAAAGCCAGCGCCGCAGCAAGGATCATCTTCCGCGAAAGCTCCCGCGCCTCCTCTTCCTTCCGCGTCACCCGGTCGTCGCTCGCGCCCGGGCCGGCGACCGGCTTGGCCGGATAGCCCGCCGCCGTGCTCGCCGCCGCGATCCCGGCCGGGGTCAGAGCCCCCTCGGCATAGGTCACCGCCGCGGTCTCGGCCGCGAGATTGACATGGGCTTCGAGCACGCCCGGCAGCGCCGCCAGCGCCTTCTCCACCCGGCCGGCGCAGGAGGCGCAGGACATCGACCCGACCTCCAGCGTCACGCTCGCGCGCCGGGCCGGGTAGCCGAGCCGGTCGAGCGCCGCCACCGCCTCCCGTACCCTGTCGGGCCCGTCGAAGCCGAGCCGCGCGGTCTCCGACGCAAGGTTGACCGAGACGTCGCGCACGCCCTCCAGCGCCGTCAGCCCGCGATCCACCCGCCCGACGCAGGACGCGCAGGACATGCCCTCGACCGAAAGCGTCACATGATCCTTTTCCGCAGACATGGCCCAGCCTCCAACGCGATTCTTCCGTGGTCGCTCCCAATATGTTGGTTCCAGTCACTGGAAGGTCAAGGCGCCAATCCTGCACCGCCGGTGTACAGGTTGTGTACAGGTTGTGTACGGGTTGTGCGGCGGGCTCCACCGCTTCCTCTGGCCGAAAATACTCCGGGGGCCGACCGAAGGGAGGGCGGGGGGGCAGCGCCCTCCGCGGGTCGGCGCGGGCAAAGCCCGCGGCGAAACCCACCTTGCCGAGCGGCCCCGCTTGCGCTTACCTCGCCGCCATGGACTGGCGCGACAAGGGATCGCTTCTCTCGGTTCGCCGGCACGGCGAAACCTCGGTGATCGTTGAACTTTTCACCGCCGCACACGGCCGCCATCTCGGCGTCGTCCGGGGCGGCACCAGCCGCAAACTCGCCCCGGCCCTGCAGCCCGGCACGCTTCTCGACGCCACCTGGCGCGCCCGCCTCGAAGATCACATCGGCAGCTACACCGTCGAACCCCTCCGCTCCCGCGCCGCCGCCCTCATGTCCGGCCGCCTCACCCTCGCCGCCCTCAACTCCCTCTGCGCCCTCCTCTCCTTCGCCCTCCCCGAACGCGAGCCCCACCCCGCGCTCCACCGCCGCACCGAGGCGCTTCTGGACCTGATCGGCACCAACCCGGCCTGGCCGCTCGCCTATCTCCGCTGGGAACTCGCGCTGCTCGACGAGCTCGGATTCGGGCTCGACCTCTCCTCCTGCGTTGTCAGCGGAGCGGTGGAGGACCTGGCCTATGTCTCGCCGAAATCCGGCCGTGCGGTCGCGGCGGAGGCGGCGGGCACCTGGGCCGACCGGCTCCTGCCCCTGCCGCCCGCGCTTCTCGGCCATGGCGAAGGGGCCTTCGCGGAGATCGCCCAAGGCCTCACCACCACCGGTTTCTTCCTCAAGACGCGCCTCGCGCCTTCGCTCGGCGACCGGCCGCTGCCCGCGGCGCGGCAGCATTTCGTCGATCTGGTATCGCGCCAGGCCTGAGCAGGTCGGTCCCGCCCGTGTCTCAGGCGAGCCCATCCTCCTCGAGGAGATGCTCGCCGTCGCGACTTTCGACCTCGAGCACCCAGAGATCACTGTCGAAGCTGCGTTGTTTCGCGATGGAGGTATCGACGGCGGCCTCGTCGCCCTCGGCGAGCACGACCCAGGCGCGCTCACCGGTCATCAGGTCGTAGCTGCGCTGGAAGCAGATCGCCCTGCCGTCGAGCGTGTTGAGCTTGACCATCACGACGCCCGCCGTCGGGTCACCCTTGTACACCACATAGGCGGGGATGTTGCGGAGCGCGAGGCGCCGCAGATAGGCGTCGATCCAGACCCGGGCGGCGAGGCGCGGCCTCACGCGTCGCCCTCGCGGAAGTCGAGGCCCATCTCGGAATAGCGCTCGGCCTCTTCGAGCCAGTTCGGACGGACCTTGACGGTCAGGAACAGATGCACCTTGCGGTCGAGAAACGCGGCGATCTCGGCGCGGGCGGCGGTGGAGACCGCCTTGATCGTCTCGCCCTTCTTGCCCAGCACGATCCCCTTGTGGCCGTCGCGGGCGACATAGATCACCTGGTCGATCCGCGCCGAGCCGTCCTTGCGCTCCTCCCAGCCCTCGGTCTCGACCGTCAGCTCGTAGGGCAGCTCCTGATGCAGCCGGAGCGTGAGCTTCTCGCGGGTCATTTCGGCGGCGATCATCCGCATCGGCAGGTCGGCGATCTGGTCTTCGGGGTAGAGCCAGGGGCCTTCCGGCATCTGGCCGGCGATCCAGCGGCGGAGATCGTCGACGCCGTGGCCGCGTTCGGCGGAGATCATGAAGGTTTCGACGAAGGGGAAACGCGCGTTCATCTCCTGCGAGAGGCCGAGAAGCGCGGGCGCCTCGACCCGGTCGATCTTGTTGATGGCCAGCGCGATGCGGCGGCTCTCGGCCTTCTCGGCAAGGCTGTCGAGGATTGCCGCGACGCCTTCGGTGATGCCGCGATGCGCCTCGATCAGGAGCACCACCACGTCGGCATCCGCCGCCCCGCCCCAAGCCGCCGCGACCATCGCCCGGTCGAGCCTCCGGCGCGGGCGGAACAGGCCCGGCGTGTCGACGAAGACGATCTGGCTCTCGCCCTCGAGCGCTACGCCACGGATCCGGGCGCGGGTGGTCTGGACCTTGTGGGTGACGATCGACACCTTGGCGCCGACCATGCGGTTCAGGAGCGTCGACTTGCCCGCATTGGGCTCACCGATCAGGGCTGCGAATCCGGCGCGGGTGGTCATGGGCGATCCTGTTGTTCCGGAGGCGCGGCTTAGCCGGAAAAGCGCCGCTTTGCCAGCGCTCCCGGGCGCCGGCGCCTGCAATTCTGCGGCTGAGGCTTTGCAAACCGTTTGCGCATCGCGGATTTGTGAACGTAAGTTGCACCCAGGGCCAACGAGACAGGGAGAGATGGACCCATGGCAGGCAAGTTCGAGATCTACACCGACAAGGCGGGCGAGTTCCGGTTCCGGCTGAAGGCCGGCAACGGCCAGACGATCCTGGCGAGCGAGGGCTACAAGCAGCGGGCCAGCTGCGACAACGGCATCGCCTCGGTCAAGAAGAATGCCGCCGACGATGGCCGCTACGAGCGGAAGGAAACCAAGTCGGGCCAGCACATGTTCAATCTCAAGGCCGGGAACGGCCAGGTGATCGGCACGTCGGAGAGCTATACCTCGACCTCGGCCCGCGAGAACGGCATCGAGTCGGTGAAGAAGAATGCGCCCGACGCCGAGGTGAAGGACCTCACCGCCTGAACGGTCAGCGGCGCAGGCGATCGAGAAGCGCCCGCGCCGCGGCCTGTTCGGCCTGGCGCTTCGACCCGGCCTTCGCGCGTTCGGACGCGCCGTCCTGAAGCTGCGCCTCGATGGTGAAGACCGGCGCGTGGTCGGGGCCGGAACGGGCGATCTCCACATAGGCGGGCGGGGTCTGGCCGCGGGCCTGGGCCCATTCCTGAAGCGCGGTCTTGGCGTCCTGCGCCTCGTCGCCCGCCGCGGCGATCCGCGCGCCCCAGAGCGCGAGCACTACATCGCGCGCCGCCTCCAGCCCGGCATCGAGATAGATCGCGGCGATCACCGCCTCCATCGCGTCGCCCAGCATCGCCTCCTTCCGGCGCCCGCCTGACATCTGCTCCGACCGGCCGAGGCGCATCACGTCCCCGAGCCCGATGTGGCGCGCAACGTCTGCGCAGGTCTCCTTGCGCACGAGCGCATTGTAGCGCGGCGCGAGCTGGCCCTCGGCGGCCTTGCTATCGTCGCGGAACACCGCCTCGGCGATCACCAGGTTCAGCACCCGGTCGCCGAGGAATTCGAGCCGCTGGTTCGACGGCCGCGCCTCGGAGGACATCGACGGATGGGTCAGCGCGCGGATCAGGAGCTCGGGCCGCGCGAACCGATGGCCGAGCTGCGCCTCGAAGGCCTGCATATCGGCCGACAGTCTCACCGGACCTTCACGAAATAACGGCCATCGCGCCAGGCGCTGGTGTCGTCCAGATCGCCGGTGCTCGAAAACAGGATGGTCGAGGCCTTGGCGAAAATCGCATCGGCTGGCACGAAGCCCCAGCCCACCGGTGGCGTGGTGAAGCGGCTGTCCATGGAATTGTCGCGGTTGTCCCCAAGGAGGAAGTAGTGCCCGGCAGGAACGGTATATACCGGCGTGTTGTCGAGGCCTCGTTCGCCGATATCGAGCACACCGTAGCTGAAGCCTTCGGGAAGCGTTTCCGTCAGCATTGTCTTGAGACAGATCTCGCCTGGCGCAACGTCGTTCCGGCAGACCGGCAAGCCGCCTCCCGGTCCTCCGCGCACATAGGTTTCCTCGAAATCGCCCGCCGGCGCCTGAGGCAAGACGGTGCCGTCGACCATGACCTGGCCGTTCACAAGTTGAACTTTCTCGCCCGGCATCCCGATGACCCGGGCCACGAAGGTCATGCCATTGCTGCGAAAGAACACAACATCGCCCCGCTCGGAGGGACCGAGACTCCAGGTTCGCGCGAGGAGGTAATCGCCCGGGAGCAGGGTCGGCTTCATGCTACCGGACGGAATCCAGAAGGGCTGATAGGCCATTCGCCCGAGCACCAACCCCGCCAGCACGAGGAGGGCCAGCGAGAAGAGGAGAAATGTCGTCTTCCGCGTCATCCGGCCGGCCCCGGACCCTAGTCGATGGCCTTGAAGAAGCGATCGCCGCGCCAGGTCCAGAAGAAGAACAGCGAACGGCCGGCTGAGGAGAACATGATCCGGTCCGCACGGCCGATCAGGTTCTTCGCGGGGACGAAGCCGACGCCGTTGGGCGGCACCACCCGGCTGTCGAGCGAGTTGTCGCGATTATCGCCCATGAAAAAATACTGGCCCTCGGGCACGGTGAAGACGAGCGTGTTGTCCGTTCCACGCTCACCGACGTTCAGCACGTCATGCTTCACCCCGTTCGGCAGGGTCTCTATGGCGCGGTCCTTCACACAGGTGCCGCCGATACCGACATTGTTCTTGCAAGCCGGGAGTCCGCCGAGCGGCCCCTGCTTCTCATAGGGTTCCTCGAACTCTCCGGCCGGCTCCTGCGGTGCCATCTCGCCGTTGATGTAAAGGATGCCGTCCCGGACCTGGATCTTGTCGCCGGGCAGCCCGATCAGCCGCTTGATGAAATCCTGACCGTTGGTCGGGTGGCGGAACACCACGACGTCGCCGCGCTCGGGTGCGGAACCGAGCCACCGGTCGCCGATGAAGGGGCAGACGCTGACCCCGACGAGCGGCACCTCGCAGGAATAGCGCGAATAGCCGTAGGCCATCTTGTTGACGAACAGGAAGTCGCCGATCAGGAGCGTGTCCTTCATCGAGCCCGACGGGATCCAGAAGGGCTGAAAGAACAGGGTCCGGAAGACCAGGGCAATCACGAGCGCGTAGACGATGGTTTTGATCGTCTCGACGACCGGGTGTTCGGTTTCGGTCTGTTCCGCCATGATCCCGCCTTAGCTTGTCCGCGCGCGGTACATGAAAGGCGGAGCGGACGGAGTCAAGCAACGCTTCTCACGCCGCGCTTCGTACCCCGGCCGCCTTGCATCCACCGCCAACGGCAAGATAGACGGCAGGTGCCCCTGCCGGAGGATCTCCTTGCTCTGCCTCGTCATCAATCTGGATTCCGCGCGGGAACGGCTCGGCTTCATGGCGCAACAGCTCGACGATTTCGGCCTGGCCTGGGAACGTCTCGCGGCCCTGACGGCCCCGGAGGCATCGGCGGAACGGCCGACCTGCTATTGGAACCGCTGGGAGCGCCCGCTCAAGGACACGGAGAAGGCCTGCTTCCTGAGCCACGTCTCCGCCTGGGAACGTGTCGCGCGGGACGGCGTGCCGATGCTAATCCTCGAAGACGACGCCCTTCTGTCTCGCAGGGTGCCGCCGCTGCTCGCGGCGGTGGAAACGAGGACGGGTGTGGATCACCTCTCGCTGGAAGTACGGGGCCGAAAGAAGCTTGTCGGCAATCTGGCGGAGCCGCTGGCCGATGGACTCGCGACACGCCCGCTCTACCAGGACCGCAGCGGCGCGGCCGCCTACATCCTGTGGCCCGAGGGCGCGAAGAAGCTCCTGTCCCGCGCCCGCCGCGCCCCGGGGATCGCCGACGCGGTCATCTGCGCCGCCTATGAAATCCGCAGCTACCAGACCGAACCGGCCTGCGCCGTCCAGCTCGACCAATGCGGGGAGCTCGGCCTGACGCCTCCCATCGAAACGCGTTCGTCGATCGCGGCGGGGCGGCCCGCGCCAGCCGGCCGGTCGACGGGCCACCGCCTCCGGAGGGCCGCGGCGCAACTCAGGATGGGCCTGCGCGCGCTCGCGCATTTCCATCACGCGAGACCACGGAAGATCCCGTTCGAACCCGCGGATTTTTCCCAGGCGCTCGGGCCGGGCGTCTCGTCCCGTTGAGTCAGAGGCTCAAAGATCGCCCCAACGCAAAACGCCGCCCCGAAGGGCGGCGTTTTGTCGAAACATCGTTCGAGAGATACGCGTGTTCCTCTCTAGGTCTGGCGGTGACCTACTCTCCCACGTCTTAGGACGCAGTACCATCGGCGCTACAGCACTTAACGGCCGAGTTCGGGATGGGATCGGGTGTTTTGCTTGCGCTATGACCACCAGACCAAGGGAGGAACACGTCCAAGTCAGGCACACCAACCGGTGTGTATGCGATTGATCTGAGCCAGTCTTCCACTGGATCAAATCAAGCCTATCGGGCAATTAGTACCGGTCAACTGAACGCATTGCTGCGCTTACATCTCCGGCCTATCGACGTGGTGGTCTTCCACGGCCCTCAGGGATACCTTGTTTTGAGGGGGGCTTCCCGCTTAGATGCCTTCAGCGGTTATCCTTTCCGATCATAGCTACCCAGCACTGCCGTTGGCACGACAACTGGTCCACCAGTGGATCGTTCACCCCGGTCCTCTCGTACTAGGGGCAACTCCTCTCAAGTATCCTACACCCACGGCAGATAGGGACCGAACTGTCTCACGACGTTCTAAACCCAGCTCACGTACCTCTTTAAATGGCGAACAGCCATACCCTTGGGACCTGCTCCAGCCCCAGGATGAGATGAGCCGACATCGAGGTGCCAAACACTGCCGTCGATATGGACTCTTGGGCAGTATCAGCCTGTTATCCCCGGCGTACCTTTTATCCGTTGAGCGATGGCCCACCCACGTGGAACCACCGGATCACTATGACCGACTTTCGTCTCTGCTCGACTTGTCAGTCTCGCAGTCA